>JBIOED010000005.1:0-52681 GCA_044445675.1 Caulobacterales bacterium | reverse complement strand
CGCCTGCTGAAGAAGATCCGCCACCGGCTCGCAGGGCCCGCGGGCGTGGTGATGTCCATTGACCGCTTCGAAGGTCCGTTGGAAGGCCTGATCCTGGCTGAATGCGAGTTCGAGACCGCCGAGGCCTTGGCGGCCTTTCCCACGCCGGACTTCGCGATCCGTGAGGTCACCGACGACCCGCGCTACCGCGGTGGGGCGCTGGTGGTGGCCGGTCTCCCGGTCGAGGACTGAGACGAGGCCGGAACTTCGGCGGACCTCGTCGACCGTCCGCCTAATCCGCGCCGAACAGTCGGATGGGCGTCTTCGGGCGTCCCTTCGCGGTCACGGCCACCCGGCCGCCGAGGCTTTCGAACCGCAGGTCGAGCTTCTCGGCGCCCACCCGCAGGCCGTCGATCGAAAGCTGGTCGAGGCCGATCGGCAGGCGCGGGTCCACGATGGCCACGTCGCCGGCCAGGCCGTCGACCGTCAGCCCCAGGCAGGCTTGCAGCATCATGAACACCGACCCCGCCGCCCACGCCTGCGGCAGGCAGGCCACGGGATAGCCCACCGGCGGCTCGCCGGCCGCGCGCGGGAAGCCGCAGAACAGCTCCGGCAGGCGCATGTCGAAGCGGGCCGCGGCTTCGAACAGCGCCGAGGTGAGGCGCACGACGCCGTCGCGCTCGCCATAGCGGGAAAGGCCCATGGCGCAGATCGCCGTATCGTGCGGCCACACCGAGCCGTTGTGATAGGACATTGGATTGAACCGCGCTTCGCCGAGCGCCAGGGTGCGCACGCCCCAGCCCGAGCTGAAGTCCGGGGACAGCAGCTGGCGGGCGGTTCGCATGGCCCGATCGGGCTCCGGCAGACCGGTGAACAGCAGGTGCCCGGGGTTTGAGCCGCGCACCCGGCAGGCTTCGCCCGACCCGTCGATGGCGATGGCGTAGAAGCCCTTGTCGGCCATCCAGAAGCGCTGTTCGACAGCCTCGCGGATCTCCTCCGCCCGCGCCGCCCACTTGACTGCGGCGGCACGGTCCTCCCGCAGCCTGGCGAAACGGGCCATCGCGCGGTAGGCGGCGAACGCGTAACCCTGCACCTCGACCAGGGCGATCGGGCCGTGCGGAAAGCGTCCGTCGGCGTGGAAGATGGAATCCTGGCTGTCCTTCCAGCCCTGGTTGGCGAGGCCGCTCGCCGCGCCGCGGGCATAGTCGATCAGGCCGTCCCCATCGGTGTCGCCAAACCGCTCCATCCACTGCACCGCACGCTCCAGCGTGGGCCACAGATGGTCGATCAGGGCCAGGTCGCCCGTACGTTCTGCATAGGCCCCGGCCAGGGCCACGTAGAGCGGGGTGGTGTCGACGCCGCCGTAGTAGCGGCCGAACGGCACTTCGCCCAAGGCGGCCATTTCGCCCTTGCGCGTCTCGTGCATGATCTTTCCGGGCGCGGAGTCGCGGAAGGCGGAAATCTCTTCGGCCTGGTGCGCCGCCAGATAGGTCAGCACGCCCTTGGCCAGCGACGGCTCGAACCAGAGAATCTGCCAGGCGGTGAGGATCGCGTCGCGGCCGAAGGCCGTCGAGAACCAGGGGATGCCGGCATAGGGATAGGGTCCGGTCTCCATCTGGGTGGTCAGAAGCGCCAGGTCGGCGCGGGACTTCGCCAGCCACTCGTTGAACAGCCGCCCGGAGGTTTTCAGCCGCGCGCCATGCCGCAGGCTGCGGCGCATGTTGAGCTCCGCGCGCGCCGCCGCGGCGCGGAACCGCTCGCGGGTCGGCGGATCCGCGGCATGCAGCCCGATCTCCATGTAGAGCTCGAGGCGGCCTTCCGGACGGATGGGGTACATATATTCCGCGCGGCCCTCGCGGAGCCGCCCGGGCGGATCGGAAAAGGCGATGACGCTGGCGCGTTCGACGCCGTCCAGACCCTGGTAGCTGAACCGCACCGACCGGCCGTCAAGCTCGGCGGGCCCCAGCCGCCCGCGCGCCGCCCGCCGCAGGCCGCGGACCTCGAACATGTCGCGGAAGTCGGCGCCGAACTCGATGGTTAGCGGGATGATCACCTCGTCGCGGCTGTAGTTGACCAGCGCCACCCGTTCGTAGAGCCGGTCTTCCCACAGGAACCGCTTGCGTTCGATGTGCAGCACGCCCGGCGGCGCGATAGGCCCGCCAGGCGCCGGCAGCTTCTGGTTGGCGCTGTGCGAGGTGAAGAAGACGTTGTCCTGGGCGACGGCGGCCGACAGCAGCGACGGCGAGTGCGAGCCCAGCAGCAGCCGAAAGCGCGACAGGATGCGGGTGTCGTTGTGGAACAGGCCGTCGCCGAGCCCGGCGATGTCTCCGAACCCGTCGGCGACGATGAAGGTGTCCCGGTCCTTCAGGGCGTAGAGGCGCGAGGGGGTCCGCGGCTCGCCGGTGTCGCCGAGCTCGACCGCAGCGTCCGGAGAGGGCGCGAGATCGTCCATGCGCCCCTTTACTCCGCGACGGCCAGGGACGCACCCGGCGGTCGCGCAACGGCCAGGCGGCCATAGAGGTCCAGGTAGCGGCGCGCCATGGCCGTGGCGGAGAAGCGGGCCTCGAAACGCCGGCGCACCGTCCAGCGGTCGAGCTGCGAAATCCGGCCGGTTGCCGCGACGGCTTGATCCTCGTCCTCGACGATATAGCCGGTGACTCCATGTTCGACGATTTCTGGAACCGATCCGCGCGCATAGGCCACCACCGGTGTCCCACAGGCCATGGCCTCGATCATCACCAGGCCGAACGGCTCGGGCCAATCGATCGGGAACAGCAGGGCCTCGGCGCCGCCGAGGAAATCGGATTTCTCCTGGTCGCCGATCTCGCCCACGTACTCGATCAGCGGGTCGGCCAGCAGCGGCGCCACCACGTCCTCGAAATAGGCCTGGTCGACCCGATCGACCTTGGCGGCGATCTTCAGCGGACGGCCGAGCCGCTTGGCGATGGCGATCGCCCGGTCCGGCCGTTTCTCCGGCGAGATCCGGCCCAGGAAAGCCAGGTATCCTTTCGGGTGCGGGCTGAACCGGAAGAGTTTCTCCTGCACGCCGTGGTGCACCGTCGCGGCCCAGTTGGCGTGCGGCAGGGGCCGGCGCTGGCTGTCGCTGATCGAAACCAGCGGAAACTGCCGCCAGCGCGAATAGACCTCCGGCAGGTCCTTCAGGTCCAGTCGCCCGTGCAGGGTTGTGACCGTGCGCGCCGCCAGGTCTTCGAAAATCGGGAACTGCAGGATGTCGGTGTGGAAGTGGACGACGTCGAACTCGGTGGCCCGCCGCCTCACCTCGGCGAGCTGGCTGAGGTGCGCCGCCAGGTCGGACTTCAGCGGCGCGGGGTCGAGCCGGATAGCCTGGTCGCGCACGGGGGCCAGGCGCGCCAACGTCTGGGCCTCGGCGCTCGCGAACAGGGTCACCTCGTGGCCCAATCCGACGAGCGCGTCGGTCAGGTGCGCCACCACCCGTTCGGTGCCCCCATAGAGTCGAGGGGGCACCGCTTCATAGAGCGGCGCGACTTGCGCGATCTTCATCGTCGGGCAATCGGGCGCCTCGGCGGATGGTTCCCGCCTCACGAGGAAAAGTGATAGGCGACCGCAAGGGGCAGGCGACTGTTTCCCCGCCGTTTGGATCGCCAGGAATGCTCGAGACCTACGCAAATTCATCGGCCGTGGCGCGGGCCTGCGCCGACGCCGCGGAGAGGCGGCTCGCCACCGGCCTCGCCGATCGCGGCCGCGCCAGCCTGGTCGCCACCGGGGGCCGTTCGCCCGGGCCGGTCTACGATCGCCTGAGCCGGGCCGAACTCGACTGGGCGCACGTCGCGGTGACCTTGTCGGACGAGCGGCAGGTAGACGCCGCGTCGCCCCAGTCGAACGCCCGCCTGCTGCGCGAGCGGCTGTTCGTCGGCCCTGCGGCCCGGGCGCAATTCCTGCCGCTCACCGACTACGCCGAGGGCGTGCTCAGGAAGCTGATGCCGTTCGACGCGGTGATGCTTGGCATGGGCGAGGATGGCCACGTCGCCTCGCTGATTCCCGGCAGCCCGGTGATGGCCCACGCCATGGACCCTGTGGGCCTGGCCCTGACCGCGGAGTCGCCGCAGGGGTTCGGCTCCCCGCCGGTGGCGCGGATCACGCTGACCTTGTCTGCGTTGTTGCAGAGCCGCGCCATCTTCCTCTTGATCGCCGGGGAGGCTAAGCGGCAGGTGATCGCCCAGGCGGAAGCCGGAGCCGACTTCCCGGTGCGCGCGATCCTTCACCAGGACCAAGTCCCGGTGAGGATATTCTGGGCGCCGAATTAGGGAACCGAGCCATGCATCCGGTCACGGCGGCAGTCACCGAACGGATCGTCGAACGCAGTCGGGACAGCCGCGCCGACTACCTGGAGCGCATGGAGGCCGCCCGCTCGGCCGGCGTCGGTCGCGCCAAGCTGTCCTGCGCCAACTGGGCCCACGCCTTCGCCGCCGACAGCGATGCGGACAAGGCCACCATGCGCAGCCCCAATGCGCCCAACGTGGCCATCGTCAGCGCCTACAACGACATGCTTTCGGCCCACCAGCCGCTGGAGCGGTTCCCGGCGATCATCAAGGCCGCGGCCCGCGAGGTCGGGGCGACGGCGCAGTACGCCGGCGGCGTGCCGGCCATGTGCGACGGCGTCACCCAGGGCCGGCCGGGCATGGAGCTGTCGCTGTTCTCCCGCGACGTGATCGCCATGGCGACGGCGGTGGCGCTCACCCACGACGCCTTCGACGCGGCCCTGATGCTGGGGATCTGCGACAAGATCGTGCCGGGCCTGACCATGGGGGCGCTCAGCTTCGGCCACCTGCCGGTGATCTTCGTGCCGGGCGGGCCGATGACCTCCGGCATCCCCAACAGCCAGAAAGCCAAGGTCCGGGCGCTCTACGCCCAGGGCCAGGCCACGCGGGAGGAACTGCTGGACAGCGAGATGGCTTCCTACCACGGCCCCGGCACCTGCACCTTCTACGGCACCGCCAACTCCAACCAGATGATGATGGAGATGACCGGACTGCATCTGCCCGGCTCGGCCTTCGTGCATCCCAACACCCCGCTGCGCGACGCCCTGGTGGCCGCCGCGCCCAGGCGGGCCGTGGAGATCCGCGACGGCGCCAACGCCTACACGCCCATGGCCCAGGTCGTGGACGCGCGCAGCCTGGTGAACGCGCTGGCCGGGTTGCTGGCCACCGGCGGCTCGACCAATCACACCCTGCATCTGATCGCCATGGGCCGCGCGGCGGGCGTCCGGATCACCTGGGAGGATTTCGACGACCTTTCGCGCGTCACGCCGCTGATCGCCCGCGTCTATCCGAACGGCTCGGAGGACGTGAACGCCTTCCAGGCGGCCGGCGGCATGGCCTTCGTGGTGCGCCAGCTGCTGGACGCGGGCCTCGCCCACGACGAGGTGATGACCGTGGCAGGCCCTGGCCTGCGCCGCTTCCAGACCGAGCCCTTCCTGGACGAAGGCAGGCTGGTCTGGCGCGAAGGGACCGCGACGTCGCTCAACACCGACATCCTGCGGCCCGTGGACGATCCCTTCCAGGCCGAAGGCGGGCTTCGCCTGCTGAACGGTCCGCTGGGCCGCGCGGTGATCAAGACCTCGGCGGTGAAGCCGGAGCACCTGGTCATTGAGGCGCCGGCCATCGTGTTCGAAGACCAGGACGACCTGCAGGCCGCCTATCATCGCGGCGAGCTGGAGCGGGATTTCGTCGCCGTGGTCCGCTTCCAGGGCCCGCGCGCCAACGGCATGCCGGAACTGCATAACCTGACCCCGCCGCTTGGCGTCCTGCTGGACAAGGGTTTCAAGGTGGCGCTGGTCACCGACGGGCGCATGTCGGGCGCCTCGGGCAAGGTCCCGGCCGCCTTGCACCTCACGCCGGAAGCCGCCGACGGCGGGCCCCTGGCCTACGTCCGCGACGGCGACCTGATCCGGCTCGACGCGCACAAGGGGACGCTGGAGATCAAGGTGGCGCGCAACGACCTGATGAGCCGCGACCGCGCGCCCGGCCGGCCCTCCCAGCCCGGCTATGGCCGCGAGTTGTTCGGCCTGATGCGCCGCGCCGCCGGCCCCGCCGACGCCGGCGCCTGCACCCTGTTCGAGGCCGCCTGATGAAACCGCAGTACACCGGCCTGGTGGGCGACGTTGGCGGCACCAACGCCCGCTTCGCCCTGATCGACGCCGAGGGGCGGGTGCGCAACCTGCACATCTATCCCGCCGCCGGCTACGGGTCGCTGGGCGAGATCATCGCCGACTACCTGGAACGGACCGTGGGCCGCAAGCGGCCACCGCGCGCGGTGATCGCGGTGGCCGGGCCGGTGCTCGACGGCGAGATCGAGTTCACCAACCTCGACTGGCAGGTCTCCGAGGGCGAGTTGCTGGCGCATTTCGAGTTCGAAGCGGTGCGGCTGATCAACGACTTCGCGGCCCAGGCGCTGGCCTGCCCGATGCTGGGCGCCGACAGTTTGCGGCCCATCGGGCCGGTCCTGCGCGGCGGCGCGGATTGCCCGATGGTGGTGCTGGGGGCCGGCACCGGCTTCGGCGTCGCGGGCCTGGCGCGCAGCGAGCGCGGCGACATGGCGGTAGCCACTGAGGGCGGCCACGCCGCCTTCGCCCCGTCCGACGACGTGGAGGTCGAGGTCTGGACCCAGTTCCGCGCCCGCCACGGCCGGGTCTCCATCGAACGCCTGCTGTCGGGCCGGGGCCTGTTCGAGCTCTATGGCGTGCTGGCCGGCATGCGGCAGGCCGAGGCGACGTTGGACGACGAGAAAGCGGTGTTCGAGGCCGCGTCAAAGGGCGATCCCCTGGCGGCCGAAACCCTCGACCGCTTCTGCGGCATCCTGGGTTCGGTGGCCGGCGACCTGGCGCTGAGTTTCGGCGCGCGGGGCGGGGTGTTCGTCTCCGGCGGCATCGCGCCTCGGATGGCCGACCGGCTGGCGTCGGGCGCGTTCCGGGCGCGGTTCGAGGACAAGGGGCGCCTGCGGCCTTACCTGGAGGAGATCCCGACCTCTCTGGTGCTGCATCCCTATCCGGCGCTGATCGGCGCCGCACGCGAGCTGGGAATGATGGAGCGGCTATGACCCCATCTTCCCTGGCCCTTGATGAGATCCTGGGCCTGGCCCGCGTCATCCCTGTCCTGATCATCGAGGACGTCGCCCACGCCGTGCCCCTGGGCCGCGCCCTGGCGGCCGGCGGCCTGCCTGTGCTGGAGGTCACCCTTCGCACGCCCGTCGCCCTGCAATGCCTCGAACGGATGGCCGCGGAGATCGAAGGCGCGGTGGTCGGCGCGGGCACGGTGCTGACGGCGGCGATGCGCCAGGCGGTGGCCGACGCCGGCGCGAGGTTCTGCGTCAGTCCTGGCCTGATCGCCGGCGAGGCCCCTGAAGGCCCGACGCCCCTGCTGCCCGGCGTCGCCACCGCCACCGAGCTGATCGCCGGCCTGGCCGCCGGCTTTACCGCCTTCAAGCTGTTCCCAGCCAATGTGGCCGGGGGCGTCGATGCGCTGAAGGCGTTCGCCAGCCCCTTCCAGCAAGCGAGGTTCTGCCCCACCGGCGGGGTCAACGCCGGCAACGCCGCCGACTACCTGGCGCTGCCCAACGTGGTTTGCGTCGGCGGCAGCTGGGTCGCCCCGCCCGACGCGGTGCGCGCCGGCGACTGGGGCCGGATCACCGAACTGGCGCGCCAGGCCGCGGCCCTTGGAACGGTAAGGCCCGCGCCGTGAACGAGCGCGCCGCGAACGAACAACTCCGCTGGACCGTGGCCGCCGCCGCGCGTCCCGGCGAGGCCGGCTCGGCCATCGTCGGGGTGGTCGCCCGCAACGCCATGGTCCCGGAGATGGCCTTCGACATGCTGGTCGACTGGCACACCGGCGCCGAGGCCCCCGACGTGGAGGGCCGCGCGCTGATCATCCTGTCCCTGCTGTTCAAGGAACTGGCCGCCGAGTGCGAACGGGTGGCCGGCGCCCGGTTCGAACGGGGCTGACCTGTCTTTCCCCGTACCGGGGAAGATCGAACTACCGCCCCTGGAAGGTCCCCGGCCGCCGCTCAGCCACGGAGCGGACCCCTTCCCTGAAGTCGTCGGTGGCGCGCAGGATCGACTGTTCGCGGAATTCGATGTCGGTCTGGGCCTTCACCGCGGCGGCGAGATCGCCCCGCAGGGTCTTGCGGGTGGCGATCAGCGCCAGCGGCGCGTTCTCGGCGATCTCGTGGGCCAGACGCAGGGCTGCGGCGCGCAGGCCGTCGAGCGGGACCACCTCGTCCACCAGCCCCCAGGGCAGACCCTCCTCGGCCTTCACCCGGCGGCCGGTCAGGCACATGAGCGCGGCCTTCGCCTCGCCGATCAGCCGGGGCAGGGTGTGGCTGATACCGAATCCGGGGTGGAAGCCCAGCTTGACGAAGTTGGACGCGAACCGCGCGTCGGGCGAGGCGATCCGGAAATCGGCGACCAGCGCCAGGCCCAGTCCCGCGCCCACCGCCGCGCCCTGCACCGCCGCGACGACAGGCTTCTTCGCCGAGAACAGCCGCACGGCCTGGTCGTAGAGCGGATTGATCCCGCTCATGCCCTCGCCGCCGACCCCGTCGGCGCTGACCAGGTCGGCGCCGGCGCAGAAGTTCTTGCCCTGCGCCTGCAGCACCGAACAGCGCAGCTCGACCTCGCTGTCGACAGCGTCGAAGGCGTCGGCCAGATCGCGCATCAGCGCCACCGAGACGTGGTTGTGCGGCGGCCGGTCGATGGTCACTACCGCCACATGGCCGTCGACCTGCACCGTGACGTGGTCTCCGAAGGCGCCGTTCATTTTCTCGTCCCCAAAAGATTGCGGGCCACCACCCATTTGTGGACCTCGGTGGGCCCGTCGTAGATGCGCATGGTCCGAAGCTTGGCCTGCATCTGGGCCAGCGGCAGCTCCTTGGTCATGCCCATGGCGCCGAAGGCCTGCATCGCCCGGTCCACCGTCTCATAGGCCATCTCGGTGGCGTACCACTTGATCATCGAGATCTCGTTTCTGACATCGCGGCCCTGGTCGAGCTTCCAGGCGCAGTCATAGGTCATCAGCCGGGTGGCGTGGATCTTGGTCGCCGCCTCCGCCACCCAGAACTGGATCGCCTGACGTTCGCTCAAGGGCATGCCGAAGGTCTTCCGCTGCGGGGCGTACTCGACGATCATGTCCAGCGCCCGCTGGGCCATGCCCACCGACCAGGCGGCCATCTGGATGCGCCGGGTGCCGAGCCGGGTCTGCATCGGGGCGAACCCCGCGCCTTCCTGACCCAGCAGCTTCCAGCCCTCGACCCGGCAGTCCTCCAGCGCGATCTCGTAGGTGTAGGCCCCCCCGATCATCGGGATGCGCCGCAGCACGTTGAACCCCGGCGCGCCCTTGTCCACCAGGAAGGCCGAGATGCCGCCGCGCGCCCGCTTCTCGGTGTCGGTGAGCGCCATCAGGATGGTGAAATCGGCGTCCGCGGCCCGTGAAATCCAGATCTTCCGGCCGTTAATTACCCAATTATCTCCGTCTCTTACGGCCCTCGTCGTCATGCCGGCAGGGTCGGATCCAGCGCCGGGCTCGGAGATGCCGATCGCTGAGACCGTCTTGCCGGCCACATAGGGCGCCAGATAGGCGGCCCGCTGCCGCTCATCGACGGTCTGCATCAGCATCCGCAGGTTCGGGCTGTCGGGCGGCAGGGTATAGGGCGTGACGCAGCGGCCGATCTCCTCCTCGACCCCGACCATGGCCACCATCGGCAGGTCCGAGCCGCCGACGTCCTCCGGCGCGTCCAGCCCGAACAGCCCAAGCTCATGGGCCACCGTGTCGAGGCGCGCGTGCTCCGCCGGGCCGATCCCCAGGCCCTTGCCCTCGGCCTCGCGGGCCAGCACGCCGGCCTCCAGCGGCATCAGCTCGTCGCGGACGAAGTTGGCCACCAGGTCCTTGAGCATCCGGTGCTCTTCGGCGATCTCGAAATCCATCAGGCCCTCCCGCAGCTCCCCGGTTCTTGTAGAGTGATCATAACGACCGGAAGCGGCGAGGGGAGAGCGAACGTGGCGCGACGCAAGGAACTGGCGAAGACCGCTACCGGGCCGCTCAACGGGATCCGCGTGCTGGACCTGACCAGCGTGGTGAACGGCGCCTACGGGACCCAGTTGCTCGCCGACCAGGGCGCCGACGTGATCAAGCTGGAGGATCCCGGCTCGGGCCGCGGCGACGGCGGCGACATCATGCGCTGGGCCGGCCACCCGCCGCAGGGCGCGCCCCGCGGCATGGGACCCATCTACCTGACCATCAACCGCAACAAGCGCTCGGTGCTGCTGGATCTGGCCGATCCGAAGGCTCGCGGCACGCTCACCAAGCTGATCGCCTCGTGCGACGTCTTCGCCTCCTCCGTGCGCTATGCGGGTCTGAAGCGCCTGGGACTCGCCTATGAGGACGTAGCCGCGATCCGACCGGACGTGGTCTATGTCCACGCCGCCGGCTATGGCTCCGACGGCCCCTACGCGGGGGAGCCGGCCTATGACGACCTGATCCAGTCGGCCTCGGGCCTCGCCGACGTGCTGCCGCGCACCGACGGCGATCCCACCCCGCGCATCCTGCCGACCCTGGTGGCCGACAAGGTCTCGGGTCTGTTCCTGGCCCAGGCGGTCACCGCGGCCCTGCTGCATCGCGAACGCACCGGCGAGGGCCAGTTCGTCGAGGTGCCGATGCTGGAGTGCGTCACCAGCTTCCTGATGGTCGAACATCTCTACGACCAGACCTACCAGCCGCCGACCGGCCAGTGGGGCTATGTGCGAGTGGTCAACCCCAACCGCCGCCCGTTCAAGACCAAGGACGGCTACATCGGCCTCCTGCCCTACACCGACAAGCAGTGGGACCAGTTCTTCGAGGCGGCCGGCTTCGGCGACACAATCGCCAAGGACCCCCGGTTCTCCGACTATTTCACCCGCATGAAGCACATCAACGAGCTCTACGCCCTGGTGGGCGAGGCCGCCGCCACCAAGACCACGCAGGAATGGCTGGACGTGCTGAAGCCGCTCTCCATCCCGGTGGTCAAGACCAACCGTCTGGAGGACCTGCCGGACGACCCGCACCTGCAGGCCGTCGAGTTCTTCCAGACCTACGAACACCCCACCTTGGGCGCCTACCGGCAGATGAAACCGCCGGTGAGGTTCGCCAGAACACCCTCCAACATCCGCCGCCACCCGCCGGAACTCGGCCAGCATACCGAGGAAGTCCTGGCCGAGGTCGGGGCCGAGGTCGGGGTCGAGGCGGGAGAGCCGGAGACCTGATGCATGCGCCTGGTGGTGGTCGGCACGTCCGGGTCGGGCAAGACGACCCTGGCCAAGGCGCTGTCCAGGGCGCTCGACCTGCCGCACATCGAGCTGGACGGCATCAACTGGCAGCCGGGCTGGCGCGACATCTCCCGGCTTGAGCCCGAGGAATTCTTCCGCCGGGTGGCCGAGGCCGCCGCGGGCGAAGCCTGGGTGATGGACGGCAATTACGTCAAGGCCCGGGAGGCGCACTGGGCGCGGGCCACCGGCTTCGTCTGGATGGACACCCCGCGCCCCGTGGTCATGCGCCGGGTGCTCTGGCGCTCCCTCAGCCGCGCGCTCTCCAAGCAGGAGCTGTGGCCGGGGACGGGCAACAAGGAGCTCTTCCGCCGGTGGCTGGACCGGGAGCACCCCATCCGCTGGGCCTGGGACACCTGGGCGGCCAACCGGGCGCGCTACGGCCAGGCCTTTGGTTCGGGGGCCTACGAGGGCCGGCCAGCTTACCGCGTGGGCGCACCGGCCGATGGCCGTCGGCTGATCGCCCGGCTGGTGGCGGAACGCGAGCGCGAGACCCTTCCCATCTGACCGCTCCGGCCTAAACTACAGGCTGCGCCGACCATCGAAGAGCCGGCCGGGAGGAAGTTCACCATGGGACGCCGCACTGCGCTGGCCGTTTCGTTCATTGCCCTCGTCGCGGCCGCGGGCCCGGCGCTCGCCCAGAAGGCCGCCGCGGCCAGGGCCAGCGCCCCCTACCACGCCCCGCGCAACGCCTGGGGCCAACCGGACCTTCAGGGCGCCTACACGACCGCCACCATCACGCCGCTGGTCCGCGACGCGAAGTACGGCGCGCGCAACGCGCTTACGAAGCCGGAGGCCGACGCCCTCGAAGCGGCCACCCGCGCCCAGATCGCCCGCGCCGATGCGCCGACCCCGCCCGAGGCCACGGTCAAGGACCTGAAGAACGCCGACTGCGGCCCCGACGGCATCTCCGGCTTCAACTGCGGC
Source organism: Caulobacterales bacterium (assembly GCA_044445675.1). Classification (GTDB taxonomy): domain Bacteria; phylum Pseudomonadota; class Alphaproteobacteria; order Caulobacterales; family Caulobacteraceae; genus Phenylobacterium. The sequence continues at coordinate 40,446 of JBIOED010000005.1, read as the reverse complement.
TACAATCAAGGCTGGAAGGATCCCGGCACCACCCTGATCGATCTGGACGGCGAGAAGCGCGCCTCGATCCTCACCTCGCCGGCCAACGGCCAGATGCCGCCTCGGGTCGCCGCCGCGTCCGCGCTGCAGGCCCGCGCCCAGGCGATGCGCAGCCGCACCGACAACCCCGAAGGCTTCAGCCTGGGCGAGCGCTGCCTGCTGTCGTTCGGCTCCAGCGCCGGGCCGCCGATGCTGCCGCTGATGTACAACAACACCTACCAGATCGTGCAGTCCAAGGACGAGGTCGCCATCGACGTGGAGATGGTCCACGACGTGCGTCACATCCGGCTGAACGCCACGCACGGCCCCGCCAGCATGAAGCTGTGGATGGGCGATTCCATCGGCCACTGGGAGGGCGACACCCTGGTGGTCGAGACCACCAACATGCGGCCCGAGCAGGGCCTGCGCGGCGCCTCGCCCGACCAGAAGGTCATCGAGCGTTTCACCCGCGTCGCGCCGAACAAGATCAAATACGCCTTCACCGTCGAGGATCCCGGCGTCTACACCGCGCCGTTCAGCGGCGAGGTGGCCATGAACGCCACCAAGGGGCAGGTCTACGAATACGCCTGCCACGAGGGCAATTACGCGCTGACCGGCATGCTGGCCGGCGCCCGGGCGGAAGAGAAGGCCGCCAGGGGCGCCCAGGCGGGCGCTGCGTCCAAGGGCGGCGGGGAGTAGCCGCTTCGGATCCCCTGCAAATCGCCTGGCAGGGCAGGAAGCACGCCCCTATGCGGCGTCCTCGTCGCGGAGCGAACCGCGGTCGAAGGGCTCCGTGCGCCGGCCGGATGCGGGGGAGGCCTGCGGCTCTGGCTCCGGAACGGCCGAAGCCTGGGGCGCCGGCGCGCCCTCCCACCAGCTGTTGCGCGGGCGGCCCAGCAGCGCCTCGATGCGGGCGAGCCAGTGGCTCGCCTCGGCAAGCGCGGCCTCCTGTGTCGGTTCGTCGCGATGGCCGCCGTCCTTGCGCCGCCACAGGTCGATCGCGAAATCCGGGTAGGTCGGATCGTCGAACATGAAGCGCATGGCCACGCGCCGCGCGCCGGCGCCGACCGGGTCAAGCGGCCGGCTCGTGGCCCCGCGATAGGCAAAGCCGACCACCGCGGAATCGACGATGACCTGGGCGCCTTCCAGTTCGTCCAGGCCGTAGAGCAGGCCCCACGCGCCGGCGTCCCAGACCACGGCGACCCGTTTGGACCGGAAGTTGAGGCCGATGGCCCGCCCCCGTTTGAGGTCCACCAGGACCCCTTGCGGCTCGCCCCCGAGGACGGCGCGCAGGCCCCGCCGCAGGCGTCGGGCCTCGTGGTTGTACCGGCGGGTGATCGCGGCCAGCAGGACCGCCGCCACGCCTAGGGCGGTGATCAACTCCAGGGGGCGGGCGATCTCGGTCATTCTGGAATGGCGACTCCGGGCGCCTTAAGTCTGCCCAACGCCTAAGGCCCGGCAAGGTTTAAGACAACGGCGGTTTCAACCGGACACGGGCGTGACCGCCAGCGAGACCGCCCGCCATACCCGCTGCGCTTCGCAAATGCCCCGCAGGAACCGTTGGCTGAGGCTCCGGTCTTCCAGGTTCAGCGCCGCGCCGAGTTCCACGCCCGTCCTGGGAGATCTGTTCCTTAGTGCTGGCTCTCCGGCATCCGCACCACCAGGCCGTCGAGGGCGTCGGTCACCTTGATCTGGCAGGACAGGCGGCTGTTGGGTTCGACGTTCTCGGCGAAGTCGAGCATGGACTCCTCCATGGCCGAAGAGCTGCCGGTCTTGTCGCGCCAGGCTTCGTCCACATAGACGTGGCAGGTGGCGCAGGCGCACGCGCCGCCGCAGTCGGCGTCGATGCCGGGGACGTTGTTCTTGACGGCGCCTTCCATGACGGTCAGGCCGGTCTTCACGTCGATGACATGCTCGGTCCCGTCGTGCTCGATGTAGGTAATCTTGGCCATAGGACCCCTCGACGCCTTACAGGGCGACCTCTTTCATGGAAATGGATGGGTCCGCAAGTCTGGCCTTGGAGACCGGCCGGCGGGCCAGAATGAGCTGCTTGCCCATCATGAACTCCGGCGGCGAATTGATCGCCTCCACCGATTGCACCACATCGCCGTTCAGGTGGAAGACCGCGAACCTGGCGGATCCCGGGTCGCCGCGCACCAGGATCTCGTCCACGTCGAAGGCGTAGCCGGCGATCTGCAGCTTCAGGTCGTACTGGTCCGACCACTGCCAGGGCGTCTCGCCGGGCGGCGGCGGGCGGCCGGCGATGGCGCAGGCCGCCTGCTTGGCGCCTTCCAGGGCGTTGGGCACGCTCTCCATGCGGAACATGCGTCCGTAGATCGGCATCGGCCGGTGGGCGACGTCGCCGATGGCGAAGATCGCCGGGTCCGACGTGCGGGCCTCCAGATCGACGACGATCCCGCGGGCGGTGTCCAGGCCGCAGTCGGCGGCGATCTCGTCGTTCGGCGCGGCGCCGACGCCGACCACGACGGCGTCGCACGCGATGACCCGGCCGTCGGACAGCCGGACGCCGGTGACGTGGGCGCCATCTGGGCCGCTCGCGCCCTCGAAAGCCGCGGCGGTGGCGCCGAGTTCGAAAGCGACCCCATGTTGCTCGTGCTGCGCCTTGAAAAAGGTCGAGAGCGTCTCGCAGGCGACCCGGGCCAGCAGCCGGGGCTCGCGCTCCAGCACCACCACCTCGGCGCCCAGCGCGCGGCCGGAGGCGGCGACCTCAAGGCCGATGTAGCCGCCGCCCACCACCGCCAGATGCTTCCCGGGGCCAACGGCCTCCTTGAGGTGGGCGGCATCGGCGGCGGTGCGCAGGAACATCACGCCCTTGAGGTCCGCGCCGGGGATCGGCAGGGCGATGGCCCGAGCGCCGGTGGCGATGATCAGGGAGTCATAGGTCAGCGTCGAGCCGTCCGAGAGCGCCACGGCCTTCTGGCCCCGGTTGATCGCGGTGGCGGCCGTGGACGGCCGAAAGTCGATCCCGTGTTCGGCGTAGAACTCCAGCGGCTTCAGCGCCAGCGAGTCGGCGTCGGCCTCGCCCTTCAACCAGGCTTTGGAAAGCGGCGGGCGCTGATAGGGCGGGATCGGCTCGTCACCGACCAGGGTGATCGGCCCCGCATGACCGTACTGGCGAAGCAGCGCCGCCGCCGTGCCGCCCGCATGGCCCGCGCCCAGGATCACCACATGCGCCGCCGGATCGCTCATAACCATCCCCGATGCCCAAAAGTGACGCTCGCGTCAACTTCTACCTCCCCGTCGCGGCAGCGACGGCGGGCGGTCCCCCGCCGCTTCGCGGGGGAGGTATCTCACACCAGCCGGTCCACCAGCATCTTCTTCACCTCGGCAATGGCCTTGGCGGGGTTGAGGCCCTTGGGGCAAACCTGGGCGCAGTTCATGATCGTATGGCAGCGGTAGAGCTTGAAGGGGTCCTCCAGGGCGTCCAACCGCTCGCCGGTCGCCTCGTCCCGGCTGTCGATCAGCCAACGGTAGGCCTGCAGCAGGGTCGCTGGGCCGAGATACTTGTCCTGGTTCCACCAGTAGCTGGGGCACGAGGTGGTGCAGCAGGCGCACAGGATGCACTCGTAGAGCCCGTCCAACTTCTCGCGATCCTCCGGCGACTGCAGCCACTCCTTCTGCGGCTCCGGGGTCTCGGTGTGCAGCCACGGCTCGATGGAGGCGTACTGGGCGTAGAACTGGGTGAGGTCGGGGACCAGGTCCTTCATCACCGGCATGTGCGGCAAGGGACTGACCTGCACGTCCTTGCCGGGGACTTCGTCCCAGCCATGGGTGCAGGCCAGCGTGTTGCGGCCGCCGATGTTCATGGCGCATGACCCGCAGACGCCCTCGCGGCACGACCGGCGGAACGCCAGGGTGGCGTCCATGGTGTTCTTGATGTGGATCAGGGCGTCCAGGACCATCGGGCCGCAGGCGTCCACGTCCACGTCATAGGTATCCCAGCGGGGATTCCCGTCCGTCTCCGGATCGTAGCGGTAGACCCGGAAGGTCTTGACCGTCTTGGCGCCTTCCGGCGCGGGATGGTGCTTGCCCCTGGTGACGCGGGAGCTCTTCGGCAGGACGAGTTCGACCATGGATCGGATCCCTTAGCCCTTGTGTGTCGAGGGGCGCTTGCGCCCGAGAATGATGACGCCGTGGTGGCCGTCGTGATGGGTGGAGACCAGGCTCATCTCCTCGACGCCGCCCTCGTTCAGCAGGCGCAGGAGGCGAGAGAGGTCGTAGTCGTACATCAGGATATGGCCGACCGGCAGGCTGGCGATCCAACGCCGGTGGCGGAGCGAGTCGAAGGCGCTGCGCCAGTCGGTCTTCTTCGGCCACTGGTGGGCCTCGTCGCGCCAGACCGCGAACTGCAGGCTGACCGCGCCGTCCGCATTCAGCCGCCCCAAGAGGTCAGCCAGGATCGCCTCTCCGCGATCGGGCGGGATGTGCTGGAAGACGATGAAGCTGTTGATCCAGTCGAAGGTCATGCCCTCGGGCAGGGCCTCCAGATAGGTCGCCTTGCCCGCGCGCCGGCGCGCCACCTCCAGCATGCCGGGCGAGACGTCGAGGCCCACCACCGCCTCGACGTGCTCGGCCATGGCCTCGGTCAGCCGACCGACGCCGCAGCCGAAGTCCAGCCCCCGCCCCGACGGCCCGGAGCCCGTCACCGCCTCCAGCCGCCCGACGATCTCGTCGATGTAGGGCCGGCCGCAGGCGTAGAAGGCCTCGATGCTCTCGTCGGTGATGTTCTCGCTCAGGAACATGCCGTTGCTGAGCACGCCCCAGTAGGGCTCGCTGCGCCCGAGCTCGCGCCAATCGGCGTCGGTATCGCGCTGGGCGCGCGCCTGGCTCCTAGCGCCAGGCATGCATCACCACGCGGGTTCGTTTCCAGTTGGGCTTTAGCAGGGGGTGGGTGACGGTCTCGAAGCGTCGAAAGCCGATGTCGCGCAACATGGCCTGCAGGGCGCGCTGATTGGGGGCCCAGAAGTTGGTGGCGTCGTTATTGAGCTCGGCGCCTTCGTAGTAGCGCATCACCGGCCAGGGCAGGATATCGAGGGCGGTCTCCGTCTCGATCACCATCATTTCGCCGGTCACCGAGGCGACCTTCTCCAGGCAGCTCAGCGGGTCCTTGACGTGGTAGAGCACGCCCAGGAAGAGCACGACGTCGAAGGTCCCCACCGTCTCGCGGGCGATCTGCGGAACGTCGATATCGAGGGTCTCGACCCGCGAACCCAGCTTGGCGTGGGCGTAGTCGAACCCGGCCTTGGTGCCCCAGCCCTCGCCAGACCAGCAAAAGTGATCGGTAGCGAGCACCCGGCTGGCCCCGCGGCGCTCCGCCTCGAAGGAGAAGAAGCCGTCCCAGGCGCCGATATCGAGCACGCTCTTGCCGGCCACATCGTGGCGGAAGATCACGTCGGCTTCTTTGCGGAGCGTATCGGTCGGCTTGTCGCCCCGGGTCGTTTCCCCGTCCGGAAAGGTATGGGAATGGAACCAGTGGATCGCCTCGGCAGAGGACCGGGAGTCGTTCATCCCCGCCTCAGTAGATCCGCGCCTTCGGGGGGATCGGCGCAATGTCGTTGGTCATGGTGTAGTCGTGGACCGGCCGGTAATCGATCTTCACCTTGCCGGTGGCGTCGTCGAACCAGGCGAGCGTGTGCTTCATCCAGGCCTTGTCGTCGCGGTCGGGGAAGTCCTCCCGCGCATGCGCACCGCGGCTCTCCTGGCGGTTCGCGGCGCCGACCACCGTGACCACCGCCTGGCCGATCAGGTTATCGAGCTCCAGCGTCTCCATCAGGTCGGTGTTCCAGATCATCCCGCGGTCGGAGACGGCCAGGTCCTTGCGCTTCTTCTGCACCGCCTCCAGACGCCTGACGCCTGAGGCCAGGCTCTCGCCCGTGCGGAACACCGCCGCGTCCTCCTGCATCGCCTGCTGCATCTCGAGCCGCAGGGCGGCGGTGGAGGTCTTGCCGTCGGCGCTGCGGAGGCGGTCGAAGCGGGCGAGGTGCCCGTCGGTCATCGCCGGCTTCAGCTCCACCTGGGTGGCGCCCGCCTTGATGGTCTCGGCGCAGCGCAGGGCCGCGGATCGCCCGAACACCACCAGGTCGATCAGAGAGTTGGAGCCCAAGCGGTTGGCGCCGTGCACCGAGACGCAGGCCGCTTCGCCCACCGCCATCAGGCCCGGCACCACCTTGTCGGGGTCCTTGCCTGCCCGCGTCACCACCTCGGAGTAGAAGTTCGTGGGCACGCCGCCCATGTTGTAGTGCACCGTCGGCAGGACTGGGATCGGCTCCTTGGTGACGTCCACGCCGGCGAAGATACGGGCGCTTTCCGAGATGCCGGGCAGCCGCTCGTGCAGCACCTTGGGGTCCAGGTGGTCGAGGTGCAGGTTGATGTGGTCCTTCTTCGGGCCGACGCCGCGGCCCTCGCGGATCTCGACGGTCATGGCGCGGCTGACCATGTCGCGCGGCGCGAGGTCCTTCACCGACGGCGCGTAGCGTTCCATGAACCGCTCGCCCTCGGAGTTGGTCAGGTAGCCGCCCTCGCCGCGCGCGCCCTCGGTGATCAGGCAGCCGGCGCCATAGATGCCGGTGGGGTGGAACTGCACGAACTCCATGTCCTGCAGCGGCAGGCCGGCGCGCAGCGTCATGCCGCCGCCGTCGCCGGTGCAGGTATGGGCCGAGGTGCAGGAGAAGTAGGCCCGGCCATAGCCGCCGGTCGCCAGGATCACCTGCTGAGCCTGGAAGCGGTGCAGGGTCCCGTCGTCCAGCTTCCAGGCGGTGACGCCGCGGCAGACGCCCTCGTCCATGATCAGGTCGAGCGCGAAGAACTCGATGAAGAACTCGGTCTTCTGCGCCAGCGCCTGCCCGTACATGGTGTGAAGCATGGCGTGGCCGGTGCGGTCGGCCGCCGCGCAGGTCCGCTGGATCGGCGCCTCGCCATAGTTGCGGGTCATGCCGCCGAAGGCCCGCTGGTAGATCTTGCCCTCCGGCGTGCGGGAGAACGGCACGCCCCAGTGCTCCAGCTCGTAGACCGCGGCCGGCGCGTTGCGGACCAGGTACTCGATGGCGTCCTGGTCGCCCAGCCAGTCGGCCCCCTTGACGGTGTCGTACATGTGCCAGCGCCAGTCGTCCTCGCCCATATTGCCCAGGGAGGCGGAGATCCCGCCCTGCGCGGCGACGGTGTGGGAGCGGGTCGGGAAGACCTTGGAGATGCAGGCGGTCTTCAGGCCGGCCGCGGCGCAGCCCAGGGCCGCGCGAAGGCCCGATCCGCCGGCGCCCACGACGACGACGTCATACTTGTGGTCGATGAAGCTATAGGTCGCCATGGGTGATCTCACGCGCCTCCCAGCGCGACCTTGAGGATCGAGAAGATCGCCAGGGCGCCCGCCAGCCCGCAGACGAAGAGGTTGATCAGCAGCAGAGCCGTCTTGGTCAGGGCCTTGTGGATGTAGTCCTCGACGACCACCCGCAAGCCGGCCTGCATGTGCCAGAAGCTGATGGCCAGGGTGATCACGGTGAGCGTGGCGTTCAGCGGGTCCTGGATCCAATGGACCGCAAAGCCGTAGTCGCCGGCGGCCAGTCGCAAGATGCCGTAGACCGCCCAGACGATCAGCGGCACGAGCGCGATCGCCGTGACCCGCTCGGAGATCCACTGGCCGGCGCCATGCTGGGCGGAGCCCAGGCCGCGGGCGCGGCCGAGCGGGGTGCGATAGCTGACCATCAGAGCGCTCCCGTCATGCCGGCGATGCCCCAGATCGCCAGGGTGGCGGCCGCCGCGAACGCGAAGACCACGACGGCGCTGGCGTTGGCCGACTTCAGGTCCAGCCCGTGGCCCGTGTCCCAGACCAGGTGCCGCACGCCGTTGGCCAGGTGGTAGAACAGCGACAGCGTCAGGCCGAACATCACCACCTTGCCGGGCAGCGAACCCATCAGGGCCTTGAAGGCGGCGTACTGGTCCGGCCCCTGCGCCAGGGCGATGGCCCAGGCCGCGGCGATCAGGGCGCCGACGTAGAGCGCGCAGCCGGTCGCCCGATGCAGGATCGAGGTCCACATGGTGATGTGCCAGCGCCAGAGCATCGGCGAGGGAAAGCCGCCGGTCATCAGGAACGGTGAGGTCGGCCGTTCGCGCGGTGTCCTGGGAGCGTCTGTCATCGGATCTGCGCCACTCGTTCCCTGTCCGGAGGTTGCGCCCGCTTTTAAGCGCCGCGAGGGGTGTGTCAACGCGCGGCGCCGTGGGCGGGAAATTCCTTCGCGTACCCCGAAGTGTTCGGCAGATCTTACTTCTACGCAATGTGCATTTCTTGTAGTCTTCCTTCGTGAAAGGCGAAGGATGCGCTTCGATCTGACGGACCTGCGGCTGTTCTGCGAGGTGGTTGACGCCGGCTCGATCACCGCCGGAGCGGAGCGGAGCGCGCTGGCGCTGGCCGCCGCCTCGACGCGCATCCGCGGCATGGAGGAGGCGCTGGGCGCGCCCCTGCTGATCCGCTCGCGCCAGGGGGTTGTCCCGACCGAGGCCGGCCGCACGCTGCTGAAGCACGCGAGGACCCTGCTGGCCCAGAGTGCGCGGCTGCGCGAGGACCTCAGCGCCTATGCCGGCGGCCTTTCCGGGGAGGTGCGCCTGCTGGCCAATACCAATGCCCTCACCGAATTCCTGCCGGAGGCGCTGTCGGCCTTCCTTGCGGCCCATCCGCAGGTCAGCGTCGACCTGGAGGAGCGGCTCTCCGACGAGATCGTGGGCCTGGTGGCCGAGGGTGTCGCCGACGTCGGCATCGTGGCCGGCACCGTCGATGTCGGCGCGCTGGCCACCTATCCGTTCCGCTCCGACCGGTTCGTCGTGGTGACCGCCGCGGGTCACCCGCTGGCGCAACGCCCCAGGGTCGGCTTCGCCGAGGTGCTGCACTATGATTTCGTGGGCCTCGACCGCGCCAGTTCGCTGCAGCGGTTCCTGGCCGGCAAGGCGGGGCGCGAGGGCCGGCCCCTGCGCCTGCGCGTCCAGCTCCGCAGCTTCGACGCCGTCTGCCGGCTGGTGGAATGCGGCGTGGGTGTCGGCGTGGTGCCCCAGACCACCGCATCGCGGGCGGCGAAGACCATGGCGCTCGCCGTGACCGAGCTGGCCGACGACTGGGCGCTTCGGGAACTGACCATCGTCGTCCGCGCCGCGGGCGAGTTGCGCCCCTACGCCAAGGCGCTGGTAGAGAGTTTGCGGGCCTAACCCCGCTCCTCCAGCCACTCCACCGAGCGCATCTCCTCCAGGCGCGAGGCCGTGCGCTCGAATTCGAAGCTGCCGTCGCCGGCCGGGTAGAGCTCGGCCGGCTGGGCCTCGGCGAGCACGATCAGCCGGGCATGGGCCTCGTAGAGCGCGTCGATGAGGATCACCAGGCGCCGGGCCTCCTCGCGGCGGCCGGAGACCAGCCTGGGGACATCCTCGAGGAAGACGGTGTGGAAACGTTCGGCCAGCGCCACATAGTCGTTGGGGCCCAACGCCACCGAGCAGAGGCTGGCGAAGGTCGCGCGCACCAGGCCGCCGGAGGCGTGCGGCAGGGTGATCTTCCGGCCGAGCACCTCCAGGGTGGCGCCGCTCTCCTCCTCCGGCCCGAGCAGGTCGCGCCACAGGGCGTCGAAGGCCCGGAGGTGGTCCGGGTCGGCCGGCGAGAACCAAGTCCCTGCGGCGCGCAGCCGGTCCAGGCGATAGTCGTGGCCGCCGGCCACCGCGACCACCTCCAGCCGCGCCTTCAAGAGGTCGATGAACGGCAGGAACAGCTGGCGGTTGATGCCGTCCTTGTAGAGCGTGTCCGGCGCGCGGTTGGAGGTGGCGACCAGCGTCACCCCGCGGGCGAACAGCGCCTCGAACAGCCGCCCTAGGATCATCGCGTCGGCGATGTCGGTGACCTGGAACTCGTCGAAGCAAAGCAGGCGCGCGCCGTCGGCCACCACGTCGGCGACGGGCGGGATGGGATCGTCGCCGCCCCAGGATCGGCCGAAGGCCGCTCCGAAAGAAGAAGGAGAGGGTTGGCCGAAGCGGGCCTTGCGGGCGGCGGCGTCGCTCGAGCGCCATTCGCCCACCAGCCGGTGAACCTCGCCCATGAACACGTGGAAGTGGGTGCGGCGCTTCTTCTCGACCGCGGCCGCTTCGAAGAAGAGGTCCATCAACATCGACTTGCCGCGCCCTACCGGCCCCCACAGGTAGACGCCGCGTTCGGCCTCCGGCTTGCGGAACAGGCCCTTAAGGCCGCCGTTGGCGGGCGCCTCGGCAAGGTCGGTTTCCAGCCGGGCCAGGGCCGCCAGCCCCTCGGCCTGCGCCGGGTCGGGCCGGATTTCGCCCTTGGCGAGGCGGGCGTCGTAGGCGGCTTGCAGGGCTGAGGCCATGGGCTCGCCTAGCCGCCGCGGAGGCTCGGCGCAAGGAACGGCCGCCAAGCCCAGGGGTTGAATCAGGCCAAGAGTAAGGAGACTCCCATGGCCGACGAAGACCGCACCTTCGATCCCACTCCCGCCGCGCAGGTGAACCGGGGCCGCGAGCAGGGCCTGGGCATGGGCCAGCGCGAACTGGACGCCCAGGACGACCCGGCCGGCAACGCGCCGGCGCTCGACGGCGTCAGCGAAAATCCCCAGGAAGACTGGGGCGAGCCTGCCGACGAGGGCGCGGCCTATTCCGCCAACCACGCCACCCGTGGCGAAAAGACCGACGCCGAGCGCGGGCCCGGGCCGAAAACCCGCCAGGCCAGCAAGGATCAGATCAGCCGGCGGTGATCAGGTCATCGTCGGGATGACGAAGGCGCTATCTTCCATCGCGCCTTCGGGCCAGCGGGCGGTGACGGTCTTCACCTTGGTCCAGAACCGCACGCCCTCCATGCCATGCTGGTTGGTGTCGCCGAAAGCCGAGCGCTTCCAGCCCCCGAACGTGTGGTAGGCCACCGGCACCGGGATCGGCACGTTGACGCCGACCATGCCGACGTTGACGCGGGCGGCGAACTCGCGGGCGGCGCGGCCGTTGCGGGTGAAGATCGCGACGCCGTTGCCGTACTGGTGGGTGGATGGCAGGGCGACCGCCTCGTCGAACGTGTCGGCGCGGACGATCTGCAGCACCGGCCCGAAGATTTCCTCCTGATAGGTGCGCATGGCGGGCTTCACCTGGTCGAAGAGGGTCGGGCCGATGAAGAAGCCCTTCTCGTAGCCCTGCAGGCTGAATCCTCGCCCGTCGACCACCAGCTCGGCGCCTTCGTCGACGCCCAGCTGGATGTAGTCCGAGACCTTCTGGCGGTGGGCGGCGGAGACCACCGGGCCGTACTGCGCCCCGGCGTCCGTGGAGACGCCGACCTTCAGGGTCTCGATCTCGGCCAGCATCTTCTCGCGGAAGGCCTCGGCCGTCCGGGCGCCCACCGGCACCACGACGGGCAGCGCCATGCAGCGTTCCCCGGCCGAGCCGAAGGCGGCGCCCGAGATGTCCTTCACCGCCTGGTCGAGGTCGGCGTCGGGCATGACGATGCCGTGGTTCTTGGCGCCGCCCATGGCCTGGACCCGCTTGCCCGCGGCCGTGCCGCGCGAATAGACGTACTGCGCGATGTCCGAGGAGCCGACGAAGCTGACGGCCTTGATGTCCGGATGGTCGAGGATGGCGTCTACCGAGACCTTGTCGCCGTTGACGACGTTCAGCACGCCCTTCGGCGCGCCGGCCTCCATCATCAATTCGCCGAGCCGGACCGGAACGGAGGGGTCCTTTTCCGAAGGCTTGAGGATGAAGCTGTTGCCGACTGCGATCGCCACGCCGAACATCCACATCGGGATCATCGCCGGGAAGTTGAACGGCGTGATGCCAGCCACCACGCCCAGCGGCTGACGCATGGAATAGACGTCGATGCCGGGGCCCGCGCCCTCGGTGTATTCGCCCTTCAGCGCGTGCGGAATGCCGCAGGCGAACTCGATGACCTCCAGGCCGCGCTGCACGTCGCCCCTGGAATCGGCGATGACCTTGCCGTGCTCGGACGAGAGCATCTCGGCCAGTTCGTTGATGTTCGCCTCGACCAGGCGTTTGAAGTCGAACATGACGCGGGCGCGCCGCTGCGGGTTGACCAGCGACCAGACCTGCTGGGCCCGGAGCGCCGAGGCCACTGCGGCGTCGAGCTCGCCGGCGTCGGCCAGCGCCACACGGGCCTGCACCTCGCCGGTATTGGGGTTGAAGATGTCGCCGAAACGGCCGGAGGTTCCTGGGACGGCTGCGCCGTCGATGAAGTGGGTGATGTTACGCATGGGCCGGGATTTAGACCCTCAAGGCCGCGACGGAAACCCGCCTCATGATGCCTTAACGGGTGGATTCTAGTTTCGGCCCCGAGCTGGGGGCGCAATTGCAGGTTTCCGCCATTCCCACGGGTCCCACCTACTACCGGCCGGTGACGGCTGTGCCGCCGGTCCCGCCGGTGAAGGGTGAGGACGGCGATGCGCAGGCGGTGGGCCAGAAGCTGCGCGCCGCGGCGCCGCCGGGGATCGGCGCCTTGCTGGATATCGAGGCCTGAGGCCTGCCGTCCAGCGCCCCGGCTTGCCGACCTGCCCCGGCCCAGCGCATCCTGCCGTGCATGACCGTCGCTTCGCCCGCCCGGACGCTGAGCTCTGCGCGACGCCGTGATCACATCGTCGACGTGCTGATCGCCGAGCGAGCGCCCAATCTCGCGGCGAGCCCCGCATGGCCGCTGATCCGGCCGCTGCTCTACGGCGCCCTCGACTACGGCAAGGCGCGGCGGATGGCCGACGCGATCGCGCCCCTGCCTGGGCGCGCGGCGCTGGAACACGTGTCGCGGCTGCTCGGGGTCAAGGTGTCGGCAGCCGGCCTCGAACACATTCCGCGCCGGGGCCGGCTGATCGCGGTCTGCAACCATCCGACGGGCATCGCCGACGGGATCGCGGTCTATGACGCGCTGAAAGGCGTGCGGCCGGACCTCTGCTTCTACGCCAATTCCGACGCCCACCGGGTGGCGCCGGGGCTCAGCGACGTGCTGATCCCGGTGGAGTGGGTCGAGGCCAAGCGCACGCGCGAACGCACCCGCGACACCTTGCTGCTCACCCGCGAGGCGCTGGAGGCGGAGCGCTGCCTGGTGATCTTCCCGTCCGGGCGCCTGGCGCGCCGGCGTCCGGACGGCCGCCTCGCCGATCCGCCCTGGGCGCCCTCGGCGGTGTCCCTGGCCCGGAAGTATGCGGCGCCGGTGATCCCGATCCATGTCGCCGGGCCGTGGTCGCGGATGTTCCATTTCTTCAACCGCTTTTCCTCGGAACTGCGCGACGTCACCCTGTTCCACGAGCTTTTGAACAAGCGGGGCCGTGGCTTCGATCTGACCATCGGGCGGCCCATCGCCCCCGAAGCGCTTGAAGGCGAGCCCGCCGAGGCGGCCGCCAAGCTGAAGGCCTTTGTCGAGGCCGAACTGCCCGGCGACGCGAACCGGGCGTTCGCATGATCCTGCCGGACGAGGCGGCCACCGCCCGGCTGGGCGCCGCCATCGCGCGAGGTCTGAGATCGGGCGAAGCGGTGTGCCTTTCGGGGCCGCTGGGGGCCGGCAAATCCACCCTGGCGCGGGCCTTGGTCCGCGCTTTGACCACGTCGGACGAGGACGTCCCGTCGCCCACTTTCACCCTCGTGCAGTTCTACGAGGGCCAACGACTCAAGATCGCCCATTTCGACCTCTACCGGCTGGCGAATCCCGACGAGGCCTACGAGATCGGGCTGGACGAGGCGCTGGACGACGGGGCGGCGGTGATCGAATGGCCCCAGCGCCTGGATGGCCGGCTTCCCGCGGATCGACTCGATGTAGAGATCGCGCTGGAGGGAGTCGGCCGCAGCGCGCGGCTGACGCCCCATGGCGCATGGAAAGGACGGCGGATTGAATTCTGAGCGGGAGGCGGCGAAGGCGCGGTTCCTGCGCGACCACGGCCTGGCGGCGGCGCAGCGCGAACCGCTGGCCGGCGACGCCTCGACGCGGAGCTATGAGCGGCTCCATCCGGCGGGTGGCGCGCCGTTGATTCTCATGGACCAGCCGCCGGTGCTGGAGACCCCGATCTGTCCGCCGGAGGCCACCGACGCGGAGCGCCTGGCGCTGGGCTACAATGCCGCTGCCCGGCTGGCGGCGGGCTCGATCGCGGCCTTCGTGACCACGGCGGCCTATCTGCGCGAGCAGGGCCTGTCGGCGCCGAGGATCGTCGCCTTCGACGCGGCGGAGGGTTTGGCGGTCCTGGAGGACCTGGGCGATGGCCTGTTCGCCTCGCTGATCGCGGGCGGACAGCCGGAGACGCCGCTCTATGAGGCCGCCGTCGATGTGCAGGTCCGGCTGCATGCGCAACGCCCGCCTGGCGTCCTCCAGGCGGAGGGCTTGGCGTGGCCCCTGCTGGCCTACGACACCCTGGCCCTGAAGGTCGCCACCGACACCTTCCTGGAGTGGTGGCCGAAATTCGCCGGGATCGCGGCCTTCGGCCCCGGCGCCATCGCCGAATGGGAGGCGCTCTGGGCGCCCGTCTGGGTGCGCGGCGAGGCTGGCGCGAGCGTCTTCTGCCATCGCGACTTCCACGCCCAGAACCTGCTCTGGCTGCCCGAGCGCCAAGGCGCGGCCCGGGTGGGCCTGCTGGACTTCCAGGACGCGCTGCGCGCTCATCCGGCGTGGGACCTGACCCACCTGTTGCAGGACGCCCGTCGGGACGTTTCGCCCGCACTCGAAATGTCGATGCTACAGCGTTACCTCGACGCCAGGCCGAGCATGGACCGTGACGCATTCCGCGCCGACTACCGCGCGCTGGCGGCTTCCAATGCGGCGCGCATCCTTGGCCGGGTCTTCGCGCGTCAGGCGCTATTGGGCCGGGCGCAGTACAAGGCCTTCATGCCCCGCACCTGGCGCTATCTGGAACGCAACCTGACCGACCCGGCGCTGGGCGGACTAAAGGCCTGGTTCGACCGCCACGTCCCGACCGAGGCGCGGGCATGAGCGCCGGCCCAAAGACCGCGATGGTGCTGGCCGCCGGCCTTGGCACCCGCATGCGGCCGCTCACCGACGCCACGCCGAAGGCATTGGTTCCGGTCGCCGGGCGGACGCTGCTCGATCGGGTGCTGGACAAGCTGGTCGCCGCGGGGGTCGAGCGGGCCGTGGTCAACGTCCACCACTTCGCCGAGCAGGTGGAGGCGCATCTGAAGGGCCGCAGGGATCTGGAAATCCTGATCTCCGACGAGCGCGGCGGCCTGCTCGACTCCGGCGGCGGGATCCAGCACGCCCGCGTCCTGCTGGGCGAAGAGCCGATCTTCGTGGCCAACATCGACTCACTGTGGCTGGAGGGCGAGACGCCGGCGCTGGAGGCGCTGAAGGCCGCCTGGGACCCGGCGGCCATGGATCTCCTGCTCATGCTGGTCGCCCGTGGCCACGGCATCGGCTTCGAGGGGCCGCAGGGCTTTCTGATGGACGCGGAAGGGCGGTTGACCCACTCAACCTCGCCGGATGTCGTGACGCCCTTCGCCAACGTCGGCTTCGGCATTCTCAAGCCCGAGGCCCTGGATGGCCAAGCCGGGTCAGCCTTCTCGATCTACCCGACCTGGCGTCGACTGCAGGCGCAAGGCCGCCTCTACGGCGTCGCCATGGACGCCTTCTGGATGCATGTGGGCGACCCCGCCGCGCGGGATGCGGCCGAAGCCAGGTTAGTGTGAGCGTCTTCTTCCAGCGAGCGGGGCCGCGCTGGTACACGATCCCGGCGCACCGGCCATTCGCCCAGGATCTGGCTCGCGGCCTGCACGCGGCGCTCGGCCCGCTCGGCCCCGAGGCGCTGTCGCAGGCCACCATCTTGACGCCCACCCGCCGTGGCGCCCGCGCGCTGGCCGAGGCCTTCGTGGCCGTCGCCGAGGGCCGGGCCGTGCTGCCGCCCCAGATGCGGCCGCTGGGGGACCTGGACGAGGGCGAGCCGCCCTTCGAGCCCGGAGACCTGGCCCTCGACCTGGAGGCGGCGATCGAGCCCCTGAAGCGCCGCTTCGAACTCACACGCCTGGTCGCCGACCACTGGGGCCTGCTGGAAGGCCGCGAACTCACCGCCGCCTCGGCCCTGGAGATGGCCGACGCCCTGGGCAGCTTCCTGGACAGCCTGCAGATCGAGGAACTGGAGCCGTTCGAGAAGCTCGCCGGCCTGGTGGAGGCCGACCTCGCCGACCACTGGCGGGTTTCGCGGCGGTTCCTGGAAATGGCCCTGATCGAATGGCCCCGGCGACTGGCGGCCCTGGGCGTCGTCGACGTCAGCCAGCGCCGCGTGAAGCTGCTGCGGCGCCTCGCCCAGGCCTGGACCGACCATCCGCCGCGCGGCGTGCTGGTCGCCGCGGGCTCCACCGGCACCGCGCCGGCGACTGCGGCCCTGCTGAAGGTGATCGCCGAGGCGCCACAGGGCTGCGTGGTGCTGCCCGGCCTCGACGAGGGCCTCTCCGACGAGGCCTGGGCGGAGGTTGGCGAGCAGCATCCGCAGGGCGCGATGAAACGCCTGCTCGGATCCGCCCGCGTCGAGCGTCGGGACGTCCAGACCTGGCCGGCCTCGATGGTGGTCTCCGCCCGCGGCCGCTGGCGCCAGCGGGTGATCAACGAGGCGCTCAGGCCGCCGGAGCGCACGGCCGACTGGCTGCGCGTCATCGCCGACCTCAACACCCAGGCCGACGGCGAGGCGGTGAATGGCGTGGCCTTCGGGCTGGAGGGCCTGTCGCTGGTCAGCGCGCGGTCCGAGGAAGAGGCCGCGACGGTGGCGGCGCTGCTGCTGCGCGAGGCGCTGGAGACGCCGGACCGCACCGCCGCCCTGGTGGCGCCGGATCAAGCGCTGGGGCGCCGCGTGGCCGCCAAGCTGGCCCGCTGGGGCGTCATCCCGGACTCATCGGCGGGCGAGGCCTTGGCGGGATGTCCGTGCGGCGTGCTGGCGGGGCTGGTGGCCCGCGCCGCGGTCGATCCGCTGAATCCCGTCACCCTGCTGTCAATCCTCAAGCACCCCTACGTCCGCCTGGGGGCGCACGAGAGCCTGGAGCGCCACGGCCTGCGCGGCGCGCGGCCGTGGACCTGGGACGGCCTGAGGGCGCGCCTCGCTGCGCATCCCGACGCCCTGGCGCTCACGGGACGGATCGAGGCGATCCTGGCCGGTCTGTCGGGCGACACGACCGCGCCCGCCCAGGCCGCACGCGCCATCGCCGCGGCGATGGAGACGCTGGCCGCCGACCCGCGGGGCGACACCGGCGACCTCTGGAGCGGCCCCGGCGGCGAGGCGACGAGCCGGCTGCTGGCCGGGCTGATCGCGGAGTCCGCCGGCCTGCCACCCGCCACGCCGCGCGGCTTCGCCGATCTGCTGGAGCGGCTGATGGAGGGCGAGACGGTGCGAACCGGCGGCGCCACCCATCCGCGCCTGCGCATACTTGGCGCCATCGAGGCCCGGTTGGTGCGCGCCGACCGGCTGATCGTGGCGGGGCTGGAGGAGGGCGTCTGGCCACGCGGCGCGCAGCTCGACCCCTTCCTGTCGCGGCCGATGCGCGAGACCCTCGGCCTGCCGCCGCCGGAACGCCGCGTCGGATTGGCGGCCCACGACTTCGCCCAGGCCGCCTGCGCGCCCGAAGTGATCTTGCTGCATGCCGAGCGCCGCGAAGGCGCGCCTTCGGTAAAGTCACGCTGGCTCTGGCGGCTGGAGACGCTGGCCAAGGGCGCGCAGGTGACCATCCCTGGTCGCCGGGACGTGCTGGACTGGGCGCGCGGGCTCGATGCGCCGGCCGACTACGCGCCCGCCCGACGTCCCGCGCCGGTCCCGCCCGCCGCGGATCGCCCGACGGCGCTGTTCGTGACCCGGGTGGAAAGCCTGACCCGCGACCCCTATTCCGTCTGGGCGCGCGACATCCTGAAGCTGCGCGTCATGGAACGGCCGGATGAACCGGTGGAGGCCCGGGCCCGCGGTACGGCGATCCACGCGGCGTTCGAGCGGTTCGCCCTGGCCCATCCCGCGCATCTGCCGCCCGACGCCGCGGCGATTTTCGAGCGTCTCTATCTCGAAGAGCTCGAAAGGGCCGGCATGCCGCACGAGGCCCTGGCGCGCGAGCGGTCCCTGGCGCGCGAGGCCGCCGCCTGGGTCGCCGAGCTGGAGGCGCGGCGCCGGGCCGACGGGCGGGCGATTCACGTGGAGAAGACCGGCGAATTGGTGCTCGACATCGGCGGCCGTCCCTTCAAGCTTTCCGCCAAGGCCGACCGCATCGAGGCAGACCCGCAGGGCTTCGGCCATATCCTCGACTACAAGACCGGCCGCGCGCCCTCGCAAAAGGTGGTCGACGCCGGCTTTTCGCCGCAGCTGACGCTCACCGCCGCGATCCTGGCGCACGGCAGGTTCGAGGGCATCGACCGTCCCCTGAGGCCCGGCGAGCTCACCTATCTGGAGATCACCGGCCGCAAGCCCGCCGGCCGCGAGGAGGTGCGCGCCACGGCGGGCGACGAGAGCCACGCCGCCGCCGAGCAGGCGCTGGCGGGCTTGCGAAGCCTGATCGCCCGCTATTGGCATCCCGAGCAGCCCTTCGTCTCGCGCACCGCCCCGCAGTTCGTGCACCAGTACGCCAGCGACTACGATCATCTGGCGCGGGTTTTCGAATGGTCCACCAGCGGCGAGGAGGGCGAGGAATGAGCGCGCTCCTCACCCCCGACCCGCAGCGCACCGCGGCCGATCCGGCGATCTCCGCCTTCGTCACCGCCAACGCCGGCTCCGGCAAGACCAAGACCCTGATCGACCGGGTGGCGCGCCTGCTGCTGGCCGGCGTCGATCCGGAAAAGGTGCTGTGCGTCACCTACACCAAGGCGGCCGCGGCGGAGATGCAGCGCCGCCTGTTCGGCCGGCTGGGCGACTGGTCGGTGATGGCCGACGACCGGCTGACCGACGAATTGACGCGGCTGGAAGGGGCAAGTCCCGGCGGCTACGACGGCCGCGACCTCTCCCGGGCTCGCGCGCTCTTCGCCCGCGCTCTGGAAACGCCGGGCGGCCTGAAGATCCAGACCATCCACGCCTTTTGCGAAAAGCTGCTGCGCCGCTTCCCGCTGGAGGCCGGCGTCTCCCCCGGCTTCCGGGTGATGGACGACGCAGCCGCCGCGGCCATCGCCGGCGCCGCCCGCAAGGCCGTGGCGCGGCACGCCCTGACCGGCGAGGGGCGCGTCGCCGAGGCCTATGCCCGTTTCTCGGTGGCGTTGGATTTCGCCGCCTTCCAGGCGATGTTCCTGGGCTTCGAAGCGCGCCGCTCGGCCCTGGCGGCGTTCTTCGCCGCGCAGGGCGGACTGGCGGGCGCGGTGGCCTGGGTCTGGGACACCTGCGGCGTCGAGCCCGGCCAGGACCCGGAGAGCCTCGAAGCCGAGGCCATGTCCGCGCTCGACCGGGCGCTCTGGGGCGAGGCCGCCCGAGTGCTGGCGGCCGGCGGCGTCAGCGACCAGAAGTGCGCCGCCAAGCTCGCCGCCGTCGCCGCCGATGCCGCCGCGCCGCTGGCCCAGGCGCTCGACGCCCTGTTCACGGACAAGGGCGAGGGCCCGCCCGCCGCATGGGTGTTCAAGACCTCCGGCCTCAAGGCGCACCCGGGCCTGCGCCAGGCGCTGCTGGACGAGCAGGACCGGCTGGCCATCGCCCGCGAGCGGATCCGGGGCGCGCGGGTGGCGGCCGACACGTTGGACGCCCTGGTCTTGGCCGAGGCCTATCTGGCGGCCTACCGCATCGAGAAGGCCTCGGCCGGCGCGCTCGACTTCGCCGACCTGATCGAGAAGACCAAGGCGCTGCTGGCCAGCCGGCCCGCGGCGGCCTGGGTGCTCTACAAGCTCGACGGCGGCATCGACCACATACTGGTGGACGAGGCGCAGGACACCGCCCCCGACCAGTGGGACATCGTTCGCGCGCTGACCGGCGAGTTCTTCGTGGGCGCCGGGGTGGATGGCCGCCCTCGACCGCTGCTGCGGACGCTGTTCGTGGTGGGCGACGACAAGCAGTCGATCTACTCGTTCCAAGGCGCCGACCCGGCGCGGCTGAACGCCGAGACGGCCCGTTACCTGGGCGAGATCGAGGCCGCCGAACTGCAAGGCCGCTCGGTCCCTCTGACCTCTTCGTGGCGCTCGACGGTCGAGGTGCTGGACTTCGTGGACGCCGTCTTCACCACCGGGGTTCCGCCGGGCGTCGAAGCGCTCGCCCACATCCCCATGCGCGACCGCGACCGCGGCTGCGTCGATCTCTGGCCGCTGGAGCGGGAGGTGAAGGGCGAGGAGCGTGACGCCTGGACTGCGCCGCTCGACATCGAGGCCGAACACAGCGCCACCCGGCGGCTGGCGGCGAACATCGCCTGCGAGGTCGCCGCCCTGGTCGCGCGCGGCGACCGGGTCAGCGACCGCGACGGCTGGCGGCCGGCCAAATATGGCGACGTGCTGATCCTGGTGCGCAAGCGCGGCGGCCTGTTCGTGGAAATCCTGCGCGCCCTCAAGCACGCCAAGGTTCCGGTGGCCGGCGCCGACCGGCTGGCGCTGTCGGAGCACATCGTCTTCGACGACCTGCTGGCCCTGGCCCGGTTCGCCCTGTTCCCCGCCGACGACCTGACGCTCGCGGCCCTGCTGCGCAGCCCGTTCTGCGACGTGGAGGACGAAAGCCTCTACCGCCTGGCCAGGGGCCGGACGGCGAGCCTCTGGCAGGTGCTGCAGGATCGCGCCGGCGAGCAGGCCGACTGGCGCGGCGCGGCCGACTTTCTCTCGGCCCTGATCGCGGAGGCCGGCCGGCGGCGGCCCTTCGAGCTCTACAGCCGGGTGCTGGGCCTGCGCGACGCCGTCGGGCGCTCCATGCGCGCGCGCCTGCTCCGCCGCCTGGGCCACGAGGCGGAAGACGCCCTGGACGAATATCTGGCTCAGGTGTTGGCGGCGGAGGCCCGCGGCGTCCACGACCTGGAGAACCTGGCCGCCGCCTTCGCCGGCCTCGACATCACCGTCAAGCGCGAGCTGGAGGCCGGCCGCGACGAGGTCCGCGTGATGACCGCCCACGGCGCCAAGGGCCTGGAGGCGCCGATCGTCTTCCTGCCTGAGACCACGGCCACCGCCGGCGCCCGCGGCTCGCCGCTGATGGAGACGGAGGAGAGCGGCTTTCTCTGGTGCGCCTCCCAGAAGGGCGACTGCGAGGCCTCGCGCCTGGCCCGCGAGCTGCGAGCCCGGAAGGAGAACGAGGAGTCCCTGCGCCTGCTCTACGTGGCCCTGACCCGGGCGCGGGAACGGCTCGTGCTCTGCGGCCGGATCGCCTCCAACCGTAAGGAAGAGACCCTGAAGGGCTGGTGGGCGCAGATTCGCGCCGGCTTCGACCACGCCGGGATCGAGCCGCACGTCCGCCAGGTCGCTTGCGGCGAGGTGCAGGCGACGCGCTACGGCCCCGATCCGGAGCGAATGGCCCGACAGGCCGCCGCGGCGCCGGCGGCCTCCGCCGTCCCGGTCTGGGCGGCTCGGGAAGCCTCCGCGGAAGCCCTCAGCCGCTACGCCTCGCCCTCGGACCTGGGCGACGGCGGCAAGGCTCCCTCGCCGTCGCCGCTCTCGTCGGTTGGCGGGCTGGGGCGCTTCCGGCGCGGCGACCTGATCCATCGGCTGCTGCAGATCCTGCCGGATCTGGCGCCCGCCGACTGGGCGGCGGGCGCGCAGGCGTTGTTGGCCCGCCAGCGCGACCTGACCGACGCCCAGCGCGCCGAGATGACGGCTGCGGCGCTGTCCGTCCTGGAGGACGCCCGGTTCGCCGAGGTGTTCGGGCCGGGGAGCCGCGCCGAGGTCGCCATCGCCGGCTCGGCGGCCGCCCTGCCGCCGGGCCTGAAGATCTCCGGCCGCATCGACCGGCTGGTGGTCCTGCCCGACCGCGTGCTGGTCGCCGACTTCAAGACCAACCGGCCCTCGCCGGCGCGGATCGACGACGCCGACCCCGCCTATCTGCGCCAGATGGCGATCTACGCGGCGGTGCTGACCGACGTCTTCCCGGGGCGGACCATCGAGGCCGCCCTGATCTGGACGGACGGGCCGAAGCTGATGCCGGTTCCAGAACTCTTGCTGGCGCGCAGCCTCGCCGACCTGGGCCGCGGCGGTTGATACCGGCGCCTTGGCCGCTTACATCGACGGGTGAAGATGCGTCGGCCTTGCGTATTTTTCGAAGCCGCTGACGCATGAGGAGATTTCCATGAGCACTGTGAAGGTCACCGACGAATCCTTCGAAAAGGACGTCCTGCAGGCCGCCGGCCCCGTGCTGGTCGACTTCTGGGCGGAATGGTGCGGCCCCTGCAAGCAGATCGCCCCGGCCCTCGAACAGATCGCCGACGAACTGGGCGCCAACGTCACCGTCGCCAAGCTGAATATCGAAGAAAGCCCGACCACGCCGTCGCGCTACGGCGTGCGCGGCATCCCCACCATGATGCTGTTCAAGGACGGCCAGATGGCCTCGATGAAGGTCGGCGCCATGCCCAAGCAGAAGATCCTGGAATGGCTGAACGAGGCCGGGATCGCGGCTGCGGCCTAACTCCAAAAAATTCGATGTAATCCCGGAAGCCGCGAAAGCTGCTGTCCGGGATGACAGCGCTCGGGCAGGTCAGGTCGGCCAGGTCTCGGGGTCCATCGCCAGCACCTCGCCGGCGAAATGCAGGCCACCGCAGATCAGGACGTGCGGCGCCGGGCCGGAACCGTCGAGCGCCTTGCGCACGCCTTCCGTCACATCGGTCACCGGCTCGGCGGCGAGGCCCGCCAGACGCGCAGATTCGGCGAGGTCGCCGGGCGTCGCCGCGTTCGGCGCGTCGAAGGTGGTGGTGAAGACCCTCGGGTGCATCTCCGCGAAGGGGCGGAAGTAGCCCTCGGCGTCCTTGCGGGCGAACATGCCGGTGACCAGCACCAGCGGCCGTGGATCGCGGTCCACCAGGCGCGAGGCGGCCTCCGCAAGGGCGCGGCCGGCATGCGGGTTGTGGCCGCCGTCAAGCCATAGGTCCGCCCCGCGCGCCCTGGCCAGCTCCGCCAGCGGCCCCTTGGTCAGGCGCTGGAAGCGGGCCGGCCAGACCGTGGAGGACACGCCGCGGCCCAGGTCGTCTTCGCTCAGGTCGTGGTCGAAGGTCAGCGCCGCGGCGACCGCCAGGCCGGCGTTGTCGAACTGGTAGCCGCCGAACAGGCTGGGGGCCGGCAGGTCGAGCAGGCGGTCGGGCATCTGCACCATCAGCCGGCCGCGCTCCTCCCAGGCGTCGAAGTCGCGGCCCATCAGGAACAGCGGGGCCATTCGGTCGTCGGCCTCCCGCTCGATCATCTCCAGCGCCTCGTCCGGCTGGCGGGCGACCACGGCGGGGCGGCCGCGCTTGATGATCCCGGCCTTTTCCCACGCGATCTTGCCGAGCTCGGGCCCCAGCATCTCCAGGTGGTCGTAGTCGACCGGGGTGATCACGCTGACCGCCGGCGCGTCGAAGATGTTGGTGGCGTCGAACCGGCCACCAAGGCCCACCTCCACCAAGCAGAGGTCGGCGGGCGTCTCCGCGAAGGCCTCGATGGCCAGCACCGTGGTGATCTCGAAGAAGCTGATCGGCGCGTCGCCGTTGGCGGCCTCCAACCGATCGGTAAGCGCGTCCAGCCGCTCATCGGTGATCAGGTCACCGGCGATGCGGATGCGCTCGGCGAAGCGCACCAGGTGCGGCGAGGTGATCGCGTGGACCTTGAGCCCCTGGGCCTCGGCGATGGCCCGCAGGTAGGCGACGGTCGAGCCCTTGCCGTTGGTGCCCGCCACATGGATCACCGGCGGCAGGCGCCGTTCGGGATGGCCGAGCGCGGCCAGCAGGCGCTCCACCCGGCCGGTGGTGAGGTCGATCAGGCTCGGGTGGTTGGCGCGCAGCCGCTGGATCACCGCATCCGAGGCGCGGAGGGGGTCGTGGTCGTGCACGACTGTCATGCTGAAGGGGGCAGGATCAGGCGGCGGGAAGGTGTTGCGCCCGCCCCATCATCAAGGTTTTCAGGATCGAGCTCAGCACCTCGCGCAGTTCGGCGCGGGGGACCACCTTGTCAACCATGCCGCGCTCCATCTGGAACTCCGCGCGCTGGAAGCCCGGCGGCAGGCTCTCGCGAATGGTCTGTTCGATCACCCGGCGGCCGGCGAAGCCGATCAGGGCGTTGGGCTCGGCCAGGTGCACGTCGCCCAGCATGGCGTAGGAGGCCATGACCCCGCCCGTGGTCGGATCGGTGAGGACCACGACATAGGGCAGGCCCGCGGCCTTGACCTCATTCACGGCCAGCGTGGTGCGGGCGAGCTGCATCAGGGAGAGCGTCCCCTCCTGCATGCGCGCGCCGCCGCTGGCGGTGAAGATCACAAAGGGGACCTCACGCTTCACGGCCTCCTGAGCGGCCCTGATGAAGGCTTCCCCGACCGCCATGGACAGCGACCCGCCCATGAAGGCGAAGTCCTGCACCGCCACCACCGCCGGCTGCCCGAGGATATGGCCGTAGCCGACCGCCAAGGCGTCCTGCTCGCCGCTCGCCTTGCGGGCCGCCTTGATGCGGTCGGGATAGGGTCTCACATCGGGGAATTTCAGCGGATCGTCGGCCACAACCGGCGAAGCGATGCGCTCGAACTTGCCGTCGTCGAAGGTGTAGCGCAGGCGCGCAGCGGCCCCGATCCGCATGTGGTGGCCGGAGGGCGTCACCCACAGCGCCGCTTCCAGGTCGGGGCGGTAGATCATCTCCCCGGTGTCGGGGCATTTGACCCAGAGATTTTCTGGTGTCTCGCGCTTGGAGAACGCGTTGCGCACGCCGGGCGCGATGCGCGACAGCCAGCCGGTTCGCTCTCGAGGGGCGGCGGGAGGCCGCCCGGGCTTGTCGTTTCTCTGCTCAGCCATTGCCATGGTTCTAGACCGTCGTTTGGCCGACTCGCGCCGAGCGCACAGCCTTAGCCAAGGAATCTGCTTTGAGAAGAACCCGTTGGGTCACGTCTTCGTTCATCTCGATCGCCCCGGCGATTTCGTCCACCAGCGCCGAGCCCACGACCACGGCGTCGGCCACCCGCGCGACCTGGGCGGCGCGTTCCGGCGTCTTGATGCCGAACCCGACGGCCACCGGCAGGCCCGAAGCCTCGCGCACCCGCGCCACGTGCGGCGCCACCACGGCGGCGTCAGCTTCCTTGACCCCGGTCACACCCGCCACCGAGACATAGTAGACGAAGCCCGAGGTGCGGCGGACGATGGTCGCCAGGCGCGCGTCGTCGCTGGTCGGCGTGGCCAGCCGGATCAGGGACACGCCGGCCGCGTCCAGGGCGTCGGCCAGCGGCCCGGCCTCTTCCGGCGGACAGTCCACCACGATCAGGCCGTCCACTCCGGCCTCGGCGGCGTCGTGCGCGAAGGCCTCGATCCCCCAGGTGACCAGCAGGTTCATATAGCCCATCAGGATGATCGGCGTCGTCACGTCGCCGGCGCGGAAGCCGCGGACCAGGTCGAGCGTGCCCGCCAGCGTCATGCCCTGGGCGAGCGCCCGTTGCGCCGCCCGCTGGATCGGCGGCCCCTCGGCCATGGGATCGGAGAACGGGAAGCCCACTTCGATCAGGTCCGCGCCGGCGCCCGGCAGGCCCTGCAGGATCGTGGCCGCGGTGGCGCCGTCGGGATCGCCGGCCATCACATAGGCCACGAAGGCGGCCCGGCCTTCCGCCTTCAACGCGGCGAACCGCGCGTCGATGCGCGCCTTGGTCAAGCTTCCTGCCCCAGGTGCGCCGCGACGGTGGCGACGTCCTTGTCGCCGCGGCCGGAGAGGTTGAGCACGATGATCCCGTCCTTGCCGACCTGGCGGACGATCTCCGGCAGGCGGGCCAGCGCGTGGCTGGATTCCAGCGCCGGGATGATGCCTTCAAGCTTGCAGCAGAGCTGGAACGCCGCCAGCGCCTCGTGGTCGGTGGCGGTCAGGTAGGTCGCCCGCCCCACGTCATGCAGCCAGCTGTGCTCGGGGCCGATCCCCGGATAGTCGAGGCCGGCGGAGATCGAGTGGGCTTCGGTGATCTGGCCCTGCGGGTCCTGGATCAGGTAGGTCTTGTTGCCGTGCAGGACGCCGGGACGGCCGCCGTTGATCGCCGCGGCGTGCTTGTCGGTGTCCATGCCGTGGCCGGAAGCTTCGACCCCGATGATCCGGACGCCCTCGTCGTTCAGGAAGGGGTGGAACAGGCCGATGGCGTTCGAGCCGCCGCCGACGCAGGCGACCACCGCATCGGGCAGGCGGCCTTCCTTCTCCAGGATCTGCGCGCGGCTCTCGACGCCGATCACCGCCTGGAAGTCGCGGACCATGGCCGGATAGGGGTGCGGGCCGGCCGCCGAGCCGATCAGGTAGTAGGTGTCTTCGACATTGGTCACCCAGTCGCGCAGCGCCTCGTTCATGGCGTCCTTGAGGGTGGCCGAGCCGGACGTCACCGGCCGCACCTCGGCGCCCAGGAGGTTCATGCGGAAGACGTTGGGCTTCTGCCGCTCCACGTCGACGGCGCCCATGTAGACCACGCAGGGCAGGCCGAAGCGGGCGCAGACTGTGGCGGTGGCGACCCCGTGCTGGCCGGCTCCGGTCTCGGCGATGATCCGGGTCTTGCCCATCCGCATGGCCAGCAGGATCTGGCCCATGCAGTTGTTGATCTTGTGCGCGCCGGTGTGGTTCAGCTCCTCGCGCTTCAGGTAGATTTTTGCGCCGCCGTAGTGGTCGGTGAGGCGCTCGGCGAAATAGAGCGGGCTGGGACGGCCCACGTAGTCCTTCAGGAACCCCTTCAGCTCGGCCTGAAAGTCCCCGTCGGCCTTGGCCGCGCTGTAGGCGGCGTCCAGCTCGTGGACCAGGGGCATCAGGGTCTCGGGCACATAGCGACCGCCGTAGTCGCCGAACCGCCCTTCGGCGTCCGGATAGGCCGTGTAGTCGTTGGGGCGGCCCCCGTGGGCAGAAGATGGCGCGTTCACGAGATCTCTGCGGTGCGGTGTCAGACGCGGCGGGCGGCGTCGAGGAACGCCCGGATCAAGGCGGGGTCCTTTAGTCCGGCTCCGCGCTCCACGCCAGAGGAAACGTCCAGCATCGGCGCACCCGACCGCTGGACGGCGTCCGTCAGGTTCCACGGATCGAGCCCCCCGGCCAGGAACCAGGGGCGCTGGAATCTACGTCCTGAGAGCAGGGTCCAGTCGAAGGGCAGGCCCGAGCCCCCCGGCCGGTCGGCGCTGCTGGCGGGCTTGGTGTCGAACATCAGGTGCTCGGCCACGGTCTCGAAATCGGCGGCCGCGGCGAGGTCGCTCGCTTCGGCGACCGGCAGGACCTTGACCACGCCCGCCCCGCTGCGCCGTCCGATGGCGCGCGCCCTGGCCGGCGTCTCGCCGCCATGCAGCTGGATCAGGTCGGGTTTCAGCGCCGCGGCGATGCGGTCGACCTCGGCGTCGCTGGGATCGACCAGCAGGGCCACGACCTTGGCCTTGCCGCGCGCCGGCTGCGCCAGCCGCCAGGCGTCCTCGGGCGCGATATTGCGCGGGCTCTTGTCGAAGAACACGAAGCCCAGGAACGCCGCCCCGCCGGCCAGCGCCGCGGTCACGGCTTCGGGAGTGTTGATCCCGCAGATCTTCGTCTGGACGCCCATGCGCCTGGATTAAGCCGCTCGACCGCGCCGCCGCAAGGGCGCCGCGCTGAAGCGCTAGATCCGTTGCTCTTTCAGCAGGTCGCGGATCTCGATCAGGAGCGCCTCCTGCGGCGGCGGGGCCGGCTTTTCCTCCTGCGGCGTCGCGGCCTCGCGGCGACGGATCGCGTTGACGCCCTTCACCAGCAGGAACACCACCCAGGCGACGATCACGAACCTGATCAGGGTGTTGATGAACAGGCCGTACTGGATCGCCACCAGCTCGTTGGTCTTGGTCGCCGGATCGTCGGGTCTGAGAACCCACTGCAGGTGCGCGAAGTCGATGCCCGACAGCAGCAGGCCGACGGGCGGCATCACCACGTTGTCGACCAGGCTCTTGACGATGTCGTTGAACGCCGCGCCGACGATCACGCCCACCGCCAGGTCGATCACGTTGCCGCGGGCGATGAACTCGCGAAATTCGGAGAGGATCGTGATTCTGGGGAGCGCCGGCGGCTTAGGACGCGCATCGCTCATCGCGGCGCCCTTTCGTCTATTCGTCGCCGGAAAGGTTCAACCGCTCGCGCAGTTCCTTTCCGCTCTTGAAAAAGGGCACATGCTTGGCGCGCACGTCCACCGGCTCGCCGGTGCGCGGATTGCGCCCCGCGCGCGCCTCGCGCGACCGGACCGACAGCGCCCCGAAGCCACGCAGTTCCACCCGCCCGCCGGTCTCCAGCGCCTGGATCATCCGTTCGAGAACCACGCCGACGACGCGCTCGATGTCGCGTTGGGTCAGGTGCGGGTTTTCTTCGGCGAGTTTGGCGATCAGCTCGGATTTGATCATGCGGCCCCCTCGAACCGGCGTGACCATGGGCGAGTCCGCCTTTGTATTCAAGGCGCAAAAAGGTTGCAGACCTTCTTGGCGGCAGCGCTTGTTCAGGCGATAGCCGGCGCCGACGTGGGCCAGATCACCCTTCAGGCCGGGGCGCGAACCAGGATGTCGACGTCGCGCAGTTGGCGGATCTGGCGATTGGCGGCATCCGCCTCGGCGGCGCTGATCTCCGAAGTCACCGCGTGTTGCTCGACGGTGAAGCTCGCAACGTCACCCTGGATTCCCGCGCCCGAGGAAATCTCGTAGCCCGCGACGCGCGCAACGCCGGTGGGCCCCCGCACCGTGAAGCCCTTGCCGCCGTTCGGCAGGAGGATTTCGGTTCTCGTGCGGGTGTAGGAGGGATAGGCGATGGCAAAGGGCGCCCCCTGGTTGGGGCCGGCTTCGCGCTTTGGGAACGGCCGGGGCGCGGCGCCCGTGCCGATGCGGAATTCGCGCACGCCGAGGTCGGGATTCTTTCGCCAGTCCATGTCGTCGGTCCCGGAGAGCTCGATGGTGAAGAGGTCGCGCACCGGATCGTCGCGCCAGGCCACCTGCTCGATCTCCATGCCGCCGGCGGGGCTGGAGAATTGCTGGCGGAACCCGCGCTCGAAATCCGCTCTGGGTGTCCGGGCCAGGATCGCCCGGACCTGGGTGGCGAGGACCCCGGAATAGGTGATGCTGATATGGGCGGGAGCCAGGGTTTCGAGTCCCTTGGTGGCGTCCAGGCGGATCACCGTCGCGACCGTCGGCACGGCGATCTGGGGCTCGGCGATCGGCTCCAGCGTCGCGCCCTCGGCGCGCACGGGCAGGCCCCACTTGTATGACGGCGCATGCATGGCCGCCGGGTTGGTGTCGCCGGACCGGGTGCCGTCCAGCCAATAGGACTGGCCGGCGATCTTCGCCCGAACGATCACGTGGTTGAAGGCCGCCAGGGACGGCGGCAACTCATTGAGCCCGTCGCCCGCGCCCAGGTTCACCAGCACAGGTTCGGCCTCGATATCGAGATTTTTGAGCAGCGCCAGCAACAGGGCCGTCTTGGCCTTGCAGTCGCCGAAACGGCGGGCCCAGGTGTCGTCGGCCTTGGCCGGCACATAGCCGCCCTCGCCCATGCCGATGAAGAAATAGCGGGTCTTGTCCTCCACCAGCTGCAGGGCGGCGAAGGCGCGGGCCTTGGGGTCGGAAGTCCTGGCTGCGATAGCCTCGGCCTCAGCCTTGATCGGCGAGGTCCTGGCGATGTCCGAGGCCGTGACGTAGAGCGGCGCCATCAGCTTGGAGATCTCGTTCCAGCTCCGGAAGCTGGTGACCTCCAGCTGGCCGACCCGGCGGAACCGGAGCGGCGCGCCGATCGGCGCCTTGGGGGCGAGCACATTGGTCGCATCGAGGCTGAGAACCGTGCGCCCGCCTGCATCCTTGACCACGGGGTCACCGAATCCCGGCGTCGCCTTCCAGGTCACCGCCTCGCCTTTCGGCCAGGAAACGATCGTACGGTAGCGGCCTGCGACGCCGGCGAACGCCAGGCGCTCGCCGTCGAAAGAATGGCCCTGCGCCACCGGATCGGCGTGGGTGCGGGTGAAGGCGAGATCGAGGATGTCGCCGGTCTGCAATCCATCGATCTGCCGCGAGGCGGTGATCCGGCCGTCGAGGCTCGACTGCTCGAGGTTGGCCTCACGGCGCAGGACCAGCATCTGCTTCGGGTCGGCCAGCAGGTCGATGGTCTGGCCGCCACGGACGATTCTCAGCGTATGGAAGGTGACGGTCTCGGTGGCGGGGCTCCAGATGACGCTCGCCGACTTCACGCCCGCGAGGCCTTCGGGCTTGAGGATCTTGATCGCGCGGTGGCTGTAGTAGGCGTCGCCCGACGGATCGAGGCGGCTCTGGTGGTCGTCGAGCAGCACTTCGAGGGCGGGCGCGCCCTCTTCCGGCGGCGGCGGGGGAATGGCGGCGACATCGACCCACGCCGGCGCCGGGCCATAGGCCGGCTTTTCGGCGGCCAGCGCCGGGAAGGCCATCGCGGCCATCGCCGCGATTGAATTCAGCAAAATGCGCGACGACAAGGACGGGGCTCCAGCGCGCCGCGGCGGCGCGAGCGCCCACGATAGGGCCGACAGGTGAAAAGAAAACGGCGGATCGGTTTCCCGATCCGCCGTCCATTTCCGAACGCCAGGCGGCGGCGGGAGTTAGTCCTTCTGGGCTTTTTCGCGGAGCGCCGCGCCCAGGATATCGCCGAGCGAGGCGCCGGAGTCGGAGGCTCCGAACTTCTCGATCGCTTGTTTTTCTTCGGCCATTTCCAGAGCCTTCACCGACAGGGACACGCGGCGCGCGGCCTTGTCGACGTTGGCGATCTGGGCGTCCAGGCGGTCGCCGACGGCGAAGCGTTCGGGACGCTGATCAGCACGGTCCCGGGACAGGTCCGACTTGCGGATGAAGGCCGTCATCGGGGCTTCATCCTCGCCGAACTTCACCTCGATGCCGCCCGAGGTGATCTCGGTGACGGTGACGGTGACCGTCTGGCCCTTGCGGTAGGTGTCGCCCTGCATCGGGTCGCCGGCCAGCTGCTTGATGCCCAGCGAGATGCGCTCCTTCTCGACGTCGACGTCGAGCACCTTGGCCTTGACCATGTCGCCCTTGTTGTACTTGGCGATGGCCTCCTCGCCGGGCACGGCCCAGTCGAGGTCGGACAGGTGCACCATGCCGTCGATGTCGTTGTCGAGACCGATGAACAGGCCGAACTCCGTGGCGTTCTTGACCTCGCCTTCCACGGTCGAGCCGATCGGATGAGCCGCGACGAAGGCGTCCCACGGATTGGCCATGGCCTGCTTGAGGCCCAGCGAGACCCGACGCTTGGACGGATCCACGTCAAGGACGACCACTTCGACTTCCTGCGAGGTCGAGACGATCTTGCCCGGATGGACGTTCTTCTTGGTCCAGGACATCTCGGAGACGTGGACCAGCCCTTCGACGCCGGCCTCCAGCTCCACGAAGGCGCCGTAGTCGGTGATGTTGGTGATCCGGCCGGTGAACTTGGCGCCCACGGGGTACTTGGCTTCCACGCCGTCCCAGGGGTCGGACTGCAGTTGCTTCATGCCCAGCGAGATGCGCTGGGTGTCGGGGTTGATCTTGACGATCTGCACCTTGACCGTGTCGCCCACCGCCAGCACCTGGCTCGGGTGGTTGACGCGCTTCCAGCTCATGTCGGTGACGTGCAGCAGGCCGTCGATGCCGCCCAGGTCCACGAACGCGCCGTAGTCGGTGATGTTCTTGACCACGCCTTCGCGGACTTCGCCTTCCTGCAGCTGGGAGACCAGCTCGGTGCGCTGTTCGGCGCGGGCTTCTTCGAGGATCGCGCGACGGGAAACGACGATGTTGCCGCGCGGACGGTCCATCTTGAGGATCGCAAAGGGCTGTTCCTTGCCCATCAGCGGGCCGACGTCGCGGACGGGGCGGATGTCGACCTGCGAGCCGGGCAGGAAGGCCGAGGCGCCGCCGAGATCGACGGTGAAGCCGCCCTTCACGCGGCCGACGATGGCGCCCATCACCGGCTCGTTGCGCTCGTAGACGGCTTCCAGGCGGGTCCAGGCCTCTTCGCGGCGGGCCTTGTCGCGCGACAGGACCGCTTCGCCCATGGCGTTTTCGACGCGTTCCAGGAACACCTCGACGGTGTCGCCGACCTTGATCGGGGCCTTGCCCTCTTCGTCGCCGAATTCCTTCAGCGAGACGCGGCCCTCGGTCTTGAGGCCCACGTCGATGATCGCGATGTCCTTCTCGATCGCCACGACCTTGCCCTGGACGACCTGGCCTTCCATGAAGTCGCGGCCGCCCAGGGATTCGTCCAACAGCGCGGAGAAATCGTCGCGCGTCGGGTTCATGCTCATATCGTCAGCCATAGAATATTTTGTCTTTCGAATGACTTAGGGATCCGCGCAGCCTGGCTGTCGAACGGAGTCCCCACGTCGGGTTAAGGGTTGAACCGAAGGCGCAGGGCATACCCCGCGCTTAAGTGAATCTGCCCGCGGCCGTCCGAGGGAAAGGCGCGTTGGGATTGCTCAGGTGGTGGAGGTCCACCGGGCGCGCGCCGCCTCGACGATGCGGCGGGCCGCATCGGCGGCCTGCTCTATAGTCATTTCGGAGGTGTCCAGCAAGGCGGCGTCGGGCGCGCGGGCCATGGGCGCGGTGTCGCGACCGCCGTCGCGTTCGTCGCGGCGGCGGATGTCGGCCAGCACCTCCTCCAGGCTGACGCGCTCGCCCTGCGCCGTCAGCTGGCGCCAGCGGCGGTCGGCGCGCACCTGGGGCGAGGCGGTGACGTAGAGCTTGGCGGGCGCGTCCGGCGCGATCACCGTGCCGATGTCGCGGCCGTCCAGGACCGCGCCGCCCTCCTGGTGGGCGAAAGTGCGCTGGAACTCCAGGAGGGCTTCGCGGACCCGCGGATGCACCGCCACCCGGCTCGCCGCCTCGCCCGCGGCGCGGGTGCGCAGGGCCGGGTCGTCCAGCTGGTCGGCGGTGAGCAGGGCCGCGGCGGCCGCCGCGGCCTCGTGGTCGTCGAGATCCTCGCCGGCCTTCTGCATCAGGGTCCCGACGCAGCGGTAGAGCAGGCCGGTGTCGAGCACCGGCAGGCCGAAGGCCGCGCCCAACCCCGTGGCGATCGTGCCCTTGCCCGACGCCGCCGGCCCATCGACGGCGATCACGAAGGCGGGCGTCTCGGGTTCGCTCACGGCGTGGCTCCGCTTGGGATGCCGCGATGCCGCGCCGCCCTCTCCCTGCCCTCTCCCTCTCCGCTGCGCGGGGGGAGAGGCGCGTTGGCGTCCCGTCTCATCCCTCGATCTCCGCGCCGAGGGCGCGCATCAGGTCCAGGAACCCGGGGAAGCTGGTGGCGATCATGCCGGGCTGGTCGACGGCGACGGGCTGATCCGCGGCGAGGCCGAGGATCAGGTGGCTCATGGCGATGCGGTGGTCGCCGTGGGTGGCGACCCGGGCGCCGCCGGCGACCCCGAGGTTGGCGCGGCCATGCTTGAAGGAGGGGGCGCCGAAGACGGTGAGGCTGTCGGGGCCTTCCTCGACGGCGACGCCGCAGGCGGCCAGGCCCGCCGCCATCAGCGCGATGCGGTCGCTTTCCTTGACCCGCATCTCGCCGATGCCGCGCATCACCGTCGGCCCTTGGGCGAAGGCCGCGGCCACGCCGAGGATCGGATATTCGTCGATCATCGAGGGCGCCCGCTCGGGCGGCGTCTCGACACCGGTCAGCTCGGAATATCGCGCGGTGACGTCGGCGACCGTCTCGCCGCCCTCGTCGCGGACGTTGGTCACCGACAGGTCGGCGCCCATGTCGCCCAGCGTCTCCAGCAGGCCGATGCGCAAGGGGTTTAGCAACATCCCTTCCACAGTCACTTCGGAGCCCGGGACGATCAGGGCGGCGACCAGCGGAAACGCCGCCGACGACGGGTCGCCGGGCACGCGGATGCTGGCGCCGGTCAGGGCTTGGCCGCCGGCCAGGACGATGCGGCGCCCGCCGCCCGCCTCGATGACCTCCACCTGGGCGCCGAAGGCCCGCAGCATGCGCTCGGTGTGGTCGCGGGTGGCCTGCGGCTCGACCACCTCGGCGCCGCCCTCGGCGTGCAGCCCGGCCAGCAGAATGGCCGACTTCACCTGCGCCGAAGGCTCCGGCAGGCGATAGGCGATGCGCCGCAGGCCGCCGCCCTTGAGCGTCAGCGGCAACCGCCCGCCGGCCCGGCAGATCCAGCTCGCGCCCATTTCGCCCAGGGGTTTGAGCACCCGGTTCATCGGCCGGCCGCGCAGCGAGGCGTCGCCGGTGAAGGTGGCGGCCAGCGGGAACGCGGCCGCAGCCCCCATGATCAGCCGCACGCCGGTGCCGGCGTTGCCGCAGTCGATGACGTCGGCAGGCTCGCAGAACCCGCCGCTGCCCTCTATGCGCCAGCGGCCCTCGCCGGTCCGCCGCACGCCGGCGCCGAACGCCGCCATGGCCGCGGCCGTGCGCTTGACATCCTCGCCTTCCAGCAGGCCTTCGACCTCGGTCGGGCCGTGCGCCAGCGCGCCCAGGATGAGCGCGCGGTGCGAAATGGATTTGTCCCCCGGGGCGCGCAACACGCCCTTCAGGGGGCCGCCGCGCCTGGCGGTCATCTGGGCCGCCGTCATTGGATGGAAACGCGCCTCCGCGGGCTGGCGGTTTTGAGGAGGGGATTGCTTTTGACAGCCGCCCCCGTGCGTGGCAAGGGAGCCCGCTTCGCGACCGCGCCCCCCAACATATCTCAAGGACCATCGCCTTTGGCCAATCCCGAGCTGGGCTCCAAGCAAGTCTGCCCCAACTGCCAAGCGAAATTCTACGACCTGACCAAGCGTCCGGCGCATTGCCCCAAATGCGACACCGAGTTCGACCCGGACGAGGCGGTGCGCAACCGCCGGGTCCGCGCCCGCGCCGTCACCCCCGAGCCGGAGGCCGAAGCCGAGACCGAGGACCGCGAGGACCAGGTGCTGGGCGACGCCGAGGCCGAGGATGAGGAAGAGGAGGAAGAGGTCGTTACGCCTGAGCTCGACGAGGTGATCGACGATCCCGTGCTGGCCGCTGACGACGATGAGGACGCCGAGCCGGCGCCCGCCGTCTCCGAGGACCTGGGCGAGTTCACCGACGAGGAAGAGGTCGAGGACGACGCCGACGTGCCGTTCCTGGAAGAGGACGAGGACGACGAGTTCGACGAAACCGAGATCGAGGGCCTGCCGGGCGAAGGCGACGACGACCGCTAGTGTGCCGGATCTGAAGTTCGCCCACGACAGCCGCAAGCGCTGGCGAACCTCGGAATCGGGACCCTCGCAGACCCGCGGCGAAAAACCCCGAAAGGCGGGGGTTGATCGCGCGAGGGTGTTTGAATAGGTTCCGCGCCTTCCTGGGGGCCGCCTCGGCGTTCAGGAAGACCCGAGACCCCTCCTTCGGGAGGTCTGGGGCTATAGCTCAGCTGGTAGAGCGCTTGAATGGCATTCAAGAGGTCAGCGGTTCGACTCCGCTTAGCTCCACCATGAAGGCCCGCTGGGAAACCGGCGGGCCTTCGCCATCTGGGGGTCGCCACGTGAGACGCCGCATCCTGACCGCCGCGCTGATGGCCGGGCTCGCGCTGACCGGCTGCGACCGGCCCAAGCCCCGCCACCTGCCGCCCGACCCGATGGCGCAGGGGCCGCCGCCGGTCGGGCCCGTGGCGCCGCCGACCGAGGGGCTGTCGAAGGGCCTGGCCAAACGCAGCGAGCCGGCGGGTTTCTTCCTCGACCATGCCGGCGCCGCCGCCGATCCGCGCAGCCGGCAGCCGGCGGTGACTCCCGCCGACCGGCCGATCGTGCTCGACGGCTTCGGCTTCGATCCTGTCGCCAGGACGCCTGGCAAGGGCGTCGACGTGGTGGTGGACGGCAAGGCCTATGGCGCGGCCTATGGCGCGGCGCGCAAGGACGTGGCGACCTATTTCAAGGCGCCGGGGCTGGTGGACGTCGGCTTCAAGGCGATCCTGCCGGTGGGGACCCTGGCGGCGGGACGCCACACGGTGACGGTGCGCGTCGTCGCCGCCGACGGAAAAGGCTATTTCGACTCGCCGGCCGTCCCCTTCGAGGTGCGGTTGGCGAGCGGCCGGGGACATTGAAAGCCCGGGCCCCGATCCCCAAATAAGGCCTTGTCCGGTCGAGCCG
The DNA here is from genome assembly GCA_044445675.1 of Caulobacterales bacterium. Classification (GTDB taxonomy): domain Bacteria; phylum Pseudomonadota; class Alphaproteobacteria; order Caulobacterales; family Caulobacteraceae; genus Phenylobacterium. The sequence goes on along the minus strand of JBIOED010000005.1, from coordinate 4,323 downwards.
CGCCGCTGCCGGGCGGCCCGCCCGGAGAGTCGCTTTCGACAAGGACTCTTGAGGATGAACAGGTCGGTACTTTTCGACAGCCCGTTCCTTCTGGGCTTCGAGCACACCCGCAGTCTGATCGAGCGCGCCGCGAAAGCGGCCGCCGAGAGCTATCCCCCCTACAATGTGGAGGAGCTTGCGGACGGCGGGATCCGGATCACCCTGGCCGTGGCGGGCTTTTCGCCCGAGCAGCTGGAGGTGACCCTTGAGGACCGTCAACTGACGGTCGCCGGCCGGCGCGACGGCGACGCCGCCCGCCCCGAGGACGCCTTCCTGCACCGCGGGATCGCCGCTCGCGGCTTCATCCGCAGCTTTGTCCTGGCCGATGGCATGGTGGTGGAAGAGGCGAGCCTCGAACACGGCCTGCTGCACATAGATCTCGCGCGGCCCGAGCCTGAAAAACGCGTGCTCAAGGTGCCGATCCGGGCCCGAGCTTAAGCAGAGATCGTAAGTATCAAAAAAGAGACGGTCGGATGTCCGGCGTCTCGACAACGAATGGCCGGATGAACCTGCGACCGTTCGAAGCGTTGCGTTCAATGGAGGTGGTCATGATGACGCCTATTCTGTCTACTGAAGCTTTTGCGGCGCTGGGCGCCCCGAACCTGGTCTATGTGCGCCCGGTCAGCGCGGCCGAGATTCTGGCCAGCGTGCCCTCGGCCCAGATCCAGGGGTTCGAGTTGAGCCCTGGCCAGACCCTCTATGCGGTCCATCGCGCCGACGGGGAGCGCTTGGCCGTGCTCACCGATCGCGATAGCGCCGTGGCCGCCGCCCTGGCGCACGAACTGGCGCCGGTGTCGGTGCACTGAATATCGCTTTCCCTCCCCGTAGTGCGGAGGGACAGGCTGCGAAAGCGGCCGGGGTGGGGAATTCGTTCAACAAGCGCTGAGTCAGCACCCCGGCCCACACGTCCCCACCCGTCTGGGCGCTTCGCCTTGCCGCCCTCCCCCTTGTGGGGAGGAAACGTCAGGCCGCCGAGGATCTCGTGATCGGGTCCTGCACCAGCAGCGCATGCACCGCGTCGGCGGTGCGGGCCTGGCGCAGTTGCTGGCGCAGTTCGGACTGGCGCAGGATGCGCGAGACGCGGGCCAGCGCGCGCAGATGCTCCACGCCCGCGGCGTCCTTCGGCGCGAACAGGGCGAAGATCAGGTCGACCGGCTGGTCGTCCACGGCCGCGAACTCCACGCCGTGGTCCAGCCGTACGAAAACACCGCGCAGGCGGCTGAGGCCTTCCAGGCGGGCATGGGGGGCGGCAACCCCGTGGCCAACGCCGGTGGAGCCGGCCTGCTCGCGCTCGGTCAGGGCGTCCAGCACGTCGCCGGCGTCGAGGCCGAAATTGCGCGCCGCGATCTCGGAGATCACCGCCAGCGCCTGGCGCTTGTTGGCGGCGCTGACGCGCAGGGAAATCGCATTGCGATCGAGTAGGTCGCCGATCTGCATCGTGTCTCTAGATAGCTCGCAATGACCTCGACCCGTCCCCCTGACGGGCCGCCTTTCGACGGATGCTCCAAGCGCCTTCACGCTTTGCCGGTTCCGTCCTCTCCGGCTCCGTTCGCCTGGGTGCGCTGCGGATCGATCCACCCGATGTTGCCGTCCGGCCGGCGATATACCACGGACAGTCCGCCGTGCGCGGCGTTCCTGAACACGATTGTTTGAGACTCCGTCAAGTCCAGTTCCATCACCGCCATGGACACGGTCATCACCTGGATCTGGGTTTCGGTCTCGGCAATCACCAGGGGTTCGGGGAAATGCGCCGCGGCGTCGAGGTCGTCGTCGGGGCCCTCGTCCGGCGCCTGCAACACATAGTAGGCTGCGGTCTCCGCCTGACGGGCCATGGCCTGCGGATGGTGGTCCTTCAGGCGGTTCTTGTAGCGGCGGATGCGCTTTTGCATCTTCAGGATCGCCGCGTCGAAGGCCACGTGCGCGTCGCCGCCCAGGCCCTGGGTGGTGAGTTGCTGGCCAGTCGCCAGGGTGACCGCGCAATCTACCCTGAACGAGTGGCCCTCGCGGCTCACCACCACGTCGGCGCCGCCGCCCTCGCGCTCAAAATATTTGCCGATGCTGGAGGAGATTTCGTCGGAGACCCGCGAGCGCAGGGCCTCGCCGACGTCGACGTGTTTGCCGGTGACTTGGACTTGCATGAGCGATCAACGCGCCGGGCGTCGGAAGGTGTCAATCAAACTGCCGGTGATCCGACGTTCGGGCAGTCAGGCGGTCTCCTTGAGACGCCGGCGGCGTTCCACGGAGGAGGGGATGCGCATGGCTTCGCGGTACTTGGCGACGGTGCGCCGCGCGATGTCGATGCCGGCTTCCTTGAGGCTGTCGACGATCGCGTCGTCGGAGAGGACCTCGCGTTCGCGCGCCTCGGCGTCGATCATCTGGCGAATCTTGTGGCGCACGCTTTCGGCCGAGTGCGCCTCGCCGCCTTCGGTGGCCTGGATCGCTGAGGTGAAGAAGAACTTCATCTCGAAAACCCCGCGCGGGGTGGCGAGGTACTTGTTCGAGGTCACCCGGCTGACGGTGGATTCGTGCATGCCGATGGCGTCGGCCACGGTCTTGAGGTTGAGCGGCCGCAGATGCTCGACGCCGAAGGCCAGGAAGGCGTCCTGCTGGCGCACGATCTCGGAGGAGACCTTGAGGATGGTCTTGGCCCGCTGGTCGAGGCTCTTGACCAGCCAGCTCGCCTGGGCCGCGCAGTCGGAAACGAAGGTCTTTTCCTGGTCGGTGCGCGCGCTGGCGCTGACGCGCGCGTGGTAGCGCTGGTCCACCAGCAGGCGCGGCAGGGTCTCTGAGTTCAACTCCACGTGCCACAGGCCGCCAAGGCCCTCGCGGACGTAGACGTCGGGGACGACGGTCTGCACCGGCTCGCCGCCGAACGCCGCGCCGGGCCGCGGCGTCAAAGCGCGCAGCTCGGCGACCATCTCGCGCAGGTCCTCGTCATCGACGCCGCAGGCGCGCTTCAGCGCCGGCATGTCGTGGCGGGCGAGCAACGGCAGGTTGTCGAGCAGGGCGGCCATGGCTGGGTCGAAGCGGTTGCGGTCCTTCAGCTGGATCGCCAGGCATTCGCCGACTGTGCGGGCGCAGACGCCTGCCGGCTCGAAGCCTTGCAGCACCGCCAGCACGCGCTCCAGCAGGCCCTGTCCGCAGCCCAGGCGGTCGGCCACTTCGGCCAGGTCGGCGCGCAGGTAGCCCCCCTCATCCACCGCGTCGATCAGCACGATCGCTGCGGCCGCATCGGCGCCCGCGAGGCCCGAGGCGGAGAGCTGGTCGTGCAGGTGTTCGTTGAGCGTCTTGTCGCGGGTGTGGGCGCCTTCCAGGCCTTCGCTGTCGCCGTCGAAGGACCCGCCGCGGCTGGCCTTGGACCAGTCGATGGAGGCGCCGGCCTCGGCTGCGCCCATGTCGTGTTCCGCATCGCCCGTGACCCGGTCGCCGGGCGAGGCCTCGTCGTGCGCGGCGTCCAACTCCGCGCGGGCGCCGGCGTCGTCGATGCGGTCGGTGGCGGTGTCGGCAACGGCCTCGGCCGGCGCCTCGCCGTCCGGTTCGGCGTCGCGCTCGTCGCGCTGCAGCAGCGGGTTGCGCTCCAGCTCGGCGTCCACGAACGCTTCGAGCTCGAGATTCGACAGCTGCAGCAGTTTGATCGCCTGCTGCAACTGCGGCGTGATGACCAGTCCCTGGCCTTGCCGGATCTCGAGTCGCGCGCTGAGCGCCAAAGCCGTCCCCTTTCCTGGCCCTTTGGCCTGTTTCTTGCTGGGAGCTTACGAGGGTGAAAGCCACCGATTAGTTAATGCCGCGCCGTCTCACCTTTCCCTCTCGGCTTCGCCGGGGGAGAGGCGGCGGGTTCGAGGCGGATTGGCGGGGCCGCGGTCGCCTGTCACACTGCTGTCAGCACGATGGCAGGACAGGTGAACGATGCGGCGCGCGGACCGGCTGTTCCAGATCATCCAGGTGCTGCGGCGCACGCGCCGGCCGGTAACCGCCGAAGCCATGGCCGCGGAGTTGGAGACCTCCAAGCGCACCGTCTACCGCGACATCGCCGACCTGATGGCCCAGCGGGTGCCGATCCGCGGCGAGGCGGGCGTAGGCTATGTGCTGGACGGCGGCTACGACCTGCCGCCGCTGATGCTGACGCCCGACGAGATCGAGGCTGCGGTGCTGGGCGCCCAGTGGGTGGCCGGGCGCGGCGACCCGGCCCTGGCGCGCGCCGCGATGGACCTGATCGCCAAGATCGGCGCGGCGGTGCCGGAGCGCCTTCGCCCCTTCGCCCTGGAGCCGTCTACGCGCGCGGCG
>JBIOED010000004.1:0-54756 GCA_044445675.1 Caulobacterales bacterium | reverse complement strand
GTGGTGGTGACGGCGTTTGCCTGGATCTTCCTGAAGCAGCGGCCCAGGGGGCTGTTTCTGCTGGCGGTGGCCGTGGCGTTGGCCGGCGTCTGGATGATGGCGGTGGGCAAGAGCGGCGGCGGCCACGTGCTGAACGCGCCGCTCGGCAACCTGCTCTCGCTCTCCACCGCGCTCTGGTACGCGCTCTACTTCCTGGCGATCAGCGAGGGCCGCAAGACCGAGGGGGCGAGCCGGCTGATGTTCTGGTCCGGCGTGGTCGGCGCGCCGTTGCTGCTGATCGCAGCGCTGGCGCTGCGCGAGCAGATCACGCCGGCGACGGCGGGCGGCTGGGCGGCCTGCGTGGCGCTGGGCCTGGTGCACATCTGCGGCCAGGGCGCCATCGCCTGGGGCCTCGGACGGCTGCCCACCTCCACGGCGTCGGTGGTCGTGCTGGTGCAGCCGATCGTGGCCGGGCTGATGGGCTGGGTCCTGTTCGGCGAACTGCTGGGCCCGGTCCAGACCGCGGGCATGGCGATCGTGCTGGGCGGCGTCGTGCTGGCGCAATGGGCGTCGCGAGCTTCGCGGCCGGTCGCGGTCAGCCCGGCTTAGGTCCCCTGCGCCGGCAGGCCCCAGGCGCGGCGCGCGGCCTCGATGCCGGCCAGCTTGGTGTGGAAGGCCGACCAGTCGTCGTCCTGGGCGATCGGCGCCCAGAGCGCCTCGATCTGGTCGTACAGCAGCTCCTCCGGCTCGGGCCGGGCGAAGTAGGGGTCGGCCAGGCGCCTGGGCCGGTCGGGCTGAAAATCGGCGATCAGCCGCCGGAACGGCGCGAAGCCTTCCTGGCGGTAGAGGTCGCCGCGCGGGCCGGCCAGCGCCCGGTCCTCTCCGCCGCAGAACCAGTCGAAGAAGAGCGGCTCCCAGCGCAGCCGTTCGCCCCCCTCGCCGAAGGCCCGGAACGCGGCCTGGACGAAGTCGGCGTCCGCCTCGGTGTTGTGCGGTTGCAGGCCCAGCCGCGCCAGCATGGCCGCCGTCAGTTCCCCGCGATAGGCGGGGCCAAAGCCGTTCAGCGCCTCCACCAGGGCCTCGCTCCCGGCTGCCAGGCTGAGCGCGCCGGCCAGCTGCTGCAGGTTCCAGAACACTGCCTCCGGTTGACGGCCGAAACTGTAGAGCCCGGCGTGGTCGAAATAGGCGGCGGTGAAGTTGGGATCGTTGTGCGGCAGGAAGCGGTAGGGGCCGTAGTCGAAGCTCTCGCCCGTCAAGTTCATGTTGTCGGTGTTGAGCACCCCGTGGACGAAACCCGCCGCCATCCAGCGCGCCGTCAGCCGCGCGGCCCGCGCGACCACCGCGCCCAGCAGGGCGACGGGACGATCCTCGGCCCCGGCGAGCTGCGGATAATAGGTCTCGATCACATGGTCGACGAGCGCGGTGATGCGGTCCGGCCGCTCGAAGAAGGCATGGCGCTGGAAACTGCCGAAGCGGATGTGGCCCCAGCTCAGCCGCACCAGCACGGCCGAGCGCGTGGGGCTGGGCTCGTCGCCGCGCTCCAGCGCTTCGCCGGTCTCGATCAGGGAGAAGGACCGGGAGGTCGGCACGCCGAGCGCCTCCAGCATCGCGGTGGCCAGCACCTCGCGCACGGCGCCCTTCAGCGTCAGCCGTCCGTCCGCGGTCCGCGACCACGGCGTGCGGCCGGATCCCTTGGTCCCGAGGTCCAGCAGGCGGCCTGTTCCGCCTTGCTGAAACGGAACCTCCCGCATCTGAGCGAAGGTGAAGCCGCGGCCGTCGCCGAGTTCGGGGTTGTAAACCCGGAACTGGTGGCCGTGATAACGCTGGGCCAGCGGCGGATCGAGGTTGCCCGGCAGCGGCTCGAAGCGCCCGAAGTGGGCGATCCACTCGTCGTCGGTCAGGGTGTCGAGACCAACGCTGGCCGCCGCCCGGTCGTTGCGAAAGCGCAGGATGGCTTTCGGAAACACCCCCGCCCGCACCGGGTCAGCGAACTCCGGCCCCAGGGCCGGGTAGCGCGGATCGGGACGATAGGCGGGCGAGACGGGCATGGGTGCGAGATGGACGCTCCGGCAGCCGCGGGCAAGCCTGGGCGTCGGATCGCGTAAGACCGAGGTCGATGCGGGTCAGCGCCCACGTTGGATCACGCAACGCCTTCGGCCCGGGATTGACGCCGACCCCGCGACGCGGCGTGGTTTCGGTGGGTTCGCAGAGGGAAACATTCATGGCCAAGGGCTCGAAGCGCGCGGTGCTCGCCGCCCTGGCCGGCAACGGCGCGGTGGCGCTCGCCAAGTTCGTGGCGGCCGGCGTTTCCGGATCGACGGCGATGCTGACCGAGGCCATCCATTCCCTGGTCGACACCTTCGATGAGGTCTTCCTGCTGGTAGGGCAGGCCCGCGGCGCGAAGGTCCGGGATGCGACCCATCCGCTGGGCTACGGCATGGAGGCCTATTTCTGGTCGTTCATCGTCGCCCTGATGGTCTTCCTGCTCGGGGGGGTTCTGTCGGTCTACGAGGGCGTGCGCCATATCCTGCACCCGGGGCCGGTGATCTCGCCCTGGATCAGCCTCGGCGTGCTCGCCGCCTCCGCGGTCTTCGAGGGCGTCTCGTTCCGTGTGGGCTATCGGGAATACCGGCGCGTGGTGCACGGCCGGCCCGTGCGGCTGTGGGATTTCATCAAGGGCTCGAAAGACGCCGGGCTGGTGTCGGTGCTGCTGGAAGATTCGGCGGCGTTGCTTGGGCTCGGGTTGGCGACCGCAGGCGTGGCCGGGTCGGCCTTCCTGCATCTGCCCTGGGCGGACGGCGCCGCGTCGGTGGCCATCGGCCTGCTGCTGGCCTGCGTCGCCTTCGTCCTGGCCAACGAGACCCGCAGCCTGATTGCCGGCGAGGCGGTCGCGCCGGTCGTCATGGCGCGGCTGAAGGAAACGCTCGCCCAGTTGGACTGCATCACCGAGCTGAAGGAGATCGCCACCCTGCACCTGGGCCCCGGCGCGATCCTGGTGGCGCTGACGCTGGCGTTGCGGCCGCACTCCACCACCGAGAGCCTGAACGCGGCGGTCCTGAAGATCACCCACTGCCTGCAGGAGACCGACGGTCGCATCGCCTACGTCTATGTCCGCCCCTTCCCGGACGCGCCGGGCTAGGCGGGAGCGGCCTCTTGTTCCGGGCCGGGCCGCGCGCCGCCCAACAGCTTGTAGATCGCCGGCATGGCGAGCAGCACGAGCGGGCCCTGGGCGATCAGGCCGGCGATGATCGCGATGGCGAGGGGCCGCTCCATGGAGGCTCGGCCGCCCAGGGCCAGGGCGAGCGGCGCGAGCGCCAGGATCGCGGCGACGGTGGTCATGGCGATCGGGCGCAACCGGTTCAGCCCGGCTTCCACCAGGGCGCGCTCCGGCGCCATGCCTTCGGCCAGCAGCGCCTCGTATTCGGTGAAGTAGAAGATCGCCACCTCGGTCGTGATCCCCAGGATCATGGTCGTGCCCATCAGCGCCATGATGTTCAGTTCGACGCCGGTCAACCACAGGCCGATGGCCACGGCGGAGGCGGCGGTCAGCGGCATCAGCAGGATCGTGAAGGCGGTGCGGAAGCTCTCGTAGACCACCAGCAGGAGAACGAAGACCGCCGCGACGGCCGCGGCGAAGACCATCGCCATCCCCCGGAAGGCTGATTGCTGCTCGGCGAACAGCCCGCCCATTTCGAAGGTCATGCCGGCGGGCAGCAGGCCGGGCTTGGCGACCACCTTCTGCACCTCCTTGGCGGCCGAGCCGGTGTCACGGCCGGTCACGCGGGCGGTGACGGCGTCCATGCGCCGCATGTTCTCCCGCCCGATCTCTGCCTGGCCGTTGATCAGGTGCAGGCTGGCCACGCGCGACAGGGGGAACAGGTGGCCGTCGGCGGGCGATTTCAGCATCAGGTCCGGGAGCTGCTCGATGCGCGAGCGCACCGAAGGCGGCGTCCAGACCCGCACGTCCGCCAGGCTGGTTCCGCTCTGGATCTGGGTCGCGACATTGCCGCTCAGCAGGGCTTCGATCTGCTTGCTGGCCTCACCGGCGTCGATGCCTTCCAGTTCGGAGCGGACCGGATCGACCGAGATCTGCAGCCCGTCGCCGGCGATCACCACCCCGGACTTGATCTCCGTGACGCCGCGCACCTTGCCGATCGCGTCGGCGACGATGGGGCCGGTCTTCTGCAGCAGGGCGGTGTCGTCGCTGTAGAGCTTCACCTCGATGGGCTGCGGCACCGCGGTCAGGTCGCCGATCAGGTCTTCCATCAGCTGCGCGGTCTCGATCTCGATGCCCGGCACGCTGGCCTGCACCTTGCCGCGCACCTCATTCATCACGGTCTCGATGGGCCGCCGGCCCTTGGGCTTCAGGCGTATGAAAAAGTCGCCGGTGTTGGGCTCGGTGAGGCCGCCGCCGAGCTGCGCGCCGGTGCGGCGCGAATAGGTGTCGACGTCGGGCGTGGCGCGGATGATGGCCTCCACCTGGCCCATCAGCCGGTCAGTCTCGGTCAGCGACATGCCGGGCGGGGCGATGTAGTCGAGGATGAAGCCGCCTTCGTCGATCTTGGGGATGAACCCCGACCCGACCGTGGCGAAGCACAGGCCGCCCGTCGCGGCCACGATGACGACCGCGATCATCGTCAGGACCGGATGCGCGACGGTCGCTTCGAGGGCGGAGCGATAGCGGCGCATGATCCGGCCGTTGGGGTCGACGTCGGCGGTCTTGCCGCGCCGCTTGACCAGCTGTTCGACCAGCACCGGCACCAACCACCAAGCAACCAAGAAGGAGACGACCAGCGCCGCGGTCATGGTGATCGACAGCGCCTTGAAGAAGGCGCCGGTGACGCCGCTCAGGAACGCCAGCGGTATGAAGATGACGATGGTCGCGGCGGACGAGCTGACCAGCGGGCGCATGAACTCGCCCACCGCGCGCTGGATCGTCGGCCGGCCCTTGTCGGGATCCTCGCTGAGGCGCCGCTCGATGTGCTCGATCATCACGATGGCGTCGTCGATGATCAGGCCGATGGCCGCGGCCATGCCGCCGAGCGTCATGATGTTGAAGCTCTGGCCGGTGAGCTTCAGGATCAGCGTCGTGGCCGCCAGGACCACCGGGACGGCGACCACCGCCGCCAGGGTCACCTTCCAATCGCGCAGGAAGACCAGCAGCACCAGGGCGGCCAGGATGACGCCGATGACGATGGCGTTCCGAAGCGAGGAGGCGGACTCCAGGATCAGATCGCTCTGATCGTACCAGGCCTTGACCCGCATGTCGGCCGGGCCCTGGCCCTTGGCCTTCTGGAAGGTGGCCTGCACGGCCTTGGCGATCTGGACTGTGTTGCCGCCGGGCTGCTGGTAGACCTGCACCAGCACGGCGTCGCGGCCGTCGGCGGTGACCCGGATCCATTGCGGGGCGGGGGCCGCCTTCACCTGCGCCACGTCGCGCACCCGGACCACGGCCCCGTTGATCGTCTTGACGACCACGTCCGCGATCTGCCGCGGGTCGCTCAGCCGGGAGTCGGTGAGCACCAGCAGCAGCTTGCCGCGATCCTCCAGGCGTCCGGCCGCCGCCAGCACATTGGCGCCGGTGACGGCGGTCGCCACGTCGTTCAACGACAGCCCATAGGACCAGAGCTTGGCCGGATCGACCTCGATGCGGTATTCGCCGGCCGCCCCGCCCTGCGCCGTCACCCGCGCCACGCCATTGATCGTCGACAGCTGCGGCGCGAGGGTCCGGTCGGCGAACCGGCGCAGCTCCACCGGCGTCGCCCGCGTCGAGGTCAGGCTGTAGGCGGCGACGGGGAAGACGGTGGGATCCATCCGCCGCACGTCGAAGACCACCCCCTGCGGCAGGGTGGCCTGGCTGCGGGTCAGCGCCGCCTCGACCCGTTGCAGGGCCAGGTTCATGTCCGATCCCCAGGCGAAGTTGATCGACATCTCCGCCGAGCCGCGGCTGGTGGTGGAGCGCAGATTCTGGACGCCGGGAATGGCCCGGACGGCCTGCTCCACCGGCCGGGTGATCGCGATCTCCATCTGGTCCGGCGGACGGTCGCCGGCGTCGATCGTCACCGCGATGCGCGGGAACAGCACGGTCGGGAACAGGCCGACCGGCATCAGGAAGGCCGCGGCGAGGCCGCCCGCCACCAGTATCCCCAGCAGGGTCAGCAGCGAGCGCCGTCGCCGCGCAACGAAAGCCGCGATGGTCATTTGCCGCGGACCTTCACAGCCATGCCGTCCTGCAGCTCATAGGCGCCCTCGACGGCGACCTGCGCGCCAGCCGCAAGATTGCCCTTGATCTCGACATCCTGGCCGTGGTCGAGGCCGAGGCTGACGAACACCCGCCGCGCCTTGCCGCCCGCCACCACGAACACATGGGTCCCGGTCTCGTCGAACACCACCGCCGAGCGCGGCGCGATCTGTCCCGCGTGGGCGCCGGTGACAACCTCGCCGACCACCGAGGCGCCGATCGGCAGGGCCACGCCGTTCAGCGGGGCGATGGCGTCCAGCGTCTTGGTGGTCTGGTCGGCCGCGCGCCCGACCATGGTGAGGTGGGAGGCGACGGGCGGGCCGCCGAACACCGGCTTGAGGGTGACCGCCTGACCGACCGCGAACCGGCCGCCGGGCTCCAGGCCCAGCTTCACCGCCGCGCCATCGGCGCTCGCCAGCACCACCAGGGGCGCGTCCTGCGCCACGTGGTCGCCGACCGCTGCGGAGAGGGTGGTGACCACGCCGGCCCGCGGCGCGGGCAAGACCTGCAGGGCGTGCCCGCCTCCCTGCTTCTGCTGCGCGGCCAGCGTCGCCTGGGCGTCGGCCAGGGCTTTCTTGGCGGCCGTCAGTTGATCGTTCGCGGCCAGCCGTTCGTCGAACAGCCGCTGGACGCGGGCGAGGTCGCTCTGGGCGGCGGCCACGGCGTCGACCGCCTGGCGGTAGGCCATTTCCGAACCGGGCGCGTTGGCGATCTCGACCAGGGGCTGCCCGGCGGCGACGGCTTGCCCGGACCGCACCAGGACCTTGGAGATTATGGCCGCCCGCGGCGCGGCGACCGTCAGGCTGCCGGCGGGGCCTGCCTGCACCACCCCATAGACGGACACCACGTCCTGCAAGGTCTCTGTGCGCACCGCCGCCACGGTCACCAGCGCGGTCGGATTGGCTTCGGCGTCGGCGGCCTCGCCGCCGCCCTTTCGCAGCATGACCAGGGCGACCACGGCGGCCACCGCCACGACGGCGGCGGCGATCGTCAGAAGCTGTTTGCGGGTCACGGGGCGGCCCTCGATTCGGCGGGTGGCAGGAAGAGCGCGGTCTCGAGCGCGATGTCGGCAAGCCGCGCCGCCAGGGCCTTGTCGTCGAGGTCGGCCCGCTTGGCGAGCAGGGTCTGCGACAGGGTGAGATAGGCTTGGCTGTCCAGGTCGCCGCGGTCATAGGCGGCCATCGCCGGCCGGAGCAGGGCCTCCAGGCGCGGGACGTCGGTGCTGAGTTGGGCGGCCGCGAGGCGGGCGCCGGCGCGTTCCCGCTCCGCGTTGCGAACCTCGGCGTCGGTCTGGTCGAGGCGCGCGAGATACTCCGCGCGAAGCTGCTCGCGGGTGGCCTTCTGCACGCGGATTTCGCCGCGCCCGCCGTTGAAAATCGGCAGGGCCAGGGTGAGGGCAAGTCCGGCGGTCGTGGTGCCGGCGGGGTCCTTGGCGTAGGCCGCGGCGAGGTTGTTGAGCGGGAACTGCGCCAGGATCGCCTTGCGCAGGTTGGCGTCCTGCGCGCCGTAGCCGGCCTTCAGCGCCAGCAGGTCCGGCCGGCGGTCCGGCAGGGTGGCGAGCGCCTGGCGCACCGCCGCCTCGTCGTAGCCGCTCGACGGCGGTGCGGCGACCAGCGGCAGGACGACGTCCGCCCGCAGGCCGAGCATGGCGTCAAGGTCGCGGCGCGCCTTCTGGGCGTCATGCTCGGCGGTGGTGAGCTGGGTTTGCGCGTCGAGCTTGACGGCGAGGTCGGCGGCGTTGGTCTGGAGGGTCACGTCGCGGTTCTGCAGGGCGCGGGCGGACCGCGCATAGCGGTCGGCGGCGAGCGCCAGGACCTTGCGCAGCACCGCGGCGCGGGCCTCGTCGGCGAGCGCGGTCTCGGCGAGCTGGCGGGCCTTCTGGGCGTCGCTCCACTCGGCCCACAGCAGGTTGAGGTCGGCGGCCCGCGCGGTCTGCCGGGCGGCGCGGTGGACGGCGTTGCGCGCCAGCAAGCCGGCGAGGTCGAGGCCGAGGCTGGCGCTGAAGGCGGTCTGGGTGTCGGGGCCGGAGATCGGCCGGTCGACCGAACCGGTCAGCTGCGGGTCCGGCAGCAGGCCGGCGGCGAAGACCTGGGCGCCGCTGACCTGGGCCGCCCGCCGTTTCGCGGCCAGGTCCGGACTGTTCAGCACCGTCAGGACAGCGATTTCCACTGGGGTCAGGCCGTCGGCGGCGTCGACGACGATCGTCTTCAGGGGCTGGACCCGGAGCTTGGCGGTGTCGACCGTCAGCCGCCGCGGCGTCACGCCCAGGTCCGGCCCCGACGCCAGTTCGCTGGCGTGATAGGTTTCACACCCGCCGAGGGCGAGCGCCAGCAGGGTGGCGAGCGCCGCGACGGCGGCATGGGAGCGACAGGCCATCGCCGGACTCTGGCGGATCGCCTACTTGCCCACAACGAGGACGTGGACGCTGCCCGGCAGCATCGGCGGCCGGCCGCCCGCGGCCGGCCGGGGGCCGTATGCGGCGCTGGGCAGATAGAGGCGCCCACTGCGTTCGTCGAGCGCGATGGTCCGGGCGCCCACTTCGGTCGGCACGGTGTCGACGATCGCGGCCTTGCCCTTGCCGACGCTCACGACGGTCAGCGTGCCGGCGCGGCCGGCGGGCACGAAGGCCAGCCGCTGGCGCGGGTCATAGGCCACGCCGTCCGCGCCCTTGCCGGTGGGCAGGGTGGCGACGATCTTGCCGGTGGCGGCGGCGACCACGACGGTGGCGCCGTCGCAGGCGGCGATCAGCTGGTTGTCGGCGGCGTCATAGGCCAGGCCAGTCGGACCGTCGCAGCCGGCGAGCGGGTAGCGGGCCGCCACCTTGCGCTGCGCCAGGTCGATGACCGCGATCTCGTTCTTGTTCTCGATGTTCACGAAGGCGTGGCCGTGGCCGTCGACGGCGCCGGCTTCAAGGTCGCCCCCGACCGGGACGGCGCCCTCCGCCTTGTGGGTCTTGGCGTCGATCAGCCTCACGTCGCCGCCGACGTGGTCCATGACCAGGATCAGCCCGGAATGAGGGTCGAAGGCGGCGGCGTCCGGGCCGACGCCGGTCTTGACCGTCGCGACGGCCTTTCCGGTCTTGCTGTCGTAGAAGACCGCGGTGGCGGTCCCGCCGTTGGTGACCAGCAGCTCCGCGCCGTTGTTGACCGGCAACGGGTCGTGAAGCATCAGGCCCGGCGCCAGGCCAGGCGTCAGCGCCTTGGTGGCGAGGTCGATGGCCAGCACCGAACTGCCATGCGCCACCAGGACACGATTGTTGTGCGGATCGACGCGAACGTAGTCCCAGCCGCCGTCCGGGCCGGCGATCCGATCGACCACGTGGTAGCCGGAGCCGGCCGCCTGTGCGGCGCCTGCCGCGATGAGGATGCCGAGGCTGAGGGCGGCGGTTCGCAGAGCGTTCATCGGTCGGTTTTCTCCGTATTGCGCGGTGTCTAGGCGGTCGCGCCTAACCCGGGGATGGCGGGAAGATTGTGAAATCCCAATCTGGCGTCATCGGAACGAGACGCGGACCTCGAGCCCGGGCTTGGCGTCCAGCAATTCGATGTCCGCGCCGTGCAGCCGGGCGGCCGCGGCGGCCATGGCCAGGCCCAGGCCGCTGCCCGAGGTGGTCCGGCTCCGTTCCAGCCGATAGAACCGGTCGAACACCCGCTGCCGCTCCGCCTCCGGCACGCCCGGCCCGTCATCGCGCACCGACAGCACGGCTGCGCCGCCGGCGTCGCGTCGGGTGGCGACCACGATCCGGGTGTCCGGACCGGCATGACGCAACGCGTTCTCCACGAGATTCACCAGCATCTGGGTGAGCAGTTCCGCGTCCCCGTCGACGGGGGCGGCGGCGGCCACGTCGAGGGTAAGCTCCTGCCGTTGATCCTCCGCCGACGGCGCGAAGGCCTCCACCACGGTGGTGGCGATCGCCGAGAGGTCGCAGGCACGGAAGGCGGCGCGCCGCGCGCCGCCTTCGATCTGGGCGATGCGTAGCAAGGCCGCGAAGGTCTCCAGAATGGAATCGAGGTCGGCCAAGGCGCCTTCCAGCGCCTGCTCGCGCTCCTGCGGGGCGCTCAGCCCGGCTTCCAGGCGCTGGCGCAGCCGGGTCAAGGGGGTGCGCAGGTCGTGGGCGACGTCGCTCGACACCTGCTTGAGGCTCTCCATCAGGGTGGCGATGCGGTCGAGCATGCGATTGAGCGTGAGCGCCAGCCGGTCGAGGTCGTCGCTGGAGCCATGAACCGGCACCCGGCGCGCGAGATCGCCGTCGATGATCGCCTCCGCCGTGCCGGTGATCGCCGCCAGCCTGCGGTGCACGCCGCGGCTCAGCGCGAAGCCGCCCGCGACCCCCAGGATGACCACTCCGACGAACGCCCAGCCGAATCCTCGCAGGATCGCGCGGTCCAGCACCTCGATCTGGTCGTCCTCGTCGCCGACCAGCAGCTTTCGGCCGCCCGGCAGGCCGACCGTGAACACGCTGAATCGGTCGCCCTCGTCGCCCTCGCGGAATTTCGACCAGCCGATTGGCGCATCGACGGCCGCCAGGCGCCCCGCCAGGATTTCGCCTGAGGGCCCGCGCAAGCCGAACATCAGCGATCCCGGCGTGTTGTCGCGCTCGCGCACGGCGTCGATCACCCCGACCAGGCCTTCCGACCGGTACTCCTGGACCATGGCCGCGGATTCCGCGCGGATGCGGTTGTCGAACTGGGTGGTCAGCGCCTGCCGGGTCGACAGGAAGGTGACGGCGCCCAGCACGACCACGGCCAGGGCGAAGGCCGCGGTGTAGAGCGCCGCCAGGCGCAGGCTGGTCGAGCGGAACACCTACTCGGGCTCGCGCAGCACATAGCCCGCGCCGCGCACCGTGTGGATCAGTTCGTGCGAGTGGCCGCGGTCGACCTTGCCGCGCAGGCGGCTCATATGGGTCTCGACGATGTTGGTCTTGGGGTCGAAGTGGAACTCCCAGACGCTTTCCAGCAGCATCGTGCGCGTCACGATCCGGCCCGCGTGGCGCATCAGATACTCCAGGAGCTGGTATTCCCTGGGCTGCAGCTCGATGCGCTGGCCGCCGCGGCTCACCACGCGCCGCAGGAGATCGACCTTGAGGTCGGCGACCTGGAGCTCCGTCTGCACCTCCTGCTGGGGCGGCCGCCGCGCCAGCGCGTTGACCCGCGCCAGCAGCTCGGCGAAGGCGAAGGGCTTCACCAGATAGTCGTCGCCGCCGGCCTCCAGCCCCTCCACGCGGTCATCGATGCCGCCCAGCGCGGTGAGTAGCAGGACCGGGGTCTTCACGCCCGAGGCGCGGATGGTCCGCAGGATCGCCAGGCCGTCGAGCTCCGGCAGCATCCGGTCGAGGACGATGACGTCGTAGGGCTCGCTGGCCGCCAGCATCAGGCCGTCGCGGCCGCCCTGGGCGGAATCGACGATGTGGCCGGCCTCCGACAGCGCGCGCTTCAGATAGGCCGCGGCCTCAATGTCGTCCTCTACGATCAACAGCTTCATGGGGTCGAGCTTGCCTCGGGCGAACGGGCGGGAGAAGGGCGCAGGGTCCTCGTCCCTTGCAACGCTAGACCGAACGACCTTCGCCGCGAATGTCCCGGCCATTACAATTCGCCAACCCGCATGGCGCGCACTTCGCCGCCGACGGCCACATTGGCGATTTTCAAGGTCGGCGACATCTGGCGGTGAGGCCGCGACGCCTACCAGGGCCGCGCAGGCCGCCACCGCCCGGGTTGGCCATGGGGATCACATGCAGCGACTTGCCGGTTTTGCGGCCATGCTGGCGCTCGCCGGTGCGACGGCGTCGCAGGCCGCGGAGGCGCCGCCGCCGCCCAAGCCGCCCCGCCCGATCACCTCGGTGGCGGAGATCGTCGTCACCGCCGAAACGCCAGTCACCCAGACCCTGATCGACCGGAAGGTCTATTCCGTCGCGAGCGACCTGCAGGCCACGTCGGGATCGGCCGCCGACGTCCTCAACAATGTCCCCTCGATCTCCGTCGACGCGGACGGCAATGTCAGCCTCAGAGGCGACGGCAACGTCACGATCCTGGTGGACGGCAAGCCCTCCGCCCAGTTCTCCGGCGCGAGCCGCGGCCTGAGCCTGCAACAGTTCTCCGCGAGCGACATCGCGCGGGTCGAGGTGCTGACCACGCCGCCGGCGCAGTTCAAGGCCGAGGGGTCAGGCGGAGTCATCAACATCATCACCAAGAAGACCCGCCGCGCGGGCCTGTCGGGCAGCGGCCAACTGAGCCTTGGCGGCCAGCGGCGCTATGTGGCCGGCCTCAATGCGACCTACAACCGCGGGCCGCTGAAGCTCTCGGGAGGCCTGGGGCTGCGCCAGGATTCCCGGGAACGGCTGACCGCCACGGAGCGGGTGGTCCTCGACCCGGCTTCGCAGGCCCTGGTGGCCAGCCAACAGACCCTCGACCAGCATCAGAGGCACCTGGTCCCGTCGGTGAAGGGCAGCGTCGACTACGACCTGAACGCCCGGCAGTCGCTCGGCGCCTCGTTCAGCCACCGCGAGCAAAGCGGCATCCGCTATTTCGACCAGCATGACCTCGGCGGCCCGGCCGGCGGCGCGACCGCCAGCCTGTCCGACCGCCACGACGACGGCCACGATTGGAGCGCCGACACCAGCGAAGGGCTGCGCTTCGACCAGAAGCTCTGGCGGCCGCACGAGACCCTGAGCCTGGGCTTGCAGCGCAGCGGCGATCACGAGCGGGAGAGCAACGCCTATCGCAACACCTTCACCTTGCCGGCCTCGGATCCGACCTTCGACGACCTGCAGCTCAGCCATGACCTGGTGAAGACCGAGTTCAATGCCGACTATGACCTGCCGCTCCCCAAGGACCGCGAGATCAAGTTCGGCTACGATCTCGAGGACGACAACAACGCCTTCGACCGGGTCGGCGGCAGCATCGACCCGGCCACCGGCCGGTCGGTGGACAACCCCGACGTCACCAACCACTTCCGCTACCGGCAGCGGGTGAACGCCGCCTACGGCGAATACCAGACGCCGCTGGGGGCGTGGCAGGTTCAGGCGGGCGTGCGGCTGGAAGCGGCCAGGGCCACGACCCTGCAGATCACCGGCGACATCCCGGGCGGGCGCAGCGATTCCGGGCTCTATCCCAGCCTCCACATCGACCGCAGCCTCGGCGATACCGGCAAGCTGTCGCTGGGCGTCAGCCGCCGGCTCACCCGGCCCGATCCGGAGATCCTCAACCCGTTCGCCGACCATCAGGACAGCCGCAACCTGAGGGCCGGCAACCCCAACCTCGCCCCGCAGGACACCTGGTCGTACGAAATCGGCTACAACGTCTCGCCGCACGCGGCGACCTATGGCGTGACGGCCTACTACCGCTTCGACCGGGACAGCGTCACCGACATCGTGCGGCCGATCAGCGACAACGTGGTGCTGACCACCAAGGCGAACCTGCCCAAGAGCCGCTCGGCGGGCATCGAGCTCACGGCGAACGGAAAGTTCGGCCAACACGTCTCCTACAATCTGAGCGGCGACCTGTTCGCCGCCCAGATCGACGCCACCGCCCTGGGCGCCCCCGGGCTTAAGTCCACCGCAGGCCTGAACCTGAAGGCCAGCCTCGACTGGCGGCCCACCTCCGCCGACACCGCGCAGATCTCGTTCAGCCGGTCGGACAAGCGGCTCACCCCGCAGGGCTACGTCACCGCGATCAATGTGGTGAACCTCGGCTACAAACATCAGCTGCGGCCGGACCTCTCGGCGATGATCACCGTGTCGGACCTGTTCGACAGCCAGAAATTCCGCCGGCTGATCACCACGCCGCAACTGCGTGACGACTACCTGCGCCACCAGTTCGGCCGCATCGCCTACGTCGGCCTGGTCTACACGTTCGGGGGGCCGGCCAAGGCGCCCTCGAGCGGCTTCGAGTACCAGCCCTGACCCTCTGACCTCACGCAGCGCTGCCTTTGCGACCTTTGGCGAGGCCGGGCGTTGTGGTCATGTCCGCCCTGTCGGCGCGGGCCGGCTGAATGTGATCCGCCATGGAACGCTCCTCGATAGTCGTCATCGGCGCTTCGGCCGGCGGAGTGAGCGCGCTGCTTTCGCTGACCGCAAGCTGGCCGGAGCCGTTGCCCGTTCCGATCCTCGTCGTGCTCCACATCGGGGCGCAGCCTAGCGAGTTGCCGGCCCTCATGAATAGCGCGGGCGTAACGCCCGCCAAGCACGGCGAGAACGGCGAGAAGGCCCGGCCCGGCGTCATCTACCTGGCCCCGCCCGACCGCCACATGCTGGTCATTGACGGTCGAATACGCCTCACGCGAGGCCCGAAGGAGAACTTCGCGCGGCCCTCCATCGACGTGCTGTTCCGCAGCGCGGCCGAAGCCTATGGCCCTGGTGCGGTTGGGGTGATCCTCACCGGACGGCTCAACGACGGCACGGCCGGCCTCTATGAAATCAAGCGTCGAGGCGGCGTCGCGATCATCCAGGACCCGGACGACGCCGCCTATGCCGACATGCCGAAAAGCGCAGCCCAGCACGTCGAGCTGGACTATTGTCTTCCGCTCGCGGAGCTACCCGCGCGCCTTACGAAATTGGTCACCGAGGCCGACCGCGCCGCGGCGGTCATGCTGCTGCAACGGACCCCTGAGAAAGGCCGGGATATGATTGATGGCGAAACCCTCGACCGTCCCCTGACGGTCACCTGCCCTGATTGCGGGGGCGCCCTGCGTCGAGCCGACCTGGGCGGCTTGATCAAATACGACTGCCACATCGGGCACGCCTATACCGCCGAGGCTCTCTCGGTGGCGCAGTTCGACCAGATGGAGCGCATCATGCGCGCGGCCGAGCGCATCCTGAACGAGCGCGCCGAGTTCTGCCGTCAGATGGCCGACCGCGCCGCCACCGCGGGCTTGGCGGACGATGGAGCGTTGTGGCAGGCGGCGCGCCAGGAAGCCAAGGCCCGGGCCTACAACATGCGCGACCTGGTGGAGCAGGATTGGATCAAACCGGAGCTGGCGGCCCGCCCCGAGGCCCCGGACGGCGCGCTCCGGCAGTAGCTTCTGCCGCATTGCGGGCTACGGCGTGCACACGCTGGATATCTGTTGTCTTACAGCAGCTTGTGACGATGCACCTCAGTTCGTCCTTCTCCCCCTTGTGGGAGAAGGTGGCAGCCGCAGGCTGACGGATGAGGGGTCGAAAGTCCTCTCCGCCGCCTCTAAGCTGAGCCATGGACGGCACGGCGAGGGTCAAAAGAGCGCGGACCCTGCGGAGCAACCCGACGGCGACCGAGCGGCTGTTGTGGAGCCGGCTGCGCCAGCGGCGACTCGGCGGGCTGAAGTTCCGCCGCCAGGTCCCCATGGGACCCTACGTCCTGGACTTCCTCTGCCTCAGGCATCGCCTCGTGGTCGAGGCGGACGGCCCGTTCCACGATCCGCAACGCGACGCGAGCCGCGACGCCTGGCTCAACGCCAAGGGCTTCCGCGTGCTCCGATTCAGCAATGAGGAAATCCGCGGCGCGCCCGACCTGGTGGCGGCCCGCATCCTGGCGGCCTTGGACGAGCTCGGGCCGGTCCCCACGATCTGAGAGACCCCTCATCCGACCTGCTTCGCAGGCCACCTTCTCCCACAGGAGGGAGAAGGACACTCCAGCGAGGCGTTTCGAAAGTATGTGAAGCCGATAGGGTCAGTTCGGCACGCCGATGGCGGACATCGCGCGCTGCAGTTCGGCGGAATCGAACGGTTTGGTCAGGCGGGGCTGATTTTGCAGCGCCTCCGGCAGCGCCCAATCGCCATAGCCGCTCGCCAGCACGAACGGCACGCCGCGTTCCAGCAGGATCTTGGCGACCGGAAAGACCTGGCCGCCGCGAATGGTCACGTCGAGAATGGCCGCGTCGAGCGGCTCGTCGCGCGCCAGGGTCATCGCAGGTTGAAGGGCGCCCTCCGGCCCCACCACGTGGCAGCCGAGCTCGGAAAGCACCTCCTCGATGATCATCGCGATCAGATATTCATCCTCGACGACGAGGACCCTGCGCTTCGTCAGATCGTCGATCATGGTCGATCCGAGCCTTTTTGGTTGCGCCCGCCAACTTGGCCTACGGCCTCGGTGAACGGAATGGCTATCTTGCACGTCACGCCGCCAATGGCGAAGGCGCGATCCACGGTCGCGTTGAATTGATAGGCCAGGGCGCGTTCGATCAAGGATGTGCCAAAGCCCCTGTTGGGATCGGGGTTGACCGGCGGGCCCCCGCTTTCGGTCCACGCGAGTTTGAGCGTGCGAACCTCACCGGAGCCTTCGACCGCCCAGGACACCAGGAGCCGCCCGGGCGCCGAAGAGAGCGCGCCATACTTGGCGGCGTTGGTCGCCAGTTCTTGGATCGCCATGGCCACGGGCATCGCGACCATGGGCGTCAAGGTCACATCGTCGCCCGTGATCGTCACGCGCCCGGTGGAGCCCTGATAGGGGGCAAGCTCGGTCTTGACGATGGCGTCGAGCGAGACGCCGGCCTCGCCGCCGGCGGTCAGCAAGCTGTGCGCCTTGGCGATGGCCTTGATGCGCCCTTCGACGCTCGCCGCGAATTCGGCCGGCGTGCCGGTCTTCAGGGTCTGCGAGACGACCGACGACACGATCGCCAGGATGTTCTTGACGCGGTGATCCAGCTCGCCGAGCAGCAGCCCCGTTCGACGTTCGGCCCGCTTGCGCGCGGTGACGTCCGCGAACAGAACCGCGAGATGGCGGTTGGCGGCGTGCCCGACCGGGAAGGCGTACAACTCCAGACAGCGGCCCTGGGTCACCAGGTCGCGCTCGAACCGGATCGGCTCTCCGGTCTTCAGGACTGTGTCATAGATGTCGAACCAGTCCTGCGGCTCTCCCGGAAACGCCTCCCGAATGGTCTTGCCGACCACGTCGCCAACGCCGGTTTGCGCGGCGAAGGCCGGGTTGGCCACGACGTAGCGGAAGTCGCTAGGCTTGCCCGCGGGGGTCTCGACCTTCTCGATGACGCAGAAGCCCTGGTCGATGGCGTGGAACAGTGTGCGGTATCTTTCGTCGCTCTCGCGGAGCGCTGCATCGGCCAATTTGGATGCGGTGATGTCCCGTCCGACGGCCGACACGCCGATGATGCCGCCGCCCGAGTCCTTGATCGGCGAGAGGGTCAGGGCGACATTGACGAGGCGCCCGTCCTTGGCGACGCGCGTGCTGTCGAAATGATGGATGGGGACCCCGGCCACCAGCTGTTGCAGGAGGGCGGGCCATTCCCCGGCCTGCGCGTCGCTCAGCAGCGTGGCCATGGGCTGCCCGATCATCTCATCGGCGGCGTAGCCGTAGATCGCCTGGGCGCCGGCGTTCCAACTGGTGACGCGGCCCTCAAGGTCATGACCGAAGATGGCGTCGTCCGAAGACTCCACGATGGCCGCGAGTTTGGCCCGGTCGATCTCGTGCCGCTTGCGGATGGACACGTCGACGAAGGTGATCACCACGCCGTTGATGACGTCGTTGATGTCCCGGTAGGGCCGAACCTGCATCTGGTAGATGCGGTCGCCTTCGGCCAGCGCGACCTCCCGCTCGACCGGAACGAGCGTGCGGATCACCTGCTGCACGTCGCGCTGCAGGCCGTCGCGGGCGAGGTGCGACACGATGTCGGTGATCGGGCGGCCTTCGTCACCGGTGCGGACATTGAAAATGTCCAGCATGGTCGGCGTGAACCGCTTGATCCGCAGCTCGCGGTCCAGAAACAGGGTCGCGATGGAGGTCGAGTCGATCAGGTTGGCGAGATCGCTATTGAGGTCGACGAGGCTCTCGTTGCGCGAATTCAGCTCGGTGTTGACGGTGGCCAGCTCCTCGTTGATCGACTGGAGCTCTTCCTTGGAGGTCTCCAGCTCCTCATTGGCCGATTGCAACTCCTCGTTGACCGACTGGTATTCCTCGTTGGAAGATTGCAGCTCTTCGTTGGAGGTTTCCAATTCCTCCGTCAGCGTCTGGAGCCGTTCGCGGGCCGCGACCGCCTCGTCGGCCACGGCAGGGTCGGAGCCGTTTGCGGAAGGGCCGCCAGCCGACTCGGGCGGCCTGGCGGCGCCCAGGTCCTGAAACGCGACGATGAACGAGCGGTCGTCGGCGTCGGGCGGCGCCAGCGGCTCGACGATCAGGTTCACCGCTTCGCGACGGCCGGAAATCTCCAGGGTGAGGCCGTCGAGGATGACCCGCCGCGCCGTGGCCATGGCCTCCTTGAGCGCGCCGCGCAGCGCCGCGCGCAGGTCAGGATGGATGAGGCCGGGCAGGTTGAGGCCGGCCGAACCGATGGCCGGCTCCAGGTACTTGGCGATCGGGCCGGAGAACTGCTGCACGTTCTGTCGCCGGTCGATGACCACGAACGCCGGCGCATAGCGCGCCATGATCCGGGCGATCTGCGGCTCGGCGTGGCCCTCCGCGACGCGAGCCGGAGCCTCCGGCGCGCGAGCCGGGGGCGGTCGCGTCGCCGCCAGCAATTGCGCGGGCGCATCCTTGCGCTCGAACAGGCGATGCTTCTTGTCGAGCGGCGCGAACAGCTTGGTGTGCGCCGTGACCGCTTCGGAGGAGCCGAGCAGCAGCAGGCCGCCGGGCAGCAGCCCGTAGTGGAA
Source organism: Caulobacterales bacterium (assembly GCA_044445675.1). Classification (GTDB taxonomy): domain Bacteria; phylum Pseudomonadota; class Alphaproteobacteria; order Caulobacterales; family Caulobacteraceae; genus Phenylobacterium. The sequence continues at coordinate 35,971 of JBIOED010000004.1, read as the reverse complement.
CATGGCGATGACGCGCTTTTGCAGCGCCGGCCCGAAATAGATCAGCAGGTTGCGGCAGGACACCAGGTCGAGCCGCGAGAACGGCGGGTCCTTGACCAGATCGTGCACCGAGAAGAGGCACATCTGGCGGATTTCCTTGGACACCCGGCGGCGGTCGCCTTCCTTCAGGAAGTGCCGGTCAAGCAGGTCTTCGGACAGGTCGGCGGCTATGGTCTCGGCGTAGAGGCCGGCGCGGGCGACCTCGATGGCCTGGTCGTCGATGTCGGTGGCGAAGATCTGCACCTTGCGGGGCCGCGCGGCGCGCGCCATCGCCTCCTTGAAGAGGATCGCCAGCGAATAGGCCTCTTCGCCCGTGGCGCAGCCGGGAACCCAGATCCGGATGGTGTCCTGCGGGTCGCCGTGCGCCAGCATGTCCGGGATGCGGCCGGAAAGGGCGCCGAACGCCGCCGGATCGCGGAAGAACCGGGTGACGCGGATCAGCACCTCGCGAAACAGCAGCTCCGGCTCGTCCGGCCGCTCGCGCAGCTGTTCGAGATAGGCCGGCACGCTGTCGACCTGGAGCACCTGCATCCGCCGCTGTATGCGGCGCATCAGGGTGTTGGTCTTGTATTGGCTGAAGTCCCGTCCGAGCCGGCTGGAGAGGACCGCACAGATCGCGCCCAGATGGTCTCCCACGTCGGCGCGCAGGCCGTCGGGGCCTTTCGCGCCGTCGGTCTTGGAGCGGTAGCGCAGGTGGTCGATCAGCGCCTTGGGCATGGCGGCGGCGGCCAGCACATGATCGACATAGCCGCGAGCCGCCGCGCTCTGCGGCATCCCGGGCTTGGGAGCGTGGTCGAACTCGGCCTGCGCCAGGGTCAGGCCGCCCTGTTCCTTGATCGCCTCGACGCCGAGCGCGCCGTCCGCGCCAAAGCCCGAAAGGATGATGCCGACCGCGTCCTCGCCCTGGTCTTCGGCCAGTGAAGTCAGGAAGGTGTCGATGGCGGCGCGGCGGGCGGCGGCCGTGGCCGGCCGCGTCACCTGGAGAACGCCGGCCTCGATCCTCAAGATAGCGTCCGGCGGAATCACGAAGACCCGGTTCGGCGCGATGGGCGCGCCGTGCTCGGCGCTCGAGACGGCCATCGCCGTGCTGCCGCGCAGGATGTCCACCAGGGCGCTCGAGCGGTCGGGATCGAGATGCTGCACCAGGACGAAGGCCATCCCGGTATCTGTCGGCATGGCGGAGAAGAACGCCCGGAACGCTTCGAGCCCGCCAGCCGAGGCCCCGATGCCGACGACGAGCGGGATGGTATTCATTGGGGATTGATCGCGCTCAGCATGACGGCGGCCCGCCGGCGTTTGGTAAGGTCGTCTGTGGCGTTCCCCGACATTGCTTAGGTAACTTCCGCCAGCCCGAACGTATCCAACAATGCCAGGAATATTCGCCGGATAGCTAGCCACGGATTCGGCGCCCCGGGTCCGCGGCCGGTCGCGCCGCGAAATGCCGATCGCGTGAGCCAATCGGCGCCCGAGGCGTTGCGTCAAGAGGTGACAGTCGATGTCGCCAGGCGCAGTCTATCTGCGGTGTGGTGAGATCGGCCTGACGGCGCCCCGAACGGGCGTCCGGCCAGGAGGTGTGATGTGCTTGAGTCTGCAACCGACGCCGGCGAGGTGCTGGCCGGCCGGCGCATTCTGGTCGTGGAAGACGAGTTCCTGGACGCCGATGAGGTTGTCCGCACGCTTCGCGGCTCGGGCGCGGAGATTCTGGGCGCGGTCCCGACGGTGGAGAAGGCCCTGGCGCTGATCCACTCGTCACCGGCCTTCGACGCGGCGGTCATCGACGTCAGCTTGGCAGGCGAACTGGCCTATCCTATCGCCGAGGCCCTGCTGGCGCGGGAGACGCCGTTCGTCTTCACGACGGTTTTCCGGCGCGACGAACTCCCCGAGCGCTACCGCGAGGCGCCCCATTGCGCCAAGCCCATGCAGCCGCCGGTCCTGCTGCGGCAATTGCGGCGGGCCCTGGAGCGCCGTCACCCGTCCGGCGGCGCGAGCGACATATCCGTTTGGGTGCAGAGGATCGCGCGCCACCGCGACCGCGAGGCGTTCGGGGAGCTTTTCCTCGCCGTCGCCCCCAAGGTGAAAGGCTACATGCTGCGGGGCGGCCTGCCGCATTCCGTCGCCGAGGAGCTCGCGCAGGACGTTCTGCTGACCGTGTGGCGCAAGGCGGAGGCCTTCGACCCAGGCCGCGCCACGGCGATGGCCTGGATCTTCACCATCGCCCGTAACCTGCGCGTCGACCGGCATCGCCGGGAACATGCGGGCGATCCCCCGCAACCGGACTGGACCGCGTTCCAGCGGCAGCCGACGCCGGAGGAGATCGTCGGCGCGAGCCGCGACAGCCGCCGCGTCCATGCGGCGCTGGGCGACCTGCCACCGGGCCAGGCCGAGGTGCTGCGCCGCGCCTTCCTGGACGCTCAGCCCCACTCCGAGATCGCGCGCGCCCTCGGCTTGCCGCTGGGCACGGTGAAATCCCGCCTGCGGCTGGCGATGGCCCGGCTACGTTTGACGCTGGGCAATGAGGTCAACTGACCATCCCTCGGCCGCGGACCTGCTGGATTTTGCAGTAGGGTCCCAGGCCGCCGGGCGCTCGACGGTGTCGGCTCACCTCGCGGCCTGCCCGGCGTGCCGCGAGACCGTCCGTATCCTGGAGGAAGCCGGCGGCGCGTTCCTGGAATCGCTGCCGGCCGCGGCGCTGGACCCGGACGCCCTGGACAGGGCGTTGGCGGCGCTCGATGCAGAGGGCGATGACGGCGAGGCCGTGGGCGCGGCCGCCGGAAAGCCCGGCCACCCTTGATCGCGGCTCCACTCTCGCCGGAGGGTTACCGGGTGGCGCCTTGTTCCCCATCACGCGTCAGCGAAGGCGGACGCCCAGGCCGCTCCAAATCCCCCGCTTGCCGTCATCCTCGGGCTTGTCCCGAGGATCCATGCACACCGCCTCCGCCGGCAGATGCTGAGGCGGCGCCGCTTCGGTCCCCTCCAGATCCTCGGAGATCATGGGTCCTCGGGACAAGCCCGAGGATGACGACATCAGGGAAAGTCCGGCCGGAATCAGATTCAGCGAATCACGCTTCGGCCAAAGCGGCGCTCAGCGTTTCAGCAGCGTCTCGGCCTGGGCTTTTAGCTTCTTGGTCAAGGCCGCGGCGCCGCCGGAGCTGAGGGTGGCCGCGAACTCCGAGCGCTGTCCGGTCAGGGAGCTGATCGCGCCGTTGTAGTAGACGTCGATCACCTTCCATTTTCCCTCGGCCAGCCGCATCCGGTAGACCAGGGACACCGGCGCCTTGCCCGGCGTGACGATCCGCGTATGGACCAGCTTGTCCGGCCCGCGGGTGTCGACGCTGTCGACGGTGATCCGCTCTCCGCTGTAGCCGTCGAAATTGTGCGCGTAGGTCGCGACGGTCATCCGGCTGAACGCCTCGGTCAGCGCCGCCCGGTCGGCGGCCGACAGGCTAGTCCAGCTCGGGCCGACGGCGAAGCGGGTCATGGCGGGCAGGTCGAAGGTCCGGGTGATGACCGGCTCGAACCGTTCGGCGCGGCGCGCGGGCGTCAGGGTCTTGGCCTGCCGCATGACGCCTAGGAGGCTCGCGTCGAACGCCTCGATCTGCTCGGCGGCCGGATCCGACGGCGCGGCGTGGCCGGCGAGTGGCGCGAGGGTGACCGCCAGAGCGGCGAACGCGGCGGCGAGGCGAGGCTGCGGCATGGTCAGGCTGTCCGTTTGAGGCCGGCCTCGATGATCCGTACGAGGTCGGCGGCATTGAGGCCCGCCAGATCGTACTGCCGGTCCATGTCGTCCTGGTCCTGGAACGCGTCGGGCAGGGTAAGGGTCCGCAGGGTGAGGCCCTGCCGCATCAGCTGGGCGTTGGCGATGTAGTGCAGCACCTGGCTGCCGAAGCCGCCGATCGAGCCTTCCTCGACGGTGACGAGCATGCCGTGCGAACGCACCAGCCGGCTCACCAGCTCCTCGTCGAGCGGCTTGACGAAGCGCGCGTCGGCCACCGTGCAGGAAATGCCCCGCGACTGCAGGTGCTCGGCGGCGGCCAGGGCCGCGCGCAGGCGCGTCCCGATGCTGAGGATCGCCACGTCCTTGCCTTCCCGCAGGACCCGACCCTTGCCGATCGGCAGGATCTGGCCGCGCTCCGGCAAGGCCACGCCTGTGCCTTCGCCGCGCGGATAGCGGAAGGCGATGGGGCCGGCGTCGTGGGCGGCGGCCGTGGCGACCATGTGCATCAGTTCCGCCTCGTCGGCGGGGGCCATGACCGTGAAGCCCGGCAGGCAGGCCAGATAGGCCATGTCGAAGCTGCCGGCATGGGTCGCCCCGTCCGCGCCCACCAGGCCGGCGCGGTCGATGGCGAAGCGCACCGGCAGGCCCTGGATCGCCACGTCGTGCACCACCTGGTCGTAGGCGCGCTGCAGGAAGGTCGAGTAGATCGCGCAGAACGGCTTGTAGCCCTGGGTCGCCAGGCCCGCCGCGAAGGTCACGGCGTGCTGCTCGGCGATGCCTACGTCGAAGGTGCGCTCGGGGAACCGCCGGCCGAACACGTCCAGGCCGGTCCCCGACGGCATGGCGCCGGTGATCGCCACGATCTTGTCGTCCGCCTCGGCGGCCTGAACCAGGGCGTTGGCGAAAACCTTGGTGTAACCCGGCGCCTTGGGCGCGGAGGCGCTTTGCGCGCCGGTGGCCACATCGAACTTGCTGACCGCATGCAGCTTGTCGGCGGACTCTGCGGCCGGCGCGTAGCCATGCCCCTTCTCGGTGACGACGTGCAGCAGCACCGGGCCGTTGAAGGCGTTGTCGCGGATATTCTCCAGGATCGGCAGCAGAACATCGAAATCATGCCCGTCGATCGGGCCGATGTAATGGAACCCCAGCTCTTCGAAGATGGCGCCGCCAGAGCCCTTCGACGAAACGATCCCGGCCAGATGCCGGCTGAGCGCGCCCACGGGCGGGGCGATCGACATGTCGTTGTCGTTCAGCACCACCAGCAGCTGCGACGTCATTGCGCCGGCGTTGTTCATCGCCTCATAGGCCATGCCGGCGCTCATGGCGCCGTCGCCGATCACCGCGATGACGCGGTTGTCGCCTCCGTCGAGATCCCTGGCGACGGCCATGCCGAGGCCCGCGGAGATGGAGGTGGACGAGTGCGCCGCTCCGAACGGGTCGTAGGGGCTTTCCGCCCGCTTGGTGAAGCCCGACAGCCCGCCGCCCTGGCGTAGCGTGCGGATGCGGTCCCGGCGGCCGGTGAGGATCTTGTGCGGATAGGCCTGGTGCCCGACGTCCCAGATCAGATGATCGCGGGGGGTCTCGAAGACGTAGTGCAGCGCCACCGTCAGTTCGACGACCCCGAGGCCCGCGCCCAGATGCCCGCCGGTGACCGAAACCGCGTCGATGGTCTCCGTGCGAAGCTCGGCCGCGACCTGCGCCAGATCGGACTTCGCCATTCCCCGGAGATCGGTCGGCGTGGCGATCCGATCGAGGAGCGGGGCCGAGGTGGTCTTGTCCATGAGGACCTCAAAACACGAACGAGGATTTCAGGCGGTCGGGATCAGCTTTGCCGGTCCAGCAGATAGAAGGGAAGGGCGCGCAGGTGTCCGGCCGCGCGCCCGTAAGGTTCCAGGCCCGCGCTTGCGCGCTCGGCGAGGCTTCGCGCCTTGGCCCGCGCGGCCTCCACGCCCCAGAGCGAGACCAGCGTCGCCTTGCCCTGCGCCTGGTCCTTGCCCACCGCCTTGCCGGCGCTCGCCGCTTCGCCCAGCACGTCGATCAGGTCGTCGCCGATCTGGAAGGCGAGGCCGAGGTCGGCGGCATAGGCGCTGAGCGCCGCGCAGGCCTTGGCGTCCGCCCCGCCGAGACGGCCGCCTGCCAGGCACGAAAACTCGAACAGCGCGCCGGTCTTGCGGCGCTGCAGGTCGACGATCTCATCCGCCGTCAGGGCGCGGCTCTCGGCTTCCAGGTCGATCATCTGGCCGCCGATCATGCCCTCGCTGCCGGCGGCCCGCGCCAGGTCGGCCACCAGCTGGGCGCGGACCTCGGCGGACGGGTGGGTCGCGGCGTCCGCCAGCAGTTCGAAGGCGAAGGTCAGCAGGCCGTCGCCGGCCAGGATGGCGGTGGCCTCGTCGAACTGACGATGCACCGTGGGTTGGCCGCGGCGCAGGTCGTCGTCGTCCATGGCCGGCAGGTCGTCGTGCACCAGGGAATAGGTGTGCAGCGCCTCGATCGCCGCGGCCGTGCGGATCGCCTGCCGTCGCGGCACGCCGAACAGGGCTGCGGTCTCCACCACCAGGAACGGGCGCAGGCGCTTGCCGCCGGCGAAGATCGCGTAGCGCATGGCGACCTGCGCGCGGGCATGGCCGCCGCTGGGGCGCGGCAGCAGGGCGTCAAGCGCCGCTTCGACCTCCGAGGCCGTGGTCTTCAAGGCTCCGGCGAGATTGTCGCGGGCATCCTGTTCAGAAGGGCGACCGTCGGGCGACGCGGTCAGCATGCGCGGCCGGCGCGTTCGGCGGAGGGCCGCCCATTTGCGATATCTTTTGGCAAGAAGCGGCGCGCCCTACGCGGATGATTGACGTGACATAGGCGAGACGCTGGACCGCGTCATCTGCGCCATACAGAAAAAAACTGCGCGCGCGGTGGGGCCTGCCGGGCGTCTGGGGGTGGCCGCTGCGCGAATAGCGCCTATGTTCCGGTCGAACAGTTGGCCCGACACGGGGAGAGCATGCGAGTTATTTTGGCTCAGCCTCGCGGATTTTGCGCGGGCGTCGTCCGCGCAATCGACATCGTCGAGCGCGCGCTCGAAAAATACGGCGCGCCCGTGCACGTCCGCCACGAGATCGTCCATAACCGCCACGTGGTCAGCCGCCTCGAGCAGAAGGGCGCCCGGTTCGTCGACGAACTGGACAAGATTCCGGAGGGCGCCGTCACGGTGTTCAGCGCCCACGGCGTGGCGCGCTCGGTGATCGACGAGGCCAAGGCGCGGAACCTTCCGGTGCTGGACGCGACCTGTCCGCTGGTCTCCAAGGTGCACAATCAAAGCCGCCGCTATGTGGCGCAGGGACGGGCGCTGATCCTCATCGGCCACGCCGGGCACCCGGAGGTCGAGGGGACGATCGGGCAGGTGGATGCGCCGGTGTACCTGGTCTCCACCGAAGCCGACGTCGCCGCCCTGGCCCTGCCGCGCGACACGCCCACCGCCTTCGTCACCCAGACGACCCTCAGCGTCGACGATACGCGCACGGTCATCGCCGCCCTGCGCGCCCGTTTCACCGATGTGGTCGGACCGGGCACCTCCGACATCTGCTACGCCACTCAGAACCGCCAGACGGCGGTGCGCGAGTTGTGCCGGCAGGTGGACGTGCTGTTGGTGGTGGGCGCGAGCAACAGCTCCAATTCCAACCGGCTGCGCGAGATCGGGGTGGAGGAGAACCTCCCGAGCTACTTGATCGCCGACGCCGACGGCCTCGACCCGGCGTGGGTGCGCGGCGCCGCGACCGTAGGCTTGACCGCCGGGGCCTCGGCGCCGGAAGACCTCGTGCTCGACGTCATCGACGCGCTTCGCAAGATCGAGGACGTGGAGGTGACGCAGATGAACGGCGACGCCGAAACGATCATGTTCCGCCTGCCGCCCGAGCTGCGCACGCCGGACGAAGCCGAAGCCATATCCTAGGAGCCGCGCGTGGGAATTCCGTTCAGCCAGGCCGCCCGTATCGGCGCCTATGTCATGAAGCAGCAGCTCAGCGGGCGGAAGCGCTATCCGCTGGTGCTGATGCTGGAGCCGCTGTTCCGCTGCAACCTGGCCTGCGCCGGCTGCGGCAAGATCGACTACCCGGGCGAGATTCTCAACCAGCGGCTGAGCTTCGACGAGTGCATGGCGGCGATCGACGAGTGCGGTGCGCCGGCGGTGTCCATCGCCGGCGGAGAGCCCCTGCTGCACCGGGACATGCCGCGCATCGTCGAAGGCTTCGTGGCCCGCAAGAAGTTCGTGATCCTGTGCACCAACGCCCTGCTGCTGACCAAGAAGATCGACCAGTACAAGCCCTCGCCGTTCCTCTCCTGGTCGATCCACCTGGATGGCGACCAGATCATGCACGACAAGTCGGTGTGCCAGCCGGGCGTCTACAAGATCGCCGTCGAGGCGATCAAGCTGGCGCGGTCCAAGGGTTTTCGGGTGCAGATCAACTGCACGCTGTTCGACGGCGCCGACCCGGCGCGGGTGGCTGCGTTCTTCGACGACATGACCGCGCTGGGCATCGACGGCATCACGGTGTCGCCGGGTTATTCCTACGAGCGGGCGCCCGCGCAGGACGGCTTCCTGAACCGCGGCAAGACCAAGACGCTGTTCCGCGAGATCTTCAAGCGCGGCCGGGGCGGCAAGGCGTGGTCGTTCACCCAGTCGGGCCTGTTCCTGGACTTCCTGGCCGGCAACCAGACCTATGAATGCACGCCCTGGAGCATGCCGGCGCGCACGGTGTTCGGCTGGCAGAAGCCCTGCTACCTGCTGGGCGAGGGCTATGCGCCGACCTTCAAGGCGCTGATGGAAGAGACCGACTGGGACGGCTACGGCGTCGGCAAGTACGAGAAATGCGCCGACTGCATGGTGCATTGCGGGTTCGAGGGCACGGCGGTCACCCACTCGGTGAAGAACCCACTGAAGGTGCTGCAGGTCGCCCTTCAGGGCGTCAAGACCAGCGGCCCGATGGCGCCGGACATCCCGCTCGACAATCAGCGGCCGGCCGACTTCGTGTTCTCAACCCACGTCGAGACCAAGCTCGCCGAGATCCGCGCGACCCAGCCGCGGTCCAAGAAGGTGGCGCGCGTCAGCTAGGGCCTTGAAGGCCCGCTCGGCCTCGCCGGCGGTGCGGATCAGGGCCGGCAGTTGGCCGGGCCGCCGGACCAGCGCCCGGATCACCGGCCAGACGGCCATGCCGCCGTCCGGCGCCATGCCAACCGCCACGGCGGCGGGCAGATCCCGCTCGGCGGCGTCGGAGATCACTCGCACCGCGGCGAACGGCAGGCCAAATCGGGCGGCCACCCGCGCGGCCAGATGCGACTCCATGTCGGCCGCCAGGGCGTCGGTGCGAACCCGAACGGCCGCCTTCGCCTCCCGGGTCAGCAGCATGGCGTCGCTGCCGAACAACAGCCCGGCGCGGGAGCCCACCAGCTGCGTCAGCAGCACGCTGGTCCAGGAGGCGTCGGTGGGGTGGCGACCGTCCGCATCGACGATCGCGGCGCCGATCACGCAGTCGCCGGCCCGAAGCTCCGGGGCCAAGGCGCCGGCGAGGCCGAAGCTGATGATGCCCTCGGCCTTGGCAGCCTCGGCGGTGAGCGCCGCCTCCAGCCTGGCCGTGACCCCGCCGCCCGGGATCGCCCGGACGCCCGGCCCGGCGACAATCCGCGCCTCCCGCCGCAGGCCGGTGGCGACCAGGATCATCTACATGCCCAGCTTGATCTGACCGCTGTTGGTGCGCGCCAGGTTACGGTAGCGGGCCAGCGCCCAGACCGGGAAGAATTTCGAATAGCCGTGGTAGCGCAGGTAGAACACCCGCGGGAACCCGCCGCCGGTATAGGCGTCCTCCGCCCAGAAGCCGTCCTCGCCCTGCCGGGCCGTCAGGTAGGCGACCCCCTTGCCGACCGCCGGATGGTCGACGAGGCCCGCGGCCAGCAGGCCCAGCAGAGCCCAGGCGGTCTGGGAGGCTGCAGAGGGCGCGGGCTCGTAGCCCCTGTAGTCCAGCCGATAGCTTTCGCAGTCCTCGCCCCAGCCGCCGTCGGGGTTCTGGATGGCGATCAGCCAGGCGGTCGCGCGCCTGACCATCGGCTGCTCGGGCTCGACGCCGGCCATGTTGAGGGCGCAGAGCACCGACCAGGTCCCGTAGATGTAGTTGACCCCCCAGCGGCCGAACCAGCTGCCGTCGGCGCCCTGGGTCCTGGCGATGTAGTCCAGAGCGGCCGCCTGCATCCCGGCCGACCCCTCGCCCAACTGGGCCAGCATGCTGACGCACCGCGCGGTGACGTCCTCGGTCGGCGGGTCGAGCAGGGCGCCATGGTCGGCGAAGGGGATGTTGTTCAGGTAGTGATAGGTGTTGTCGGCGTCGAAGGCGCCCCAGCCGCCGCCCCGGCTCTGCAGGCCTTCGACCCACTCAGCCCCGCGGGCGATGGCCTCGTCATAGCGGCTGTCTCCGAGCCCTCGCCGCGCGCGGTCCATCGCCATCACCACCACAGCGGTATCGTCGAGGTCGGGGTAGTGGGCGTTGTTGTACTGGAAGGCCCAGCCGCCCGGCCGCACCTCCGGCCTCTGCCCGGCCCAGTCGCCCTTGACGTCCAGCACCTGGCGCGCGGTCAGCCAGTCCAGGCCCGCGACGGCGGCGCGCGTGCTGACCTCGTCGCCGATCTCCAGCAGGGCGTGGCTGGTCAGCGCCGTATCCCAGACCGGGGACACGCAGGGCTGGCAATAGGCCTCGTCCGGCTTGATCACGAGCAGCCGTTCCAGGGCCTCGCGGGCGGCGGCGCGGGACGGATGGTCGGCGGAATAGCCCAGGGCGTCGAACATCATCACGCTGTTGGCGATCGCCGGGTAGATCGCGCCCAGGCCGTCGACGCCGTTCAGGCGCGCGGTGACGAAGGCCACGCAGGCGTCGACGGCGCGCCGGCGCAGGCCCTTTGGCCAAAAGGGTTCGAAAGCCTTGAGCACGACATCGAGCGCCTTGAAGCCCCAGGTCCATAGCCGTTTGGTGTTGGCCGCCCGGGAGGTCGGCGCGATGGCCGCGGCGCCGTCATAAAGCTCCTGGACGTCCACGCCGCGCGGGTTGCGGGCCCGGGGCTTGAGGACTTGCAGCACCAGCAGCGGGACGATCACCGTGCGCGCCCAGTAGGACATCTTGGAGAGATGCACCGGAAACCAGCGCGGGGTGAGGATCAGCTCCACCGGCATGGTCGGGATGTCGCGCCACGGCGTCTGCCCGAACAGCGCGAGCTGGATGCGGGTGAAGACGTTGGCGGCGCGCGCGCCGCCGTGGGCGCGAATGGCCGCCCGCGCGGTGGTCATGTGCGCGGCGTCCGGATCGTCGCCGATCATCTTCAGGGCGAAGTAGGCCTTGACGCTGGCGCTGATGTCGAAGGGCCCGCCGTGCACCAGCGGCCAGCCGCCATGGTCGGCCTGGATGCGCCGCAGATAGACGCCAATCTTGCGCTCCAGATCGAGGTCGTCCGGCTCGCCGAGGTATTGGCGCAGCAGGATGTATTCGGCCGGGATGGTGGCGTCGGCCTCCAGCTCGAAGACCCAATGGCCGTCGGCCGCCTGGAGCCGGCGCAACGCCCCGGCCCCGCGCGCGACCGATGCGTCGACCGCCTGGGCGAGGGCGTCGCGGGCGACGGACGGCGGGCGGTGGAGGGCGTTCATCGGGACTCCCCTAGGCTCTTGCGGGCCAGGGCCGCGGCCCTGAAGCCGGAGCGGATCGCGCCCTCAATGGTGGCCGGCAGGTGGGTCTGCGTCCAGTCCCCTGCCAGCAACAGGTTGGCAAGCGGCGTGGCCGCCTGCGGGCGACGCCGGTTCTGGGCCGGCGTCGCGCTGAACGTGGCGCGCTTTTCGGTGACGATCTGCCAGGCCGGCAGCGGCGCGGTGAGCCCGAGCGCCCGGCCGACCTCGGTCCAGAGCTGCGCGGCCAGCGCCTCGCGCGGCGCGCGCACCAGGCGCTCGGCGCCGCTGATCGTCACCGAGATGCGGTCCTCGAAGCAGAAAATCCATTCCACGGTGGCGCCGAGCACCCCCATGATTGGCGGCGCGCCGGCGGGCCGCGTGGTCCGGAAATGACCGTTGACGATGGCCTGGAAGGCGTCGGGCACGACCAGGCCGGGGTAGAGCTGCCCGGTCACGGTGGGCGGCGTCGCCAGGATTACCCGGTCGTCCGGGCCGAGATCGACCCTGCCGTCGGAAAACGCCAGGCCGGTGACGCGCTGGGCGTTCATCTCCAGCGCTTTCAGCCGGCGGCCGAGATGCAACCGCGCCCCGCGGCTCGCCAGATAGGCCTGGGCGGGCTCCACGAAGGCGGCGGCGAGCGTCGGGCTTGCGATCCTTGGTCGATAGGCGCCGCCGCCTCGGGCCAGGGTCTCGCGGATCACTCGCGCCGCCAGCTCTGCCGATCCGGCTTCTGGCTCCGTGTTGAGGGCGGCGAGCAGGAACGGCCGCATCAGCCGGTCCCAGACCGGACCTCGGCAGGCAATCACCTGGTCCACGCGGCGGCCGGGCGGCGGGCTCATCAGCGGCAGGATCGCGAGATAGTCGCCGAGCCTGGCGCCCGGCACGTTGCGGCGCGGGTCCAGGATCCACCAAGCCAGGGGGCTGGCGTTGGGACGGATCGTCCAGGCCTCGCCGCTGGCGGCGTCGAAGAAGGCGAACTCGGCCTCGTCAGGCCCAGCCAAGCCCGCCGAGGCGCCCAGCCGCGTCAGGTATTCGTGCACCGCAGGGTTCCCCGACAACACCAGGTGGTTGCCGTTGTCGATGGTCAGGCCGAGCTGCGGATCGAAATAGGAGCGGCAGCGTCCGCCGGCCTGGGCGGCCGCCTCGGAGACCTCGACGGCCACGCCGGCCTCCGCCAGCGCGGTGGCCGCCGCGAGCCCCGCCAGCCCTGCGCCGACCACATGGACGGTTCCGCTGGCCATCCTAGAAGGCGTTTCGCAGCACCAGCCACAGGAGCGCGCCCTTGCCGATCTTCACCCGCTCGCGCGGCGCGGCCCAGCCCTGGGCCAGCATCCGGCGCAGGATGTCGCCGTAGATCGCCCCCATCAGCCGCGGCGCCGCCAGCCGGCCGGGCGGTCGCGCCGCCAGGATGCGCGCCGCCTCGCGGTAGTGACCCTGGGCGCTGGCTGCGACCCGGCGGCAGACGGCGTCCAGCCCCCGCGCCTGCAACGCTTCGGCGGGATCGTCGGTGAAGATTCCCTCGGCCCGCAGGTGCTCGCGCGGCAGATACAGGCGGCCCATCGCGGCATCCTCGTCGACGTCGCGCAGGATGTTGGTGAACTGCAGGGCCCGGCCAAGGTGGTGGGCCAGCTCGGCGCCGGGCGCGTCGGGCATGCCGAACACCTTCACCGACAGCCGTCCGACCGCCACGGCGACCCGGTCGCAGTAAAGTTCGAAGGTCGCCAGGTCCGGCGCGCGGATGCCTTCGAGGTCCATCTCCATACCGTCGATGACCGCCAGGAAGTCGGCCTTTTGCAGGCCGTAGCGGGCGATGGCCTCCGCGACAATCGCCGCCCGGCCGGGATCGCGGCCCGCGTAGCAGGCCTCGACGTCCGTCCGCCAGCCGGCCAGCGCCGCTCGCTGCTCGGGGATTTCGCGCGTCTGGTCGTCGGCGATGTCGTCCACCTGCCGGCAGAAGCCATAGATGTCGTACATCGCCTGCCGCTCGGCCTGCGGCAGCACCCGCATGCCGGCGTAGAACGAGCTCCCGGCCACGGCCTGGGCGGGCGCCGGCGTTTCGGTCGGCTCGCTCATTCGACGCCTCCGTGGTGGCGGCGCGGCCCAGGCGGCATGCGCGCCAGCGTCAGGCCGGCGATGCCCAGCAGCTCCAGCTTGCGATGATGCACCCGCTCGGAAAGGGGATCGTGCGCCAGCAGGCGGCGGGTCAGGTCCTCGGCGATGCGCTGGATGAAGGCCACCTCCAGGCGCAGGCGGCTGTCGCGGATCTGGCTGGCGAGCGGGCGCCCACGCGCCAACAGCTCCTGGGTCCGCTGTGCCAGATCGCGGATCACCCCGCGCAGAGCCGGCGTCGCCTTTGGCGCGGCGAGATTCTCGACGCCTGCGCCGGCCGCCTCCAGCTCGTTGTGCGGCAGGTAGACCCGGTCGAGTTCGCGATAGTCCTTGGCGCAGTCCTGCAGGTGGTTGATCACCTGCAATGCGGCGCAGAGCGCGTCGGACGCGGCCCAGGTGTTCTGAGGTTCGCCGTGGATATCCAGCATCATCCGCCCGACCGGCGCCGCCGAATAGCGGCAGTAGTCCATCAGTTCGTCCCAGTCCGCATAGCGCCGCTTCGAGATGTCGCGACGGAAGGCCTCCAGCAGGTCGAGGCCGTGCTGGATCGTCAAGCCGTGGGCCAGCAGCATGGCCCGAAGCTCGACCCCTTCCGGGCTCGCGTCGGCTTCACCTTGCAGCGTGGCGCGCATGGCGTCCAGCAGGGCGAGCCTCTCGGCCACGCTGGTGGTGGGATGATCGGCGACGTCGTCGGCGCAGCGCGCGAAACGGTAGAACGCCATCACCAACGGCCGATGCCGACGGGCGATGATGAAGGAGCCGACGGGAAAATTCTCGTCCTTGTGGGTCTTGCCGGAGGCCAGGGCGTCGGCGCTCATGCGGGCTTCGCCGGGGCCTGCGCGCGGCCCTTCCACATGCCGCCCCGCCCGCGGGCGTATTGCACGGCGGACTCCAGGGTGAAGCTGGCGTAGAGGGCGGCGATGGCCGGCAGGGCGACGCCCCAGAGCGGCGAGCGCCGGTAGAACCCCAGGGTGGGCTGGAAGGCCAGCGCCATGCCGGCCCAGGCCAGGAGGGCGGCGATCCGGGCGGCGCCATGCCCGAAAAGGGCGATCAGCGGCGGCGCGAGATAGGTCACGCCGAGCCCGGCGACGGTTCCGAGCAGCAGCAGCGGCGAATAGTCGAGCTGCGCATAGGCCGAGCGCGAGACCATCTGGCCGATCGAACCCACGGTGGGGAACGGCCGCAGGCTGCGGGCCCGGTGGGTGAGGCCAAGCCAGATCGGTCCCTGGCGCTTCATCGCCGCGCCCATGGCGCAGTCGTCGATCAGGGCGGCGCGGATCGCCTGCACGCCGCCGGCCGCCGCCAAGGCCTCGCGCCGGACCAGCATGCAGCCGCCGGCCGCCGCGGCCGTGGAGCTGCCGGGGCGGTTCACCTGGGCGAAGGGGTAGAGCATCTGGAAGAAGAACACGAAGGCGGGGATCAGCAGGCGCTCGGCGAAGGTCTCGCAATGCAGCTCGGCCATCAGGCTGGTCAGCGCCAGGCCGCCGGCCTCGGCGCGGACGACCAGGGCCGACAGGTTGCCCGGGTCGTGGGCGATGTCGGCGTCGGTCAGCAGCAGATAGCCGGGCTTGTCGCCGGCCCGCGCGACGCCCTGGGACATGGCCCAGAGCTTTCCCGTCCAGCCCGCGGCCAGAGGCTGGCTGCGCAGGATTTCCAACCGCCCGTCGGCCCCGCGCCGCTCAGCCTCGGCCCGGGCGATGTCGGCGGTGCCGTCGCAGCTTTCGTCGTCCACCAGCACGACGCGGAACGGTCCCGGATAGTCCTGCCCCAGCAGGCTTCCCACGGACGCCGCGATGACGTCGGCCTCGTCGCGCGCCGGCACGACGGCGACGACGCTGGGCCAGGATGCGGGCGCGGGCGGCGTGTCGCGATCGTCGCGTTGGCGGCTCAGCCAGAAGCCGCCGCGCGCCAGCAGCAGATAGGCCCAGATGGCCAGCGACAGGCCGGCAAGGATATCCACGATCACCGGATCCGCCCCGCTGCCCGGAACCACGCCACCGCATCGGCCAACGCCTGCGGGTAAGGCCGCGCGCGATAGCCCAGTTCGTCCTGCGCGCGCCGGGAAGTGAAGTACATCCTGTGGTGCGCCATCTTCAACGCATCCTTGGTCAGGAAGGGTTCGCGACCGCTGATCCGCCCGTACAGTTCGGCGATCTCGGCCAGCGGCGCCAAGGGGCCAAGCGGCAGCTTCACGGTCGGCGCCTTGCGCCCCGTCAGTTCGGCGATAACCGTCAGCATCTCGCCAAGGCTGGCGTCCTGGCCACCCAGGATATAGCGCCGGCCGATCCGCCCCCGCTCCAGCGCCTGCACGTGCCCCTCCGCCACATCGTCCACGTGCACGAGGTTCAGGCCGGTGTCGACATAGGCCGGCATCTTGCCGTTGCCGGCCTCGACGATGATCCGGCCGGTGGGCGTCGGCTTGACGTCGCGCGGGCCGATGGGGGTCGACGGACTTACGATTACCGCCGGCAGGCCACGCTCGGCGATCCTCCGCTCGACCAGCCGCTCGGCGAGGACCTTGCTGCGCTTGTAGGCCCCGATCGCCTCACCTTCAGCGAGGGGGCCGCTCTCGTCGGCCGGTTCGGAGGTGCCGGTGAGGCGCAGGGTGGCGACGCTGCTGGTGTAGACGAGCCGCTCGACGCCGGCGGCTTGGGCGGCGTCCATGACGTTTCGCACGCCGTTCAGGTTGTTGCGGACGATCTCTTCCGGGTCGCGGGCCCAAAGGCGGTAGTCGGCCGCCACGTGGAAGACGAATCGCTGCCCCTGCAGGGCGCGGGCGACGGACTGGGGGTCGAGCAGGTCACCGATCACCACCTCGGCGTCCAGGGTTTCGAGATTGGCGCGTGGGCTGTTCGGGCGCACCAGCAGGCGCAGGCGCGCCCCCCGGGCCTGCAGCGCGCGCGCGACCGCCGAGCCGACGAAGCCCGACGCGCCGGTCACCAGGACGGGAGCCTCGCGCAGCATGTTCCTATTGAGGGGCGACGGCGTCAGGGCCGGAGGCTCCGGGCTGCGGCGTCGTGGCTTCGGCGGCGGAGGGCCCGGGCGCCGGTTCAGGCGGCGCAGCCTCAGGCGTGGCCGGCGGCTCCGGCGCCCCGGGCGCGGTGCTGTTCTGGGCTGGAGCCGGCGCCGAGTTCAGGGCGGCGGCCGGCTGCGGCGTCGGGCCGGTCGTGGCCGCGGCGGGCGGCGCGCCGGGATCGTCGAAGTCGGGAAGCGCCGGGATATCGGCCGGCCTGTCGGCCACCTCCGCCGCGCGGTTCTGGAGATAGTAGGAGCGCAGGGTGGCGTAGGGGTCGGTGGACGTCTGCTCGATGGTCTCCAGGTCTTGCGCGGCGTCCAGGCGCGTATCCAGGCCCTGGACGACCACCAGCGCTGCGCCAATCTCGGTCTCGTAGCGGTAGTGGAGGTAATTCAACGGATTGAGGCCGATGTCCGCCCCGTCGCCGATGCTGTCGCGCAGGGTCGACGGCCCCAGTAGCGGCAGGAACATGTAGGGGCCGGGTTTCACGCCCCAGCGGCCGAGCGTCAGCCCGAAGCCGTTGTCGTGGTGCGGGATGCGGCCCTTCGCGGCCACGTCGATCAGCCCGCCGACGCCCACGGTGCTGTTGATTGCGAAGCGGCCCAGCGTCGAGGCGGCGCGGCCCGGATGGCCTTGGAGCAGATCGTTGACCATCACCAGCGGCTCGGTGAGGTTGCGGGCGAAATTGGCCACCCCCTTGCGGACGAAGCGCGGCACGAGGCCTCCGTAGCCGCGGGACAGGGGACCGAAGATATGGCGGTCGAGCCCCTGCTGCACCGCGAAGAATTTCCGGTTGAGATGCTCCCAGGGGTCGGCCGGGTCATGCGCCTGGGCGAAGCTTGGCCCGGCGGAGGCGCCGAGCAGCAGGGCGGCGGCGATGGCGAGGCTAAGCAGGTGGCGGGGTCGCATCTGGTCCGTACTCGCTGTTCGCCTTGTCAAGCCTTGCGCCGGCGCCGTGTCCGCGCCAAGCAGTCCGGGTCTGGCTGAGGCGCCGGGCTGGCCTGCAACGTCCCTATCACAACAGCGTCTTCGTGACTCAACCCCTCGAAATCCTCGGTCTGGTGCTCGCCGGCCTGGCGCTGGTTGGCTCCGGCTACGCCATGCTGGCCGCCGATCGGATCCGAAGGTTCCGCAGCGGCCCGCCTGGGGAGTTCGGACAACCGCCCGCCGTCTCCGTGCTGAAGCCGCTCCACGGCGCCGAGCCGGGCCTGGAGGCCGCGCTGGCGAGCTTTGGCGCGCAGGATTATCCGGGCGTCGTGCAGATCGTCCTGGGGCTGCAGGATCCGGCTGATCCGGCCGCGTCGCTGGCGCAGGCGTTCCGCGCCACGTCGCGGCCGCACGCCGTCGATGTGGTCGTCGACCCGACCCCGCACGGGGCCAACGCCAAGGTCGCCAACCTGATCAACCTTTCCACCCAGGCGCGGCATGACGTTCTGGTGCTGAGCGACAGCGACATCTCGGTGCGGCCAGACTATCTGCGGCGCGTCGTCTCGGCGCTCGAGGCGCCGGGCGCAGGCGTGGTGACCTGCCCCTACTACGGGCTCGCCGTGCGAGGGTTCTGGTCGCGGCTGGCGGCCATGGGCGTCAGCTATCAGTTCCTGCCCAGCGTCGCCGTGGGCGTTTCGCTGGGGCTGGCGACACCCTGTATGGGGTCGACCATCGCCCTGCGGCGCTCGACCCTGGCGGCGATCGGCGGGTTTGTGGCCTTCGCCGACGTGCTGGCCGACGACTACGCGATCGGCGCGGCGGTGCGCGCAACCGGCGCGCGGTCTGTGGTCGCCCCCGTGCTGGTCGCCCACGGCTGCGCCGAGGCGAGCCTGGCCGAACTCGTGGCGCACGAACTGCGGTGGGCGCGCACGGTGCGCGGCGTCGATCCGGCCGGCTTCTTCGGCAGCGCGGTGACCCATCCGGTCCCGCTCGCGCTGCTGGCCTGCCTGCTGCTGGGCGGCGGCGTCGGCTGGGCGGTGCTGGGCGTGGCGCTCGCGGCGCGCTTCTGGCTGATGTCGGCCGTGAACCGGACCGCGGATTTGCCGCCGCAAGGGTGGTGGTTCCTGCCGCTGCGCGATGTATTGTCTTTCGGCGTCTTTCTAGGCGCCCTATTGGGGCGCGGCGTTGAATGGCGCGGCCAGCGCTACCAAGTCGATCGTCACGGCGTCATGTCCCGGAGCTAAACAGCGATGCTTCGCACCCTTTTCCTCCAGGCTCCGTCCTTCGACGGCTTCGACGGCGGCGCGGGCTCGCGCTATCAGGCCAAGCGGGAGATCCGTTCCTTCTGGTTCCCCACCTGGCTCGCCCAGCCCGCGGCCCTGGTCCCGGGCTCCAAGCTGATCGACGCGCCGCCGGCGGACATCAAGCTTCCCGAGGTGGTCGCCCAGGCCGGCGACTTCGACCTGGTGATCGTCCACACCTCGGTGCCGTCCTTCGCCAGCGACGTGAAATGCATCGAGGCGTTGAAGGCCGCCAACCCGAGGCTCAAGGCTGGCCTGATCGGCGCCAAGGTCGCAGTCCAGGCCGACCGCAGCCTGGAGGAGGCGCCCGCGGTCGACTTCGTCTGCCGCAACGAGTTCGATTTCACCGTGAAGGAGGTCGCCGAGGAGCGGCCCTGGGCCGGCATCCTGGGCCTCAGCTACCGCGACGCCGCGGGACAGATCCATCACAACCTGGACCGCCCGGTTCTGGAGGACATGGACGCCCTGCCGTCGGTGGTCCCGGTCTATCACCGCGACCTGCGGATCGAGGACTATTTCATCGGCTACCTGAAGCACCCCTACATCTCAGTCTACACCGGACGCGGGTGCAAATCGCGCTGCACCTTCTGCCTGTGGCCGCAGACGGTGGGCGGGCACAACTACCGCACCCGCTCGGTGGACAACGTCATTGCCGAGATCGCCGAGGCCAGGCGGCTGTTCCCGCAGGTGAAGGAGTTCTTCTTCGACGACGACACCTTCACCGACGACCTGCCGCGCGCCGAGCTGATCGCCGAGGGGCTGGGCAAGCTGGGCGTCACCTGGTCGTGCAACGCCAAGGCCAATGTGCCGCGCAAGACGCTGGAGAAACTGAAGGCCGGCGGCCTGCGCCTGCTCCTGGTAGGCTACGAGAGCGGCAACCAGCAGATCCTGCACAACATCAAGAAGGGCATGCGCATCCCGGTGGCCGAACAGTTCACCCGCGACTGCCACGACCTGGGCATCCAGATCCACGGGACCTTCATCGTCGGCCTGCCCGGCGAGACCCGCGAGACCATCCAGGAGACCATCGACTGGGCCTGCGAGGTCAATCCGCACACCATCCAGGTATCGCTGGCCGCCCCTTATCCGGGGACCTTCCTGTTCAACCAGGCGGTGGAGAACGGCTGGCTCGACGCGGCGAACGCCGAGCTGGTGGACGACCACGGCATCCAGATCGCGCCGCTGCACTATCCCCACCTCAGCCACGAGGAGATCTTCCAGTCGGTGGAGACCTTCTACCGGCGGTTCTATTTCCGGCCGCGGAAGATCGGCGCGATCGTGGGCGAGATGGTCCGCGACTTCGACATGATGAAGCGGCGCCTGCGCGAAGGCGTGGAGTTCTTCGACTTCCTGCGCGAGCGGAAGAAGGCGGCCCTGGCCTGAGGCGCCGGGCTGGCGAGGCCCGCGTGAAGCAGCTCGTGGTCACGGCGGATGACTTCGGCGCCGCCGTCGTCGTCAATGCAGCCGTGGAGCGCGCCCACGCCGAGGGCGTGCTGAGCGCGGCCAGCCTGATGGTGGGCGGCCCGGCTGCGGCGGACGCGGTGGACCGGGCGCGGCGGATCCCGAGCCTCAAGGTGGGCCTGCACCTGGTGCTGGTGGAGGGCTCGCCGCTCAGCGATCCCGTCGCCGTCGCGGGCCTGGTGGACGCTGCGGGCGCGTTCCGCACGGACATGGTCCGCCTGGGTGTCGATATCTTCTTCCGGCCCGCCGTGCGCCGCCAGCTGGCCAAGGAGATCGAGGCGCAGTTCCAGGCCTTCGCCGCCACCGGCCTGCCGCTCGACCACGTCAACGCGCATAAGCACTTCCACGTCCATCCGACCGTCGCCGGCCTGATCCTGCGGATCGGCCGCCGCTACGGAATGACCGCCCTACGGGTTCCGGTGGAGCCACGCGCGGTGCTGCGGGCGATCGAGCCGCAAGGCGGCAGGGGCGGCTTCGACATGGTCGGGCCCTGGGCGGGCCGTATCCGGCGCCGCGCGGCCAGGGTTGGCGTGCGCACGCCCGACCAGGTGTTCGGCCTGCAATGGTCGGGCGCGATGACCCGGGATCGGCTGGCCGGCGTGCTGCGGCGGTTGCCGGAGGGGCTGAGCGAGATCTACCTCCACCCGGCGCTGGCCGACAGCTATCCGGGCAGCGCGCCAGGGTATCGCTACGTCGAGGAATTCGAGGGCCTGATCGATCCGGGCGTCGCCTCGGCCCTGGCCGGGTCGGGCGCGGCGCTCGGCGGGTTCGGCGACCTTGGCCGGTAGGACGCCCCGAACGGCGGCGGAGCGCGTGAAGCCAGGCGTGGTGCTGGCGGCGATCGCCGGTTTGCTGCTGTTGACTGTGGTGGTCGCCTGGGTCGGCGTGCGTCCGGTGGCGGGCGCGATCGGGCGGATCGGGCTCGTCGGCTTCCTGCTGTTTACGCTTTACTGGCTGCTGGTCGTGGCGGTGCTCGGGCTGGCGTGGTTCGTGGCTGCGCCGGGCCTGCCGCCGTCGCGCGCCTGGACCTTCATCTGGGGCCGGGCGGTGCGCGAGGGAGCCTCCGATCTCCTGCCGTTCTCGCAGATCGGCGGCCTCCTGATCGGCGCCCGGGCGGTGGCGGCGCGCGGCGTTTCCGAGACCCTGGTGTTCGCCTCGACCCTGGTCGACATCACCGCCGAGCTGGCCGCGCAGGTGCTCTACAGCCTGGCCGGCGTCGCGGCGCTGGTCTTGGTGCGCTTCGGGACGCCGGGCGCCAAGCCGCTGCTCTGGGCGGCGGCGGGCGGCGTGGTCGCACTCATCGCGGCGGCCGGCGCCTTCTTCGCCGTTCAGCGGCGGGGCGTCGCGTGGATCGGGGCGCTGGCCAGCCGCTGGGCGCCCAGCGCGGTGTCGCGCGCCGACGCCATGCAGCTGGCCCTCAACGACATCTACCGCCGGCCGGGACGCATGTCCGTGGCGGTCAGCCTGCACCTGATGGCCTGGGCAGGCTCGGGGGTCGTATCCTGGGTCGGCCTTCGGCTGATGGGCGTGGCGGCGCCGCTGTGGGCGCTGCTCGCCGCCGAGAGCCTGATGTACGTGGTGCGCAGCGTCGGCTTCATGGTCCCGGCCGCCTTGGGCGTGCAGGAGGGCGCCTATGTGCTGATCGGGCCGCTGTTCGGCCTGGCGGCGCAGGACATGCTGGCGCTGTCGCTGCTGAAGCGCGGCCGCGACATCCTGGTGGGCGCGCCCATCCTGATCGCCTGGCAGGCGCTGGAGGCGGCGCGGCTCAGGCGGCCGGCGCCCTCGCCACCCGGCGCCTGAGCAACAGCAACCGCACGCCGATCACCATGGCGATGAGGCTGGTGCAGACGCTGGCCGCCGCCAACACCGGCGCAAGCCAGCCCAGCCAGGCCAGCGGCGCCAGCAGATAGAGCGCGTCGTCCGGATGGAAGCCGAAGGCGCCGCCCCACACCCGCACGCCCGGTCCGGTGAGGGTCTCGTAGATCTCCGAAAGCACGCAGCAGGCCAGCATCGCCACACAGGTGACGACGCCGAGCGGGATCGACCAGTGGCCGAGCCAGGAGCCGTGCAGGCCGAAACCGATGGCCAGGAAGAAGCCCGAATTGATCAGCACGTCGGAATAGTAGTCATAGAGGTGTCCCTGCCGGCTGCGCATGTCGCCGAGGCGGGCGAGTTCGCCGTCGGCCCGGTCGAGGAAGGCGGAGATCAGCCACAGGACGCCGCCCCAGATGGCTCCGCGCTGGGTGCCGAGCGCGAACAGCCAGCAGGCCATGGCGCCGGTCAGCAGCCGCAGGGTGGTGATGTGGTTGGGGGTGACTCCGGTGCCGACCAGGGGCCGGACCAGCACGCGCGCCAGGGCGTGGGTCCAAGTGTCGTTGGTGTTGGCCGGTTCGCTCATACCGCGGTTATAGCTCAGTTTCCGCCTTCGGCGGACCCAGCAGGGCGGGCTCGAAGAGCAGCGCGGCCACCAGGGTCCAGATCAGCGAGATCATCAGGATCTTACCCATGCTGGCGGTGCCCGGGTGACTGGAGAGGATCAGGCTGCCGAACGCCGCCCCGGTGGTCAGCGCGCTGAAGAACACCCCGCGCGCCAGGCTCGATTGCAAGAGGTCTTTCATGCCGCTCCGCCAGGCCATCACAAAATAGATGTGGAAGGCGACCCCGACCCCGAACAGCAGCGGGAAAGCGATGATGTTGGCGAAGTTGATCGGCTGGCCGATCACCACGCAGGTGCCCAGCGTCAGGAATCCCGCGAGCACGATGGGCGCCAGGGTGAACGTCACCTCCTTCACGCTGCGCAACACCGCCAGCAGCAACAGGGAGATCGCCACCAGGGAGAGCAGGCCGGCCTCGATGAAGGCCCGGCTGATGGTCCGCCCGGCTTCCAGGATCGAGATCGGCGTCCCCGTCGCACCGGGGGCCACGGACCGAACCGCTTTGGAAAAGGCGCGCAGCGTGTCGTTGTCGTTGGAATCGCCCTTCGGAGACACCTCGACGCGCGCCTGTCCGCCACGGCCGATCCATTCCGCCCGCAGGTCCGGCGGCAGGGTCTCGACAGTGACGGGCGCCGCCAGCAGCATCTCGCGGACCTGGTGCAGCAGGACGTTCAGCGGGGTGACCAGGGTCGCGTTGGCGCGGGCGCGAAGCTCCGGCGGGCCGGCCGCCAGGACGTCCAGGGTCCCGGCGAGCCGGCGCGCGTCGGCCGCGGCGGGCGTCGCGCCGGCCCCGGCCGCGCTACGCAGCGCGGCTGCGGTCGTCTGCAGAGCGGCGATCGTCTCGCCGTCGGTCGGTGGCGGCGCCGTGGTCGGCGGATTCAGGGTGAGGTCGAGGAGCAGCCGGGCGTCGGCGATGATCGCCAGTTTGGCGTCCTGATCCTTGGGCGCGAAGGTGGAGAGCGTCAGGGCGTGGTCGACCTGCGGCAGCTTGTCGAGGCGCGCCGCCAGGGCGTCGGCCTGGGCGAGGGTGGGCGTCAGCACGTCGATGGTGTTGGGCGTGCGGTCGGGGTCGCGCAGCAGGTCGCTGAGCGTCGACATCGCCTCGCCATGGATGTTGCGCAGGTGGAAGGGGTTGAAGTCGAAGCGCACCAGCGGCAGCAGGGCGATGCTGACCACCGTCGAGGCCGCGAAGGCCCAGAGCACCAGCTTGCGGTGCGAGATCAGGAACCGGTCGACCGGCGCGAGGCGCCTCGACCCGACCTCGCCGGGCTGGGCCGGCGGCTTCAGCAGCATCAGCAGGGCGGGCAGCAGCGTCAGGTTGAGGACCAGGCCGATTCCCATGCCGAGCCCTGCGATGATCCCAAGCTCGGACACGCCGATGTAGCTGGTGGGCAGGAAGGCGAAGAAGCCCAGCGCGATGGCGGCGGCGGCGAGCACCAGCGACCGGCCGATCCCGCCGGCCGCGGCCGCCATGGCTGCGGCCGGCGTGGCGTGGGTCAGCCGCTCGGCGCGGAAACGGACGCTGAGCTGGATGCCGAAGTCGACGCCGAGCCCGACGACCAGCGGGATGAAGGCCACGGAGATCAGGTTGAACCGCCCGACCGCGGCCAGGCCCACCGCGGCGGTGATCACCAGCCCGGTGAGCGTCGTGACCATGATCGCGGCGACCACCCTGGCGGAGCGCACCGCCAGCCAGAGCATCAACAGCATCGACCCCAGCATCGCCCCGCTGACCAGCCAGACGCGGTCGGCCAGGGAGGCGAACTCCTCGTCGGAAAGGGGAATGGATCCGGTGAGCCGAACGCGAACGCCATGCGCCGGGTCGAGCCCGAGCTGCGCCGCGGTCCGGCGGATCACGTCGCTCGCCCCGGCGCCGGGCGTCAGCCCGCCGTAATCCAGCCGCGGCTGAACGATCACGAATCGACGCGTGGGGGCGGACAGGCCGCCGCTTCCCAGCAGCGCCTGCCAGGAGAAGAAGGCGGGCCGTCCCTGGGCCACCTTCTGCAAGCTGTCGCCCAGGGCGCGCAACGGCTTGTCGACATCGGCCAGGGTGGTCTGTCCCTGCTCCACCCCACTGGCGAGGGTCGAGAGTGTCCCCATCACCCCGCGCAGGCTGGGATCGGCGGCCAGGCCGCCCAGGAACGCTTGCGCTGCGATCAGCTGGTTCATGGCCGTCTGGACCTGCGAGGTCGGCAGCAGCAGAAGGCCTTCGCGATCCAGGAACGGACCGCCGTCGGGGCGGCGCGCGCCGAGGATCACGTCCTTGTGCGCCTGGAGGGCGGGCAGAAGGCGGGCCGCGCCAGCCTCTGCAAGCTCCGGCGTCGCACCGTCCAGGACCACCACAGTGGTGTCGGCGTCCTGCGGGAACGCCCGGTCCATGGCGATCTCGTTTTGACGCCACGGCTCCTTGCTGGAGATCAGCTGGGCCGTGTCGCTGGTCATGCTGAAGTGGCCGGCGGCGTACCAGGCGGCGAGGCCGCAGAGCAGGACGGCGGCCAGCAGCACCAGCCGGGGGCGGCGGCAACTCGCCTCGGCGACGCCCCGGATCGACAGGCCCCTCAGACGATCCATCCCGCCCCCGTTCGTTGCGTCAGCGACCTCACCTCAGAAAATGGCGCAGCCGCAAGTGGATCGTGTGGTGGCCTCCGCGATAGCTGAAGGCCGCCGACTTGAACGAGGGCGGTGCGAAGTAGATCGGCGCATCGTTCGAAAAGCCGATGCCCTCCTTGGGCACCCCCAGCCTGTTGCGGTCGACGTCGTGGTTGTCGTTTTCGTCCTGGTAGGCCTGCACGGCGTAAACGCCGGGCGGCAGGTCGCGAATGACCACCGTGGTGACCCCGATGGTCGAGAGCTCGGAACCGCCGTAGAGGCAGTCCTTGAGAAACTCCTGTTCCGAGCAGACCTCGACCCTGACATGGCCGTGGGTGGACAGGACGTCGGAGACCATGATGTCCAGCTCCTGCTTGTCGGGCGCTGGCTTGGCAATATCGGCGCCCCGGGCGCTTCCGACCGCCATCGAAAGGGACGCGGCGGCCAACCCAAAAAGGGCGAGGATCGTTCGGCGAACACGGCGCATTGGTCAGGCCTTGCGCTCACTTGGCGACAGGGCCGCGGCGCAGGCAAGCAGCCGCCGGAAATCGCTCGGCGCCACCGCGCCGATGCAGCCGATGCGGAAGGTCTCTTCGCGGGAAAGTTTGCCGGGGTAGATCACGAATCCCTTCTCGGACAGCGCTTGGTAGAAGTCGGCGAAGACGAACGGACGATCCCGCGGCGGCCGAAACGTCGCGATGACGCCGCTTTGCAGGTCAGGCTTCAAATAGGGTTCGAATCCCAGCTGCGCCATGCCCGCGACCAGCAGGCGGAAATTTTCGGCGTAGCGGGCCTGCCGCGCCGATGGCCCGCCTTCGAGCTCCAACAGGCGCAGCGCCTCCACCAAAGCGGCCACCACCTGCACCGGCGGGGTGAAGCGCCACTGGCCGTTGGCCTCCAGCCCTTGCCACTGGTCGTGCAGGTCCAGGCTGAGCGAAGGGCTCCGGCCCTTAGCCGCCGCCAGGTCGGCGGTGCGGACGATGGCGAAGCCCAGGCCCGGCACGCCCTCCAGGCACTTGTTGCTGGAGGCCAGCAGGGCGGACATTGGCGTTCGCCCAAGGTCGATCGGCAGGGCGCCGAAGCTCGACATGGCGTCGACGATCAGGGCGCGGCCGGCGGTGGCCACCACCTCGGCGATCTCGTGCAGCGGATTGAGCAGGCCGGTGGTGGTCTCGCAGTGAACCAGGGCTACATGGGTCACGCTCGGGTCGTCGGCCAGGGCCCGAGCGAGCCGTTCCGGCGCCACGGCGACGTCTTCCGGCCAGGTCAGGGCCTCGACGCGCCGGCCATGGCGCCGGACGATGCGGACCATGCGCTCGCCATAGGCGCCGTTGACCAGCACCAGCAGCTTGGCCTGCGGCCCGACCAGGGTCCCCAGGGCGGCTTCGACGATGAAGGTTCCGCTGCCCTGCAGGGGTACGGCGGTAAAGGCCTCTCCGGCATGGGCGATCGCCAGCAATCTGCGGCGAAGCTCGGCGGTGAGGGCGATGAACGGGGCCTCCCGTGAGCCGAGGTCCAGCAGCATGGCCCGCCGGGTGGCCGGTCGCGTGGTCAGCGGCCCGGGGGTCAGCAGAACTCTGCGACGAGCCATCAGGAGCCCGTTGCCAGGAAGTCGCGGAACCGTCGGGCCACGTCGGCGGGCTTCACCGTCGGGCGGCCCAGCGTCGCCATCGAGCCCGGTGCGATCTTGATGTGAACGAGCGCCGGCCCCGGCGTCGCATGCGCCTCGCGCCACGCCGCTTCGAAGCCCGCCAGGCCGGCGCAGCGGGCGGCGTAGGCGTAGCCGCAGGCCAGCGCGACGCCGGCGAAGTCGACGGAGGCGGAGACCGTCGCCTGGCCGCCGGTGGAGTCGTGGACGCCGTTGTCGAGCAGCACATGAACCAGGTTGTGCGGCGCATAGGCGCCGATGGTGGCGAAGCTTCCCAGCTTCATCAGCGCCGCCCCGTCGCCGTCCAGAACGACGACCGGCCGCCGGGCGTTGAGCGCCACGCCGAGCGCCATGCCGGACGCCCCGCCCATGGAGCCCACCTGATAGAGGTGCTGGCGCCGGTCGCTGAGCGTGAACAGTTCTCGCCCCGTCTTGCCGGTGGTGGCGATGACGGCGGCGTCGGGCGCCATGATCTCCAGCATCCGCGCCAGCACCGCGGCGCGGGGCGGCGGGGGCCCGTCAGCGGGGAAGTCGGCGGCGCGACCAGGCGGCCGGGCGGGCAGGGGCGGCTGATTGAGTGGGCTGTCGGCGAGATCGCCCTTGCGCATCACCCAGGCGAACGGCAGGCCCGTCGTCTCCATGACGCCCGCCGCCTGCGCGAAGGCGTCGTCGAGTTCCTCCGGACCGGTCGGGAACGCCGCCTGTTCTACGCGGATCAGGCGAAGCAGGTCGTGGGTGATCTCGCCCATCAGGTCGTGCTGCGGCTCGTCCTTCAGCCCCGGCTCGCCGCGCCAGGTGGTGATCAGCAGGGTGGGGATGCGGAACGGCGCGTTGAGTGAGGTCAGCGGATTGACCGCGTTGCCGAGCCCGGAGTTCTGGCAGAGCACCGCCGTCCGGCGGCCGGCGAGCCAGGCGCCGGCGGCGATCGCCACCGCCTCGCCTTCACTCGCCGCGCCGACGTAGCGCAGGCCGGGATCGGAGATCACCCCGTTGATCAGCGGGGTCAGGAAGCTGCACGGCACGCCGGTATAGAAGTCGAAGCCGTGGCGGCTCGCGGCGCTCAGGAAGGCCTCGGCGGTCAGCATCGGCTCAGGTGAAGTTCCGCGCGTCGGCGAGGTCGACCAGGGTGTCGACGTCCAGCCAGTGGCCGACGAAATACTGCACCCGCACCGGATGGCGCGCCGCCAGTCGGGTCAGGATCAGCGGCATGTCGGCGCCCTCCAGCAGCCCCTCGGCGGCCAGCCGGTCCAGTTCCTCCCGAAGCCAGGCCGCGCCTTGGGCGGTAAAGCGCGCCAGGCCCATCCATTCGCCGCAGACCTCCGCGCCGGCCATGGCCGGGTCCATCCGCAGCAGCGTGACCGGGTCCTCCTCCAGGAGATCGCCGCGGTAGGGCTGATCGGCCGCCACCAGGTCGCGCACCGCGCCATGCGCCTCGCGCTTCGCGGCGTCGACCGCCAGCACGATCTCGCCCTCGGCGGCCAGCAGGGCGTTCAGGATGTAGCTGCGGAACAGGACGTCGCCGTAGCAGACCACCGTCTCGCCGGTGATCGCCTGGGCCGCGGCGGCCAGCGACCAGCCCTCGCCCGTTTCGGCGTAGCGGTCGTTGTCCACCAGGCTGAGGCCGGGCAGGGCGATGGCGTCCTTGCGATAGCCGCGGACGACGGTGATCTCGCGCACGCCGCCGGCCGTCAGGGTGTCCACCAGCCTCTGCAGCAGCGACTTGCCGCGGATGTCCACCATGCACTTCGGCTGGTCGAGGGTCAGGTCGCCGAGGTCGCCGCGGGACGCGGCCAGGATCACCGCGCCGGTGCGCCCCTGGGCCGGGAGGTAGCGACGTTCGGCGGCCTCCAGCTCGGCGTTGCCGGTCAGCCGGAAGATCTCCTTGACGCTGGCCACGCGCCCTTCGATGGCGGTCAGGGCCTGCTCTTCGTGCAACAGCCGCGCGGTCTCCTGCATGGCCGACACCGCGGACCGCAGCATGTGATTGGCCCAGATCACCGCGGAGATGCCGGCCTGGCGGAAGTGATCGGTCGGCGTGGCGTGATAGGTGGTGGGCACGATCACCAGCGGCGCGCGCTGGCCCCAATGCTCGGCGAAGGCCAGGATCTCGGTGGCGGTGGGCAACTTCGAGTGGATGAGGATCGCGTCGGCGCCGGCCGCGCGATAGGCCTCGGCCCGCCGCAGCGCCTCGTCCATGCCGCGCCCGGAAATCAGCGCCTCCACGCGCGCCACCAACACGAAGTCGTCGTCGGTCTGGCTGTCCTTGCCGGCCTTGATTCGCCCGCAGAACTCGTCGATGTCGGCCAGGGGCTGGCGCTCGCCCACGAAGGAGTTGGTCTTGGGAAACAGCTTGTCCTCGATGCAGACGCCGGCGACGCCGCGATCGCAGAGTTTGCGGACCAGGCGGCGCACGCTGTTGAAGTTGCCGTAGCCGGTGTCTCCGTCGACCAGGATGGGAATGTCGACCGCGTCGGCCATGTACTCGAGGATTTCCAGGACCTGGGTCCAGGACGCCTCGTTGGAATCGCGAAGCCCAAGGCTCGCCGACATGGTCAGTCCCGACGCCCATAGCGCCTTGAAGCCGGCCTCCTGGGCGATCCGCGCCGACAGCCCGTTGTGGGCCTCGACCAGGAACGACAGGCTCGGCGCAAGGAGCTCGCGCCGCAGCATAGCGGACCTTGAAAGCGCCGCCGTCGAGGGGCCATCGGACGGGCCGGTGGATCCCGAAGCTTGGCGGTCGGGGCGCAGGGACTGCATCGCGGCTTGAACTCGTTTCAAAGCTGTTCGAATGGAATGCATAGACCACGGAACCGAGGGCCGGAAGCATCCGGGCACTGATGAGTCGAAGTCGCGCCGAGATCGCCGTCATCCTCGCAGCCGGCGTCGGTCGGCGCCTCGGAGTCGACGGCCCCAAGGTCCTGCTGGCGTTCGAGGGCAAGAGCCTGCTGCAACGCCACCTTGAGCATCTGTCCGCCGAAGGGATCGGGCGCGTCTCGATCACCGTGGGCCATCTCGCCGATCGGATCCGCGCGGAGGTGCGACGCCTGGGCTATGACGGCCTGGTGAGCTTCGTGGACAATCCGCGCTACACCGAGGGCAGCCTGGTTTCGCTGGCGGTGCAGGGCGAGGCCCTGCGGTCGGGCGCGCCGATCCTGCTGATGGATGGCGACGTGCTCTGCGACCGGCGGATGCTGGCCAGGCTGCTCGACAGCGCGATCGGCAATACGCTGCTGGTCGACCGCGAGCTTGATCCGGGTGACGAGCCGGTGAAGGTCTGCTTCGACGCCGGAGACGCGATCGTGGACTTCCGCAAGGTCCCCGAGCATCCGCACGTGCGGCACGGAGAGTCGGTCGGCTTCTTCCGCTTCTCGCCCGCCGTGGCCCGCGCCCTCGCCGACCGCTGCGACGCCTATGTGGCGCAGGGGCGGACCCGTGTGGAATATGAGGAGGCGATCCGCGACCTGCTGCTGGACGAGCCGGCCCTGTTCGGCGCGCAGGACGTGACCGACCTGCCGTGGACGGAGATCGACTTCGAAGCCGACGTGGAGCGCGCCCGAACCGTGATCCTGCCGCAACTGGAGCCTTGAGCGTGGCCCAAGTCCTCAACGCCTCGCCGTCGCGACGGCTCACCGACGCCCAGGTTCGCGCCTATCGCGCCTCTGGCTGGGTGCGCGCCGCCGGCTTCTTCAGCGCCGACGAAGCCGCGGAGCTGGCAAACTGGACGGACGACCTGCGGGCCCGCCCGGAAGTCCCCGGCGAGCAGATGGTCTATTATGAGCCGGACTTCCGTTCCCCGGACGCGCGCATCGTCCAGCGGATCGAATTTTTTTGCGACTACCACCCGCGGTTCAACGCCCTGGTGCAGGGGGACCTGCAGGCGGCGGTGGCCGACCTGCTGGGAGAGCCCGCGGTGCTCTTCAAGGAGAAGGTCAACTTCAAGCTGCCGGGCGGCGCGGGCTTCGAGCCGCACCAGGACCAGCAGGCCGGATGGTCCGCCTATGCGCCGCTGTTCGTCACCGCGCTGGTGTCCGTCGACGCCGCGACGCTCGCGAACGGCTGCCTGGAAATGGCGCACGGCCCGCGCGCCTCGACGTTGATCGGCGCGGAGTGGGAGCCGTTGACCACGGAGGAGATGCGAGGCCTCGACCTGCGCGCCGTGCCCACGGCGCCCGGCGACGTGCTGTTCTTCGACAGCTATGCGCCCCACGCGTCGAAGCGGAACGAAACGCAGGAGGCGCGCCGCATCCTCTATCTTACCTACAACCGCGCCGCCGACGGCGATCACCGAAACCGCTATTTCACCGACAAGCGCGCCAGCTTCCCGCCCGACATCGAGCGGGCGCCGGGCCGCGACTACCGCTTTCGGGTGTAGCCGGCGTCGAAAAGATATTTGGTGCCCGAGGTCGGGCTCGAACCGACACACCTTGCGGTACTGGATTTTGAGTCCAGCGCGTCTACCAATTCCACCACTCGGGCCTCGCAGGCGCGGCTTACCAACACCAACCCAAGCCGGCAAGCCAAGCCGGTCACCACCCTCTTCGTTCGCTGATCTCCCACGACGGTGCGGCAAGCGGGCGCGCGGCCTTGACCATCGACAGGAGGATAGCGAAATGATAATCAATCGCAACTAAACCGTCGTTCCCCTCCCGCTTTCCTGGGAAAGTCGCATCATGCACGACATGCTCGCCGGGCCCGCCAAGGTCGAGGCCGTCCAGGCGGGCGGCGGGGCCGTGCGGCTGAGCGCGGCCAAGCCCGGCGACCGCGGCGTCATCGTCGACGTGAGGGCCGAGAGTCACGCCGGCGACCACGGCGTCGGCGTCCACGAACTGCAACGACGGCTGCTGGAGTTCGGCTTCGTGGAGGGCGCGCGGATCGAGGTGCTGCACGAAGGTGCGATCTGGCGCGACCCGATCGCCGTGCGGCTCGACGACATGCGCATCGGCCTGCGGCGCCGGGACGCCGAGGACGTCTGGGTGCTGCTGGACGACGGCGGCGCGTCCCGGGCATGAGCGACGCCGTCCTGCCGGCCGCGCCTTCGGCTGCCCCTCTGGCCGCCGCGCGGGTGGCCCTGGTGGGCAACCCCAACTCCGGAAAGACGGCGCTGTTCAACGCCCTGACCGGCAGCCGCCAGAAGGTCGCCAACTACGCCGGGGTCACGGTCGAGCGCAAGGAGGGGCAGGTGGCCACGGCCAGCGGCCGGGCGCTCTCGATCCTCGACCTGCCGGGCACCTATTCCCTGCGCGCGCGCAGCCCCGACGAGGTGGTCACCCGCGACGCGGTGCTGGGCAAGCTCGCCGGCGAGCTGCCGCCGGACGCGCTGGTCTGCGTGGCGGACGCCACGAACCTGCGCCTGGTGCTGCGGCTGATCCTGGAACTGAAGGCGGTCGGCCGGCCGATGGTGCTGGCGCTCAACATGTACGACATCGCCCAGCGCCAGGGCCTGCGCATCGACCTCGACGGCCTGGCGCGCGACATCGGCTGCCCCATCGTCACCACGGTCGCCACCCGCAGGCGCGGCATCGACGACCTGGTGGCCCAGGTCGACGCCCTGATCGCCGCGGGCGCGCTTTCCGCCGGCAACACCTGGCGCGAGCCGGACGCCGGCCAGATCCGCGACGCCCACCGCGAGGCCCAGCGCATCCTCAAGGCCAACGTCCGCGCCGCCGAACGGCCGGAGACCTTCACCGGCAAGGTCGACGCGGTGCTGCTGCACCCGATCGCGGGCCTCGCCATCCTGCTCACCCTGCTCTTCGTGATGTTTCAGGCGGTGTTCACCTGGTCGAAGGCGGCGGGCGACCTGATGAGCGCCGGGTTCGCAGGCCTGGGCGGCTTCATCGCCGCGCATCTGCCGGCCGGCATCCTGACCAGCTTCCTCACCGACGGGCTGATCTCAGGCGTGGGCTCCGTGCTGGTCTTCCTGCCGCAGATCCTGGTGCTGTTCTTCTTCATCATCCTCCTGGAAGACTTCGGCTACATGGCCCGCGCGGCCTTCCTGATGGACCGCATCATGGGCGGGGCGGGGCTGCATGGCCGGGCGTTTATCCCGCTCTTGTCCAGCTTCGCCTGCGCGATTCCGGGGATCATGTCGACGCGGGTGATCGACAACAAGCGCGACCGGCTGACCACCATCATGGTCGCGCCGCTGATGACCTGCTCGGCGCGCATCCCGGTCTACACCCTGATCATCTCGGCCTTCATCCCGAACCGCAGCGTGGCGGGCGTCCTAAGCCTGCCGGGCCTGGTCATGTTCGGCCTCTACGCCACCGGCATCGTCAGCGCGCTGGGCGTTTCCTTCATCACCCGGCGGCTGTTCTGGCGCGGCGCCGTCGAGCCGTTCCTGATGGAGCTTCCGACCTACAAGCTACCCGATCCGGTGAACGTCGCGCGCAGCCTCTACCTGCGCGGCAAGATCTTCATCACGCGGGCCGGCACGATCATCTTTCCGATGATGATCCTGGTCTGGTTCCTGTCGTCCTTCCCCGGCGCGCCGGCCGGCGCCACGGATCCGGCGATCAACTACAGCCTCGCCGGCCGCATCGGCCACCTGCTGCAGCCCGTGCTCGCGCCGATCGGCTTCAACTGGCAGATGACCGTCGCCCTGATCCCGGGCTTCGCGGCGCGCGAGGTCGCGGTGGCCGCGCTCGGCACGGTCTACGCCATCGGCGCCGCCGACGCCTCGCCGGGCGCGCTGGCCACCACCTTGCAGCATCACTGGTCGATCGCCACCGGCCTGGCCTTCCTCGCCTGGTATGTCTTCGCCCCGCAGTGCGCGTCGACCATCGGGGTGGTGAAACGCGAGACCAACTCCTGGCTCTGGCCGGGGGTGATGCTGGTCTACATGACCGCTCTGGCTTACCTGGGCGCGCTGATCGTCTACCAGGCCGCGCGAGCTTTCGGGCTGGGCTGAGCCCCGGCCGCGGTGATTCGCGGCGAAACTTGGAGTTGCGTTTTAACCGAGAATTCAACCTGCCTTTTAACCGCGCGCTAAACGCGGCGGGCGCAGGCTTCCAGCATCATGGAGAAAACGCCTGTGAATGTCCTCGAAACAGCCGCCGGCAAAAGGCCGGTGCG
This sequence comes from Caulobacterales bacterium, assembly GCA_044445675.1. Taxonomy (GTDB): domain Bacteria; phylum Pseudomonadota; class Alphaproteobacteria; order Caulobacterales; family Caulobacteraceae; genus Phenylobacterium. The sequence continues at coordinate 1,979 of JBIOED010000004.1, read as the reverse complement.
CGGAACCCAAACCCTCGCCAAACGCGTTCGCGAGGCCCTCCTGTCGCTCGGCGGCGAAGCGCACCGCGCGATGGTCATCGAAACCGTGGCCAAGAAGCTGGGGCACGACACCCGGCAGATCCCCGAGGATCTGCAGGCGTCGCTGATCCTTTCCTTCGAGGAGAACTGGCGCGACGAGCGCCGGCGAGCCGCCTACGGCTTTCACCTGCCGTTCGGCGAAGGTTCGCACCGCTGGGGCGTGGTCCGGGAACCGACCTACGTCCACTAGTGTCCCGATTCCGAAGTTCGCAAGCACTTGCGGCAGGCTTTGGCGAACTTCGGAATCGAGGAGGACACTAGCAAGTCTATGTTTCTAGTGTGCTTCTTGGATCTGAAGTTCGCTCCGCGCGCGGCCCGTGGAGCAGGCGAACTTCAGATCCAGCACACTAGGCTATCGCCGGCCTAGGATTGGCTTCCCCGGCGAGCTGTCCCGCCGACGACTGCAGGCGCGTGAGCAGGCGCTTGAGCAGGGCCACCTCATCGGGCGCGAGGCCGGCGATCAGGGCGGCCTCATAGGCGAGCGCCAGCGGCGCGATCTCGGCGTACATGCCGCCGCCCTCCGAGGTGAGGGCGAGCACGTGGCTGCGGCCATCGGCCTGGTGCTCCGAACGCGCGACGAGATGCCGGTTCAACAGCCCCTGCGCCGCCCGGCTCACCGTCACCTTGTCCATCACCGTGCGCGCCACGAGCTGGCCCTGGGTCAGGCCGCCGTCCTCCGCCAGCACGCAGATCAACCGCCATTGCGGCACCGTCAGGCCGAAGCGGTCCTGGTAGGCGCGCGCGATCAGGCCCGAGACCGCGTTGGAGGCGACCGAGAGCCGATAGGGCAGGTAGGCGTCGAGCCGCAGATCCTCGTCCGCCCGGCCCAGCGCGCCCCGGCCCCTTGGGCTCATACGGCGACCACCGCCTGCTCGATGGCGCCGAAGATCGAGTGCCGCCTGGCGTCGCGCATCTCGATGCGCACGGTGTCGCCGGCGCTGAGGAACGGCGTCGTGGGCGCGCCCGAGGCGATCGTCTCGATGGTGCGGATCTCCGCAAGGCAGGAGTAGCCGACGCCGCCCTCCGCCACCGGCTTGCCCGGCCCGCCGTCCGGGCTGCGGTTGGAGACGGTGCCGGACCCCACGATGGAGCCGGCCGACAGCGCGCGCGTCTTGGCGGCGTGGGCGACCAGGGTGCCGAAATCGAAGGTCATGTCGACGCCGGCGTCGGCCTCGCCCAGCGGCTTTCCGTTCAACTCGACGGAGAGCGCGCCCGACAGCTTGCCGTCCTTCCAACCGGGCAGGTCGTCGGGGGTGACCGCCACCGGCGAGAAGGCCGAGGCCGGCTTCGCCTGGAAGAAGCCGAAGCCCTTGGCGAGTTCGCCCGGGATCAGGTTGCGCAAGGAGACGTCGTTGCAGAGCATCACCAGGCGCACGGCGGCCAGCGCCCGCTCGCGGCTGGCGCCTTGCGGCACGTCGCCGGTGATCACCGCCACCTCGCCCTCCAAATCCAGCCCCCAGGCCTCGTCGGCAAGGGGGATCGGATCTCGCGGGCCGAGGAAGCCGTCGGAGCCGCCCTGGTACATCAGGGGATCGGTCCAGAAGCTCTGCGGCATCTCGGCGCCGCGGGCCTGCCGGACCAGCGCCACATGGTTCACATAGGCCGAACCGTCGGCCCATTGGTAGGCGCGCGGCAACGGGCTGGCCGCCTGGTGCTCATGGAAGCGTTCGCGCGGCGCTGAGCCGTGCTCCAGCATTTCCGCCAGGCCCCGGAGCGCTGGCGCGCAACCCTCCCAATGGTCGAGCGCCGCCTGCAAGGTAGGGGCGATATGGTGCGCTTCGGTGAACCAGGCGAGGTCGTTGGAGACCACCACCAGCCGCCCGTCGCGGCCGCCCTTCAGGGACGCAAGCTTCATTGGAACTCCTGTCTAAGGCGCCATCTCGCGGGCGATCGATCGGGTC
>JBIOED010000003.1:0-56882 GCA_044445675.1 Caulobacterales bacterium | reverse complement strand
CTCGGGCGTCCAGGCGTCGCCCAGGCCCGCGGCCAGGGACGCCAAGGTCTGGGCCGCGGCCGAAGCGGCCAGGCCCGCGCAGCTCAAGCTCCTCCAGCAGGTGGTCGATGTCGATTCGGGCACCGGCGACGTGGCGGGCGGGCGCAAGGTCGCCGCGATCCTCGCGGCGCGGCTCAAGGCCCTGGGTTTCTCCGTTGAGAGCGTGAAGGCAGAGGCGGAAGGCTTGCCCGAGAACACGGTCGCGACCCTGACCGGAACCGGTAAGGGCCGCATCCTGCTGATCGGCCACATCGACACGGTGTTCGGACCGGGCACAGTGGCCACACGGCCGTTCCGTATGGATGCGGAGAAGGCGTACGGTCCAGGCGTCTCGGATGAGAAGGGTGGCGTCGTCGAAGGCGTCTATGCCCTGCAGATCCTGCACGACCTCGGCTTCAACGATTTCAAGCAGATCGTCTTCTTGATCGAGACCTCAGAGGAGCGCGGCTCGCCCGGCACGCGCAAGCTGATCGACCGCCTGGTCCGCGCCTCCGACGTGGAGCTGAATCTGGAACCCGGCGACACGCCCGACGTGATGACCGTCTGGCGCAAGGGCAGCGCCACCTTCCATATCGACGTGAAGGGCCGCGCGGCCCACGCTGGCATCGCTCCGCAAGAGGGGCGCAACGCGGCCACCGAGCTGATCCACCAGATCCAGGCCGACGACGTCTTCCCGAAATCCGGCGACGGACTTACCGCCAACCTGACCCTCATGCAGGCCGGCACACGCGCCAACATCATTCCGGAACATGCCTCGGCGGACATCAACGTCCGGGTTCGCGACCAGGCCGACTTTGCGAAGGTCATGGCGACGTTGCAGAAGAACGCCCAGACGACCATGGTCCCCGACACTAAGGTCGCGATCACCACCGAACCCGCGTTCCCGCCCCTGGCGGACAATCCCGGCACCAATGCGCTCGCCGCCCAGGCGCAGGCGATCTATGCGGGCCTCGGGCTGAAGATCACCCGCGGCGGCAACGGCGGGGCGTCGGAGTCGGCCCTGGCGGCCGAGGCCGGAGTCCCGGCCCTCGACGGCCTGGGCCCGGCGGCCGGCGGCTTCCATGCCGACACCGAATACCTGGTGCTGGGCTCGCTGACGCCCAGGCTCTACCTCCTCACCAAGCTCATCGAGGAACTTGGCCACGCCCCGCCGCCGCGCATGAAGTAGCTCAGGTGGCGATCCGCTCCAGCCATTCCTTGAGGATGGTCACCACCTGCTCGCCGGGCGCATAACCGCGGGTGACGACACCGTAAACGCCCTCGTCGTTGGGGCCGGCCACCAGGGTCGGGAAGCCGGTCACCCCGGCGCGCTGGGAGATGGCGTAGTCGCGCCAGGTTTCCTCCTTGGCCTCTTCGCTGGACCAGGCGTGCAGGAACGGCTCTCGCTCGATCCCCAACTCCTCGGCGAGGTCGGCGAGCACATCGGCCGTCGTGACGTCGCGCCCCTCGGCATAGAAGGCCTGCTGCGTCCGGGTCAGGAAGGCGGCGGCCATCTCCTCGCCATCGCGGCGGGCCACCACCACGGCGCGGGCGGCCGGGTCGGTGTCGTAGACGAAGCCGGGCGCGGACATGCCCGCCCCATTGAAGGGCAGCCCAGTCGCCTCGTGGACATGGGTCCAGTGGTCGGCGATCTCCAGCTTGGCCTCTTCGGTCATGGGCGTCTCCGTGCCGGGCCGAAGGCCCCCCATCACCACCCGCACCGGCAGGGCGTGGCCGAAGGTGCGGCGGATGTCTTCGATGACCGGCGAAAAGCCGTAGCACCAGGAGCACATAGGGTCGGAGAAATAGATCAGGTGCGGCGTGGCCATGGCCTGCGAGCCTCCAGCCAGCACAGCATTGCAGGAGATGGGCCTCCGGTCACCTCCGGCCCTTCACCTTTTGACGCGCCTGGGCCAATTTCCCCGCATGGCGCACGATCACGACGAACACGAGCACGACCACGGGCAGGCTCCGCCCTCCGACATGGCGCTCAGGGTGAAGGCGCTGGAGTCGCTGATGGTCGAGAAGGGGCTGGTCGATCCGGCCGCCCTCGACGCCATCGTGGATCACTTCGAACACAAGGTGGGGCCGCGCAACGGCGCGCGCGTGGTGGCCCGCGCCTGGACCGATCCGGCCTACAAGGCGCGCCTGATGGCCGACGCCACCGCGGCCATCGCCGAGCTAGGCTACACGGGCGGACAAGGCGAACACATGGTGGCGATCGCGAACACGCCGGCCATCCACAACCTCGTCGTCTGTACGCTGTGCTCCTGCTATCCTTGGCCGGTGCTGGGTTTGCCCCCGGTCTGGTACAAGTCAGCGCCCTACCGCTCACGCGCCGTGATCGACCCGCGCGGCGTGATCGCCGAGTTCGGGACGGCGCTCCCCGACGAGATCGAAGTCCGGGTCTGGGATTCCACCGCCGAGATCCGCTACCTCGTCGTGCCCGAACGCCCTGTCGGGACCGAGAACCTGGGCGAGGACGCTTTGGCGGCCCTGGTCACCCGAGACGGCATGATCGGGACGGCCAGGCTGTGAACGGCGTCCACGACATGGGCGGGATGGTGAACCTGGGGGACGTGACGCCTGAACCCCATGAGCCGGTCTTCCACCACGCTTGGGAGGGCCGGGTGCATGCGCTGAGCGTCGCCTCCCCGACCCGCAGTAACATCGACGCCGGGCGCCATCAGCGCGAGCTGATCCCGGGGCCCGAGTACCTGGCGATGAGCTACTATGAGAAGTGGTTCCGCGCGCTCACCGACCTGCTGGTCGCGCACGGCCTTGCGACACGCGCCGAGATCGTCAGCGGCCGGGCCGACCCGGGCTTCGTGAAGGGAACCCCGCACCTGCCGGCCGCGGCGGTGACCCAGCGCCTGACCCGCCGAGGCTCCTACCTCCGCGAGGGGCCGGCCCCGCGATTCGTCGAGGGCGATGCGGTTCGCGCCCGCAACCTCACTCCACCAGGCCACACGCGCCTGCCGCGCTATGTACGTGGCCGGCAAGGGATGATCCTGGCGCGGCGCGGCGTCCATGTGTTCCCGGATTCCAACGCCCATGGCCAGGGCGAGGACCCGCGACCGCTCTACACGGTGCGCTTTGCGGCGCGCGAGCTGTGGGGCGCGGCCGGCAATCCCCGCGACAGCGTCTGCCTCGACCTGTGGGAGCCCTACCTTGAATCCGCCTGACCTGCTTGCCCTGCCCCGGCTGCCGCGCGGCGAGAGCGGGCCGGTGTTCTCCGAGCCCTGGCAAGCCCAGGCGTTTGCGCTCGCCCTGCAGTTGCACGCGCAGGGCGCGTTCGCCTGGTCGGAATGGGCGCGGGCGCTGTCGGCGCGGCTGGACTCGGCCGGGCCGGACGACGACGGCTCGCGTTACTACGAACACTGGCTGGCGGCGCTGGAGGATCTCGTCACGGCCAAGCGGCTCACAACCGGCCGGGACCTCGCCGAACGCAAGCAGGCCTGGGAGAACGCCTATAGGGGGACTGCGCACGGGCGCCCCGTGGAGCTGCTGGCGGAACCTTCGCCGTAGTTCAGCGCTCACGCTCCAGCGAGGGACTGAGCATCCATGGTTCAATACGCGGTGACGCTGAAGGATGGCCAGTGGACCGTCTTCTCCAACGGAGAAGCGATCGAACACGGCCTCAGCCGCTCTGCCGCTATCCAGATGGCGAAGGGTATGGCCTTCGAGGCCGAAGAGCGCGGCGACACCGTCGAACTTTTGATCCAGGGCTACTACGGCGACCTGTCCCGCAAGCTCACCGGCGAGCCGGAAGACTAGCCTCGGCGCTGGGCGGACTTGGCTTCGCGCTTGGCGCGGGCCTCGGCCTTGGCGGCGGCCTTGCGGTCCTTACGGTCCTGGCGCTTCATCTCAAGCTGCGCCTCTTCGTTGTTAGCGAGAGCCAGGCGCGCGGCTTCGGCGTCAGCCTCAGCCTTCAGGCGGGCGGCTTCCTTGTCGGCGGCTCGCTTGGCGCGGACTTCTTCGACTTCGCGGACCTTGCGCTGGGCGCGGGTCTCAAGGACCTCGGCTTGCACCGTCGGTTTCGGTTTGAATTTTTCCAGCAGAGCCCTGCGGGCTTCGGCCTGGGAGGCGAGGCGCTCGTTGAAGCCCCCGATCTTGTCTTCTCTCATCACGACTTTCGAATGGATTGGATGTCAGGCGGGGAGAACCCCGCCAACCGAATATGGGTTGCCGATCTCAGCCGACAATGTCGCCTGCGTCGAAGAATTGCGCGATCTCCAGCGCCGCGTTCTCCGCGCTGTCCGAGCCGTGCACGGAGTTCTCTCCAACGCTTTCGGCATACAGTTTGCGGATGGTGCCAGGCGCAGCGTCGGCGGGGTTCGTCGCACCCATCACCTCACGATATTTGGCGACCGCGTTGGGGCCTTCGAGCACCTGGACCACGACCGGCGCGGACATCATGAAATCCACCAGCTCCCTGTAGAACGGGCGCGCGGCGTGCACTTCGTAGAACTTCCTGGCCTGGGCTTCGGTCATGCGGATGCGACGCTGGGCGACAATGCGCAGTCCGGCGTCCTCGATCACCGCGTTGACCTTTCCGGTCAGGTTGCGCCTGGTGGCGTCCGGCTTGATGATCGAGAAGGTGCGTTCGGTCATGGTCTCTTTGCGTCTCTGGACGGAAGGGAGTTCAAGCGGCGCGCCGCGAGGTGGCGGGCTCTATAGCCGCCCCGCCGCCGCTCGCCAAGGCGTCAGCAGCCACAAGACGGCCGGATCGGCATGACGCGGGCGCGGGGGTCTGCTATGGACCCGCCCGGTCAGGCGGCGGCGCGGCGCCTCAATCCCTGACCTATCCCGTTTTCCGCAGGTCCGGCGCACGCTGGTCCGCGCCCTGTTCGCGATTCCCAAATGCTGCAAATCAAAGACCTCGTATTCGACGCCTGGGGCCGCCGGTTCTTCGACCAGGCGACCGTCAGCCTGCCCAAGGACGCCAAGGTGGGCCTGGTTGGCCGCAACGGCGTCGGCAAATCGACGCTGTTCAAGCTGATCCTGAACCAGCTGGTGCTTGGTTCGGGCGAGATCGGCCTGCCGCGCGCCGCCCGCATCGGCTCGGTCGACCAGGAGCATCCGGCGACGCCCGTGCCGCTGCTCGACACGGTGCTAGCCGCCGATGTCGAGCGCGCGACCCTGCTGGCCGACCTGGAAACAGCCGAGCCTGAGCACATGGGGGACATCTACACGCGGCTGATCGAGATCGACGCCGACCGCGCCCCGTCGCGGGCGGCCGAGATCCTGGCCGGCCTGGGCTTTTCCAACACCGACCTCGCCCGGCCGATGGCGGAGTTCTCGGGCGGCTGGCGGATGCGGGTTGCGCTGGCCGCCTCGCTGTTCGCCGCCCCCGACCTGCTGCTGTTGGACGAGCCGACGAACTACCTCGACCTGGAAGGAGCCCTGTGGCTGGAGGCGCGGCTGAAGAAATACCCGCACACCGCCATGGTGATCAGCCACGACCGCGAGCTGTTGAACAACTCCGTCGACCACATCCTGCATCTGAAGGACGGCAAGCTCGACCTCTATGTCGGCGGCTACGACAGCTTCGAGACCCAGGTCACCGAAAAGCTGCGCCTGCAGGAAGCCATGCGGGTGAAGATCGAGGCCAAACGGGCCCACATGCAGTCCTTCGTCGACCGCTTCCGCGCCAAGGCGTCAAAGGCGACTCAGGCCCAGTCGCGCCTGAAGATGATCGCCAAGCTGCCGCCGGTCTCCAACATCATCGAAGACCGCGTGGCGCCGTTCTCCCTGCCTTCGCCGGAACGCCCCCTGCCCCCGCCGCTGATCCGGCTGGAGGACGCCAACGTCGGCTATGGCGGGCCGCCGATCCTGAAGAGGCTGAACCTGCGGCTGGATATCGACGACCGCATCGGCCTGCTGGGGGTCAACGGCGCAGGCAAATCGACCTTCGCCAAGCTTGTGGCCGGCGCGCTGGACGTCGAGACCGGGACCCTGCTGCGCTCGTCGCGCCTCAAGGTCGGCTGGTTCCACCAACACCAGATCGAGGCGATGGATCCCACTGACACCCCGCTGGAGATCATCCGCCGGGCGCTGCCTCAGTCGAGCGAAGCCCAAAGACGCTCAAGGCTGGCCCAATTCGGCCTCGGCTACGACAAGGTGGAGACCACGGTCGCCAACCTTTCCGGCGGCGAGCGGGCGCGGCTGCTGCTCAACATGGTGGCCATGGAGGCGCCGCACCTGCTGATCCTGGACGAGCCGACCAACCACCTGGACATCGACAGCCGCCGCGCCCTGCTGGACGCGCTCAACGACTACGAAGGCGCCGTGATCCTGATCACCCACGACCGGTCGCTGATGGAACTGGTGGCCGACCGGCTATGGCTGGCGGCCGATGGCGGCATCCAGCCTTTCGACGGCGACATGGAGGACTATGCCAGGTTCGTCCTCGACCGGGCCCGCGTGGCCGCACGCGCGCCGACCCAGGTGGCCGCAGAGCCTGCAAAGGCGGCGCCGCCGCCCACCCGCGCCAGGATCCCCACTGGCACGGCTCGCCGCCGGGCCGAGGCCGCCGAAGCCGCCCTGGGTCGCGCGGCGCAGGCTCTGGCCGAGATCGACGCGCGGCTCACGGATCCGGCTGTGTTCACCAGGAATCCGGCGACGGCCGCCGATATCGGCCGCCGCCGCGACGCTGCCCAGGCCGCCGTGGACGCCGCCGAGCGCGAGTGGCTGCAGGCGCAGGAGGCCTACGAGGCTCTGACGGCCGGCTCCTGAGGGATCACCTCAGGTGATGTGCTTGGGGCTGATCGGGTCGCTGCTGGGGAAAGTCTCTTCGATAGCTTCGTCCAGCAGGGCCTCCTGGCGGTCTTCGACGTTCTTTTCGCGGGAGGCCAAGTGGTCGTGCTTTTCCCCCTCCTTCAGGGGTTCGACCTCGCGCGAATGCGGCGTTTCGATGTGGCGATCTTCGTGGATCGGGGCGGCCTCTACCGCCATGTCGGCATTGGCGCCGCCGGACCCGTGCGTGAACGCGCGCTTCTCCTCCTGATCGGACGACTTGCGGGGCATGACTGTCTCCTCGACATCTATCTCACAGATGAAACCCCAAAGGTCAGGCTTGAGTTGCCCTCTATTTCCGGGTGAGCAACAGCTGCCCTTCCTTGCGAAGCGTCCCCTGCACCTTGCCCGCGATCATCGCCAGGACGCCGGGAAGCAGCACCTCGATGGTCACGTCCGTCTCCGCGACGGCGACGTAACCGGAGATTGATTGGCCCAGGGAGGTGAAGGCGAAACTCAGGCGGTCGCCATCCCAGCGCTTGTCCAAAGCCCCGGCCGCGCCGCCCAGGTGACGCGACAGGTCCGCGAAACCCTCATCCACCCGCCTGCGGGCCTCGGCGCGGCCGAGCTGGTGTGGAATGGTCACGCGGACTGGCTTGCTTACGCCCATGAAACAGGTCCGCGCATATTCGGGGTTCGCGGGCGCATGGCCACGTCCCTAGAGGAACGTCCAGTGCCCGTGGTCGTGGACGCGCAGGTTGTTCTGCACGTGGCGCACGCCGTCAATGTCGGCGACGTCCTCGATGCGGCGCCGGTCGGCCTTGTGGCGCACCTTGCCGTTGAGAGTGACCTCGGCGTCTTCAACGATCACTTCGACGCCGCGTAGGTCGAGGCCGCGCTCGTCTTCCAACCGCTCGACGATCACCGCCCAGAGCACTCGGTCCGACGGCCCCCGACGGCGGCGCGCGCGGCTTTCCGCCTCGGGCTCCCGCGGCCCCGGGGAGAAGAAGGCGCCCGCTCGGTCCATCCAGGAGCGGGGGGGCTCGGACCGCGGATAGTCGCCTTCGTCCATGCGTCGGCCGTAGTCACGATCGCCCTCGGAAGGGTGTCGATAGGCCCGGCGGCCGTCCGAGTCGTAACCGTAGTCGGTCGAATAGTCTGCCTGGCCAAAGTCGTCGGGGGTCCGGCGGCCATCGTCGGTCCGGTAGCCGGTGCGGCTCCGCGGGTCGTAGCCATAGTCCTCGGAATAGTCGACCTGGCCGAAGTCGTCGCGGTCCCGGCCGCGCGCCGCCGTACGGCGGCGCTCGTCCTCGCGGTCATGCCAGTCTTCACGAGCCATGGCGCGTCTCCTTGTTGTCCTGCCTGTGGGCGAAAGAACCTGCACCGTGAGCTTCGGTTCCCTATGCGCCGGGAACCGGGCGGCCGTTGCCGCCCTGACTCGGCTGCCCGACTCAACAGAAACTGCGCCCGCCGTGACCACGCCTCACCTGACCCGCTCCGCACCGCCTGAGCCCCTCAAGGTGGAGCTGGCGCACGACCGGTCCCGGCCCCATCCGCGGCTCGCGCGCTGGGTCGGCCTGGCGCTGCGGATCGTGCCGCCGGTCATGCTGGTGGCGGCGGCCTGGGTGCTGTGGCGCGAGTTCCACAAGCTGAGCTTCTCCGCCGTCAGTACGGCCATGTCGGGCTGGGGCGCGCCGTCCATCGGATTGGCGCTGGCGCTTTCCGCGGTGAGCTTCCTCCTGATGGGGGCGATCGAGTGGGTCGGCCTGCGGTGGACCGGCGCCCGGGTGCCGTTGGCGGCCACCCAGTTGGGGTCGTTCCTCGCCAACGCGATCGCCCATGCGATCGGCGCAAACCTGCTTATCTCCGGCGCCATCAGGGCGCGGTTCTACGACCGCTATGGCGTCAGCCTGACCCAGGTGGCGGGCACCACCCTGTTTGCGGCTGCGTCGTTCGGCGTCGGTCTGGCCGCACTGTCAGGCGCCGGGCTCTTGCTGGCCTCGCACGCGGACCTGACGCGCACCGCAATTCCCCCTCTGGCGGCGCGGATCCTGGGTGTCGTCCTGCTGGCGCTCGCCGCCGGCTACGTATCGCTCTGTGCATTGCGACGGAGACCGATCAGCGCGTTCGGGCGCAGCGTCACCCTTCCCAGCTTGCGCGACGCGCTGTCACAACTGGTGCTGGGGGTCGTCGACAACGGCATCGCCGCCGCGATCCTGTGGATTCTGCTGCCGCACGGCGGCCCGAGCTACGTCACTTTTGTTGGCGCCTATGCGGTGGCGTGCACTGTCGGGCTCGCCTCCTCGGTGCCGGGCGGCGCGGGCGTCTTCGAAAGCGCCATGGCGGCGTTGTTGCCGGGTATCGAACCCGCGGCGCTGGCCGCGGCCTTCCTCGGCTATCGCCTCACCTATTACATCCTGCCGCTGATCCTGGCGGCGCTTGCGCTGGGCGCCGAGACCCTGCGCAGCGCGCGGCGCGGCTAGTTTCCGTCGGGCATGGCCGGCTCGATGGTGACGCTCTCGCCGCAGCCGCAAGCGTCGGTCTCGTTGGGGTTGCGGAAGGTGAACTTGGCCGCCAGGCGGGTCACGTCGTAATCGATGACCGTGCCGATCAGGAACAGCACGGCCTTGGGTTCCACCAGGATGGTGACGCCCTTGTCCTCGACGACCTCGTCCATAGGCCCGGCCGCCTCGGCGTATTCCAGGACGTACTCCTGGCCCGCGCAGCCGCCATTCTTCACGCCCACGCGCAGACCCGCATAGGGCTTCTCGGCCTTGGCCATGATCTCGCGGACGCGCCCGGCAGCGGCCTCGGTGAGGGAGACCACCTTCGGCCGTTCGCGCCGCACCCGCGGAGAGGTTGTGACGTTGAGATCCATCAGAACATGTTCAACTGCAGCTTGGCCTCGTCGGACATTCGGGAGGGGTCCCATGGCGGTTCGAACACCAGCTCCACCTTGCACGATCTGACCTCCGGGATCGTCCGGATCGCGTCCTCGACCCAGCCCGGCATGTCCCCGGCCACCGGGCAGCCCGGTGCGGTCAAGGTCATGTCGATGACCACGTCCTTATCATCGGAGACGTCGACCTTGTAGATCAAGCCAAGCTCGTAGATGTCGACCGGGATTTCCGGATCGAAGACGGTCTTCAACTGTTCGATCAGCTTGTCGGTCAGGATGTCGAGTTCCCCCTGCGGCAGCGGGGTCGTGGTTCTCGCATCGAGGCTGGCGGCGTCGTCCATCGGGGTCATCTTAAGCAAGGAAGGCCATGTTTAAGCAAAGAAGGCTTGGGTCTTGATCAGCGCGTCCACGAAGGCGTCCGCCTCCGCATGGGTGTTATATAGGGCGAAGGACGCGCGCGCGCTCGATGTGACGCCAAAGCGTTTCATCAGCGGCTCGGCGCAGTGGGTCCCGGCGCGGACCGCCACCCCGTATCGGTCGAGGATCTGGGCCACGTCGTGCGCATGCGCCCCGTCGACGATAAACGAGAGAATCGCGCCCTTGCCGGAAGCCTCGCCCAGAACGCGCAGCCAGTTGGCGCCGTTCAGTCGTTCGCGGACGTGGTCGTAGAGGGCGTGCTCGTGCGCGGCGCCGGCGGCTCGGTCGAGGCCTGCAAGCCAGTCGATGGCGGCGCCCAGACCGATCGCCTCCAGGATTGGTGGCGTGCCCGCTTCGAAGCGATGCGGCGGATCGGCATAGGTAATGGCGTCGAGCCCCACATTGCCGATCATCTCGCCACCGCCCTGATAGGGCGGCAGCGCGGCCAGCCGCGCGGTCTTGCCGTAAAGCACGCCGATACCCGTAGGCCCATAGAGCTTGTGGCCGGAGAAGGCGTAGAAGTCGACGTCCAGCGCCTTCACGTCCACGCTCTGGTGGACGATGGCCTGGCAGCCGTCGAGCAGGACCAGAGCGCCCACGTCATGGGCCAGCCGGGTCAACTCGGCGACCGGGTTCACCGTGCCCAGGACATTGGACATGTGGGTCAGCGCCACCACCCGGGTGCGCTCGCCGAGCAGGCCCTTGAAGGCCTCCACGTCCAGGCGCCCGTCGTCGGTCACCGGCGTGAACTTCAGGACCACCCCTAGGCGCTCGCGAAGGAAGTGCCAGGGCACGATGTTGGCGTGGTGTTCCATCTCGGAGAGCAAGATCTCGTCGCCGGCGTTCAGGCTGGCGCCCAGGCCCGCGGCCACCAGGTTGATCGCCTCAGTGCCGCCTCTGGTGAAGACGATCTCGGCAGGCTCGGCGCCGAGGAACGCCGCCACCTTCTGGCGGGCCGCCTCATAGGCCTCGGTAGTCTCGTTGGCGAGCGTGTGCAGGCCGCGGTGCACGTTGGCGTAGCTGTGCTCCATGGCGTGGGTCATGGCCTCGATCACCGCGCGCGGCTTCTGCGCGGAGGCGGCGGAGTCCAGATAGACCAGCGGCTGGCCGTTCACCTGCCGGCGCAGGATCGGGAACTCGGCGCGGATCGCTTCGGCGTCGAAGGTCATGGTCGTTCCCTCAGCCGTTGCGCCGCCCAGGCGCGGACCACGTCGCGGGCGCCTTCGTGGCGGATGCGGTCGACGACCTCGCCGATGAAGGCTTCGGTCAGCAGGGCGCGGGCCCCGGCCTCCGGCATGCCGCGTTGGCGGGCGTAGAACAGGGCGTCCTCGTCCAGCGCGCCGACCGTATTGCCATGCGCGCAGGCCACGTCGTCGGCGTAGATCTCCAGCTCCGGCTTGGCGTCCACCTCGGCGCGGTCGGAGAGGATCAGGGCGTGGTGGCCCATGCGGGCGTCGGTGCGGTCGGCGCCTTCCTCCACCACGATGCGGCCCTGGAAGACGCCACGCGCCTGGTCGCGAACGACGCCTTTGGTCAGCTGGGTCGTGACACCATCCGGGCCCGCGTGGGTGACGACGGTGGTTTGATCGCAATGGGCCTTCCCGGCCAGCAGGTAGAGGCCGTCGAGACGCAATTCGGCGCCGCCGCCGGGGTGCAGCACGCGGGTTTCCAGCCGCTGGCGGCGCGCGCCGGAGGCGGCGACGGTCTGGTGGAAGGTCGCGCCGGGGGCGAGCACCACCTGCGCCTGACTGACCGAGACGGCGTCGGCTCCCTCCTGCGCCAGCACGATCCGCTCGACCGAGGCGCCGGGCGCCAGCGCGATCTTCAACGAGGCTTGGGCAACGGAGCCGCCGTCGCTTTCATAGCTTTCAAGGAGCTGCAGGCGGCCCTTGTCGCCCACCACGATCTCCGCCGCCGCCGTATGAGAGCCGGCGCCCTGCGCGACGAACCGCAGGGCGACCACCGACGACTGGCCGGCGGCCACGACGATTGGCGCGCCGCCGCGACCGTTGACGATCAAGCGCACCTCATGGCCGAGGGCGTCGAAGGGGCCCGGCCCCGCGACCGCCGCCTCGGCAGAGGGCGCCGGCAGAGAGCGGATCAGGCCTCGCAGATCGGTCCAGCGCCAGTCCTCGTCGCGCTTGCCCGGCAGCTCAGCGACGTCGCGGGCGCGTATGGCGGCTGCGACGGTCAAGCGGCCCGCTCGTAGCGCTCGTAACCTTCGCGCTCCAGTTCGTGGGCCAGCTCGGGACCGCCGGACGCGACGATACGGCCGCCCGCCAGCACGTGCACCCGGTCGGGTTTGATATAGTCCAAGAGCCGCTGGTAATGGGTGATCACCAGCATCGCGCGGTTCGGGCTGCGCAGGCCGTTGACGCCGTCGGAGACGATGCGAAGCGCGTCGATGTCGAGGCCGCTGTCGGTCTCGTCCAAGATCAGGAATCGCGGCGAAAGCATCGCCATTTGAAGGATTTCCATCCGCTTCTTCTCCCCGCCCGAGAAGCCGACGTTCAGCGCGCGCTTCAGCATGTCGAAGTCGATCTTCAGGTCGGTGGACCGCGCGCGGGCCAGCTTCAGGAATTCCGGCGCCGTCACCTCGGGTTCGCGGCGGGCGCGGCGTTGGGCGTTCAGCGCCGTGCGGATGAAGGTCAGCGCAGGCACGCCGGGAATCTCCAATGGATACTGGAATGACAGGAAGACCCCGCGCGCGGCGCGCTCATCGGGGGCCAGCGCCAGCAGGTTCTCGCCGTCGAGGGTCGCCGAGCCTTGCGTCACCTCATAGCCGTCGCGGCCGGTGAGCACGTAGGACAGGGTCGATTTCCCCGCCCCGTTCGGCCCCATGATGGCGTGCACCTCGCCCGCGGGGACCTCTAGCGAGAGCCCTTTCAGGATCTCCTTGCCGCCGATGGCGGCGTGCAGGTTTTCGACCTTCAACATCAGCGGGTCTCATCCACCAGGTACTGGGCCATGACGCCGAGCGCCTCGGCGACGCTATCGACGCTCTCGCGCTTGCGGGGCGCCGTGGCGCCCGGGAGCGTGGTGCGCTTGTCGGCGGCGGTGACGTTGGCCTGGCCGGCCTCGAAATAGGCGGCGATCCGAAAATCGGCGTGATCGAGGGAGACCGTGTAGCGGCGGCGATCGACTGTCAGGGCATGCTTGGCCAGGAACTCCGGCTCGCCGGCCAGGGCGGCATAGAGTTCCTCGGCGCGGGCCAGATCCTCTTCCTGCTGCCGCCGCTCGGCGTCCTCGCGCTCGCGGCGCTCCGTCTCGCGGCGGGCTTGCTCGACCTCGAAGGCTGCCTTGAAGGACAGCAGGTTTGGCTTGGTCTTCGACGTCATCCGACGCTTCCTTCCAGCGAGATGGCCACCAGTTTCTGGGCCTCCACGGCGAACTCCATGGGCAGCTCCTGCAGCACGTCCTTGACGAAGCCGTTGACCAGCAGTTGCACCGCCTCCTCCTGCGAAAGCCCGCGTTGCATAACGTAGAACAGCTGGTCTTCGGACAGCCGCGTCGTGGTCGCCTCGTGCTCGAACTTCGCCTGGCCGTTGCGGGCCTCGATGTAGGGCACGGTGTGGGCGGCGCAGTGCTTGCCGATCAGCAGGCTGTCGCACTGGGTGAAGT
The DNA here is from genome assembly GCA_044445675.1 of Caulobacterales bacterium. Classification (GTDB taxonomy): domain Bacteria; phylum Pseudomonadota; class Alphaproteobacteria; order Caulobacterales; family Caulobacteraceae; genus Phenylobacterium. The sequence goes on along the minus strand of JBIOED010000003.1, from coordinate 43,189 downwards.
TGCGCGCGCCCTTGGCCTTGGGGTGGGCCGAGACCAGGCCGCGGTAGGTGTTGGACGAGCGCCCGGCGCTGATCCCCTTGGAGATGATCCGCGAGCGGGTGTCACGGCCCAGATGGATCATCTTGGTGCCGGTGTCGGCCTGCTGGCGGCCATTGGTGATGGCGATCGAGTAGAACTCGCCCGAGCTGCCGTCGCCGCGCAGGATGCAGGACGGATATTTCCAGGTGATCGACGAGCCGGTCTCCACCTGGGTCCAGGAGACCTTGGAGCGGTCGCCGCGGCAGTCGGCGCGCTTGGTGACGAAGTTGTAGATGCCACCCTTGCCGGTCTCCGGATCGCCCGGATACCAGTTCTGGACCGTGGAATATTTGATCTCGGCGTCGTCGAGGGTGACCAACTCCACGACGGCGGCGTGCAGCTGGTTCTCGTCGCGCATCGGCGCCGTGCAGCCCTCCAGGTACGAGACGTAAGCGCCCTGGTCGGCGATGATCAGCGTGCGTTCGAACTGGCCGGAATTCTCGGCGTTGATCCGGAAATAGGTGGAGAGTTCCATCGGGCAGCGGACGCCCGGCGGCACATAGACGAAGCTGCCATCGGAAAACACCGCGGCGTTAAGGCAGGCGAAGTAGTTGTCGCTGACCGGCACGACCGAGCCGAGGTACTTCCGGACCAGTTCGGGATGCTCGCGGATCGCCTCGCTCATCGAGCAGAAGATCACCCCGACCTGAGCCAGCTCCTTCTTGAAGGTGGTGACCACGCTGACGCTGTCGAACACCGCATCCACCGCATAGCGCGGGGCGCCGACGACGCCGGCCAGCACTTCCTGCTCACGCAGTGGGATGCCGAGCTTCTTGTAGGTCTCCAGTATGTCCGGATCGACCTCGTCGAGGCTGCCCAGCTGCGCCTTCGGCTTGGGGGCGGCGTAGTAGTAGCTGTCTTGGTAGTCGATCCGCGGAAAGGAGACCTTCGCCCAGTTCGGCTCCTCCATCGCCTGCCAGCGCTCGAAGGCGTCGAGGCGCCAGGCCAGCATCCAGTCCGGCTCGTTCTTCTTGGCCGAGATGAAGCGCACGATGTCGGCGTTCAGGCCCTTGGGCGCGAAATCCTGCTCGATATCGGTGACGAAGCCGTGCTTGTACTTCTCGAGGCTCTCGACGTGCTCGACGGTCTGACGGACGGCGGCCATCAGGCGGCTCCCACGGTTTGGTTCGAGGGCTGGCGATGGCGTGCGGCATGGCGGGCGTGGGCTTGCGACCAGGCCTCGACGAAGCGGTTCCAGTCGGCCTCGGTGGTGCTCCAGCCGCCGCTGACGCGGATGGCGCAGGCGGCGAGGTCGCCCTGCCCCATGGCTTCCAGCACCGGCGAGGCCTTCACCTTGCCGGACGAACACGCCGAGCCCGCGCTGACCATCACGCCGGCGAGATCCAGGCCCATGACCTGGACATCCGCCGGAAAGCCCGGCGTCGAGACGCACAGGGTATTGGCCAATCGCGGCGCGGCCTCGCCCATCACGACGCCGCCGGCGGCCTTGAGGCGTCCAGCGGCGGCGTCACGCCAGGCGGCCCGGCGGCCGAACTCTTCCAAGCCGTTCAGGGCTTCGACGGCCGCGGCGCCGAACGCGGAGATGCCGGGGACGTTCTCGGTCCCGCCGCGGCGACCGCGTTCCTGGCCCCCGCCGTGCTGGCGGCGCGAGAGGGTGGCGCGGGGCCCGAAGGTGAGCGCGCCCACGCCCTGCGGGCCACCGATCTTGTGGGCCGAGATCGAGAGCGTGTCGGCCCCGAGCAAGCGGCTGTCGACGGGCAGCTTGCCCGCCGCCTGGATGGCGTCGACATGCAGCCAGCCGTCGGCGGCGCGGACCAGGGCCGCAGCCTCGGCCACCGGCTGGATCACGCCGGTCTCGTTGTTGGCCAGCATCAGGGCCACGAATGGCCTGCCGTCGGCGGGGTCCCAGGCCGCGAACCGCGCAGCGAGCCAGGCGAGGTCGGCCTGACCGTCGGCGCGGGCCGGCAACGCCTCGACGGCGACGCCCTGGACGCGAGCGGTTTCCTGGATGCTGTCGTGCTCGATGGCCGAGACGATCAGCCGGCGCATGCCGGCGGCGACGGCGCTCTCGATCGCCAGCGCATTGGCCTCGGTGCCACCGCTGGTGAACACCACGGTTGAGGCCGGCGCGGCGACCAGGGCGGCGACCTGATCCCGCGCGGTTTCGACGAGTGCGCGCGCGGCGCGGCCGGCTGCGTGAATCGACGACGGGTTTCCGACGTGTTCCAGGGCATACGCCATGGCCGTGCGCGCCTGCGGGCGGACGACGGCGGTGGCGTTGCAATCCAAGTAGACGGAGTCGGTCATGCGGCCTGCCGGTTGGTGCGGAGCCGTCCGGAGATCACGTCGGCCAGGCTGACGGAAGCCAGGTAGTCTTCGATCCGGTCGCCCAGGTGTTCCCAAAGGTCATGGGTCAGGCAGCGCTCGCCCTTCAGCATGCAGCCCCGGCCCTGCTCGGCGCAGCGGGTCGCGCGCAACGGCTCGTCGACCGCGTGGACGATCTCGGCGATGGAGGTCTCCGCCGCCGTGCGGCTCAGCCGATAGCCGCCGCCCGGGCCACGCGCGCTCTGCACCAGGCCCTTGCGGCGCAGCCGCGCGAACAGCTGTTCCAAGTAGGAGAGCGAGATCTCCTGACGCGTGGCGATGTCGGCCAGCGCCACGGCGCGGCACGGCTCGTCCTGCCGCCGGGCGAGGTCGGCCATGGCCATCACGGCGTAGCGGCCTTTGGTGGAGAGACGCATGCGATGCGATCCCGTTGGCTCGTGCGCAGTTTTCTCGCGTTTCGCAGGCGACCTATGGTATTGGCCGCCGCCTTGCGCGGGACCGGTCCAGCCGGCGGTTGCGACTTAGGAAGACCTAGCGCTGTAGTCAAGTATTCAAGACCACCTGGCCCACCGAAATGGGGCGGGCGGTCTGAGCTGAAAGGGTTCATATGCCAGAAGTGGTTCTGACCGGCGCCGCCGGGCGGATCGAGGGGCGCTATTCGCAGGGGAAGACCGAGACGGCGCCCGTCGCCCTGATCCTGCACCCGCACCCCAAGGCGGGCGGCCAGATGAACAATCCGGTGACCGTTCAGCTCTACCACCTGTTCATGAAGCGTGGCTTCTCGGTCCTGCGGTTCAACTTCCGCGGCGTGGGCCGCAGCCAGGGCGAATTCGATTCCGGCATCGGCGAGCTGGCGGACGCCGCCACCGCGCTGGACTGGCTGCAGTCCACCAATCCCGCGGCCTCGCAGTGCTGGGTGGCCGGCTACTCCTTCGGCGCCTGGGTGGGCATGCAACTGCTGATGCGCCGGCCGGAGACCGACGGCTTCATCTCCGTCTCACCGCCGACCAACGCCTATGACTTCTCCTTCCTGGCCCCCTGCCCGGCGTCGGGCCTGATCCTGCACGGGGGGACCGACAGCGTGGTGCCGCCGATCGAGGTGGAGCGCGTGGTCTCCAAGCTGCGCACCCAAAAGGGCATCGTCATCGACTACGATGTGGTCGAAGGCGCGACCCACTTCTGGATGGAAAACCTGCCCGCCGTGGAGCAGCGCGTCGGCGCCTACCTCGACAAGCGCTTGGCGGCGGAACCGGCCTGAGCGCGGCATGACCGCGCCGGAAGGCGCCATCCGGGCCAGGCGGCGCCTGACCAACAAGCTGATCGTTGCCCGGGACGCCGCAAGGCTGCGGCCGTTCTTCCTCGCCGACGCGCGCCTGATCACCGGCGACGGCGGCCTGATCCTGGGCGCCGAGGCCATCGTCCAAGCCTTCGCGGCGCAATTCCGCCAACCGGGTTTCGCGCCGTACGTGCGGACGCCGGACGTCGTGGAGATCGCCCAGGCCGGCGACCGCGCCGCCGAGACCGGCCGCTGGACCGGCAGCGGAGCCTCGGGCGCCTACATGGCCGCCTGGCGCAAGGTCACCGGCCAGTGGGCGATCGAGAGCGAGCTGTTCGTCACCCTGGCTCACTCATAGCGCAGCGCGCCCACGGGCCGGGCGCGGGCTACGCGCAGGGCGTGGATGAAGACCGTGCTCAGCGCGATGGCGACGCCAGCACCCCCCGCGGCCGCGAACGTCCACGGCGCTATGTCCACGTGGTAGGCGAAGCCGCGCAACCACCAGTTCATGGCCAGCCAGCCCAACGGCAACGCCAAGAGCATGGCCCAAAAGACAGGCTGGGCGAACTGCCACAGCAACAGCCGAAGGATGTCCACCGACGTCGCGCCCATGGCCTTTCGTATGCCGATTTCCTTCGTGCGTCGCTCGGACGTGTAGGCCGAAAGGGCGAAGAGACCCAGGCAGGCGATGGATACGGCAACGAGGGCGCAGACCGCGATGAAGCCCCCTTGGATAATGTTGTCGGTATAGAGGCGAAGCAGAAACTGATCGGTGGAGTAACGCTGCAGGGGCGCGTCCCCGTTGATCTTTGCCCATAGCCGATCGATTCGCGGCAATACTTCACTGATTTGCGCCGGATCGACGCGGACATTGAGGGCCACCGAGTTCAGGACGTCGGTCTTCGGACCCACGTAGTAGAAGGTCGGCAAAATCCGTTGGCGTACCGACGAAAACGTGAAATCGGGCACCACGCCGACAATCTCGGAGTTTTGAACCGCGGGGATCGAAAGGCTCATATTCGAGAGTGTAAGTTGATTAATATAGTGCCAGCTGAGCTGTCGGCCGACCGCGCGCTGCGGCGAGGCGAATCCCAGCCGGCGGGCCGCTGACTCATTCAGCACCACCGTCGGGGCCGCGCCCCCCAGTCGTGCGCCGTCATCGGTCGGCCGGTCCCGGCTCGGCAGGCGGCCAGCCAGGGGGCGAAGGCCATATATCTCGAAAAAATTGAAGTCCACCGGGGCGTAGGAAAGCATTTCCGTCCGATTGCCTATGCGCACGACATCATTGCTCTGACTTAGCCCGACCACACCGGGTGAGGCGCAGGCCGCGCCGCGGACGCCGGGCAAGGCCGCCATGGCGTCGCGCAAGGTCTCAGTGCACGGCGAGGCGAACAGCATCATCACGCCTTCTTTCTTCACGCCGGTCCCGTCACGGAGCGCGAACATGGTCTGCCGGTAAATGGTAAGGGTCGTAAGCAGCAGGATCATCAGCACCGCGAACTGCGCCACCACCAGAACCTGACGCACGATCGCCCCGCCCGCGCCCGCGACCGGGCCGCCCTTCAAGACGGCCGCCGGGCGAAAGGCTGAAAGGACGAAAGCCGGATATAGTCCGGCCAGGAGGCCGGTGACCGCCGCCACGCCCAGCATGGTCGCCAGAAGGGCGGGATCCCGCAGATAGTTGAACGTCATGTGCCGTTGCAGGGCCGCATTGACGCCGGGCAGCAACAGCTCTGCAATGGCAATGCCGAGCACAAGGGCCACGCCGACATAGATCAGCGCCTCAGCAAGAAACTGGACGATCAGGTCACGCCGTTGCGCACCTAAGGCTTTGCGAATGCCCACCTCTGTCGCTCGGCGGCCGGCGCGTGCGGTCATGAGGGTTACGAAGTTGATCGCGGCCACCACCACGATCAGTATCCCGATTACGCATATACCGCCCAGCACCTTCACGTCGGCGCCGGGCTTCAGGTCGCCCGCATCCGCCGGCCGCAGATGAATGGCGGTCAGCGGCTTCATTTGGAGCTCGTAACGGTCGCTCTTCATGTCAGGATTGATCTGGTCGTAGCGTGGCTTGATCCGTCGCGCGAAGAAGCCCGGCAGGGCCGCCTCCATCTGCGCGGCAGAGGCGCCGGGCTTCAGCCGGACGTAGGTCGCCGTCGAGTTCGCCGAATAGCCGGCCTTGTCCAACTGCCGGATGAAGGAATCCGGCGCGCGCGAGGAGCCGAAAATCTCGCCCGTCAGGTGGCTATTGGACGGCAAATCCTCCATGACAGCCGAGACGTGAACGGCTCGACCGTTGATCAGCATGTGGCCGCCGAGCGGCGCGTCCTGGCCGAAGTACCTGCGTGCAGCCGAGCGCGAAAGGACTACCGCATCCGGCTCGTCGAGCGCATGGGCCAGATCGCCCGCCACGGCGGGCACAGGAAGCACCTTGAAGAAATCCGGATCGGCCGTGCGGAAACCCTGTTCGCTGGTGGTGACGTTCCCGCGCTTGACAGTCGGCGGAAAACCGCCGGACGCCATGCGCGCGACCGACTCGATCTGCGGGAAGTCGAGCTTCAGGTCCGCGGCCAGGGGGGCTGAGGTATCATCGATTTCCGTCGCCGGCTTGTCATGCGGCATGACCTTGATTGCGATCAGATACACCCGGTCGTGCCCTGGGATGAACCGGTCGTAGGTCAGCTCGTGCCGCAGGTAGAGGCCGATCAGGATGGCGGCGGCGAAGCCGATGGTCAGGCCAGTGACGGTCAAAGCGGCATAGAAGCCGTTACGCTGCAGATTGCGGATGGAAGCCGCCAGGTAGTTGCCGAACATCGGGGCGCCCTCCTCAGGCCGCGAGCAGGGTTTCGGAGACCACCCGGCCATCGAGCAGCTTGATGGTGCGCTGGGCGGCGGCGGCGTGGGCCAGGGAGTGGGTGACCATCACCACCGTGACGCCGCTCCGGGCGGCGTCGGTCAACATGGTCATCACCGCCTCTCCGTTGACCGTGTCGAGGTTGCCGGTGGGTTCGTCGGCGAGGATCAGGCTGGGCTGGGAGACCAGGGCGCGGGCGACGGCCACCCGCTGCTGCTGGCCGCCGGAGAGCTGTTGCGGGCGGTGGCGGGCGCGGTGGCCCATGCCGACCTTCTCCAGGGCCGCGGCGACCCGGCGGCGGCGGTCGGCGGCGGGGACCTTGCGATAGAGCAGCGCCACCTCGACGTTCTCCGCCACCGACAGGTCGTCGATCAGGTTGAAGCTCTGGAACACGAAGCCGATGCGGTCGCGGCGCAGGGTGGTGAGTTCGCGCTCCGAGCGCTGGGCCACCTCCTCGCCGAAGAACTCGAAGGACCCGCTGGTCGGCGTGTCGAGCAGGCCCAGGGTGTTGAGCAAGGTCGACTTGCCGCAGCCCGACGGACCCATGATGGCGACGAACTCCCCGTCCCTCACCTGCATGGAGATCTCGTTCAAGGCCAGGGTCTCGACCTCGGCCGTGCGATAGACCTTGCTGACGTTCGTGAGCTTGAGCATCTGGGCCCTCCCCTATTTCTTCGCCAGAATGACGCGATCGACCTTTTCGAACCCGGCGTAGTCCGAGGTGATGACCCGTTCACCGGGCTTCAGACCTCCCAGCACCTCGACCTGTTCGGCGCTGCGGCGGCCGATGCGGACGCGCCGCCGGTCGGCGTGGCCGCCACTCGCGTCCACCACCATGACCCAGTCGCCGCCGGTGCGCTCCAGGAACCCCCCGGCCGGCAAAATAAGGGCCGGCCGATCGCCACCGAGCGTCAGCCGGCCCTCAAGGGCCTGACCTGGGAGGAGGCCACGCGGCATGGCGCCTTCAAAGGCGAGATCCACCTGGAAGGTCGCGTTCTTCACCTGCGGGTCGACGCGGGTCACCCGTACCGGGACCTCGCGGCCGTCCAGCGTCACGTCGCCGGTCTGGCCCGCGCGCACGCGGTCGAGGTAGTATTCGTCGATCTGCGCCTGCAGCTTGAAGCCCGTGTCGGCGACGATCTGGCCCAGGCGCTGGCCGCGGTTGCGGATCTCGCCCACCTTGATGTCCATGTCGGTGAGCCGGCCGGCCACCGGCGCGCGCACCACCAGGCTGTCGAGCTTGCCGCGGGTGACCTTCAGGCTCTCCTGCAGGGTGGCGAGTTCGTTCTGGATCTGTGGAATCTGGCGGCGGCGCAGCGCGTCCTGCTGAGCGTTCGACGCGGTCTGCAGCGGCAGCAGCCGCCGGTTGTGGTCGAGTTCGTCGTGCACCTGCTCGTAGAGGTCGCGCGAGGTGTAGCCCTTGGCCAGCAGCTGGTCGCGCCGCTGCGCGGTGCGTTGCAGCCGGGTGATGTCGAACTCGATCTGGGCCTCGGCCTTCTGGTTGGCGACCCGGGCGTCCTCCAGCTGCTTCTCGTAGGTCTGAAGTTGGGTGATGGATTCCACCAGCCGACCCTCGCGGTCGAGGACGTCGAGCTCCAATTCGGTGTTGCGGAAGCGCAGCAGCGGCTGGCCGGCGCGGACCATGTCGCCGGCCTGGGCCATCACCTGCAGCACCTGGCCGCCTTCCAGCGCGTCGAGGTAGATCACGTCCTTCGGCTGGGCGGTGGCGCGCAGGACCACGAAGTCGTGGAACACGCCCGGCTCGACGGTCGCCAGGGTGACGTTCTGGGCCGGCACGCGCACGCTGGACCGGGTGCTCCCCACCACCGCCACGCCGAAGCCGCCCGCCGCGACCACCAACGCCGCGATCCCGGCTGCGACCAGGGCGCGCCGGCGCCGCCACCAGGGCAGCATGATCCGTGTGTCCATGTCCGAGCTCATGCCGATCAGTGTCGCTCGGACCTGGAGTTCGACAAAATCCCGCAAATTCCGCATCTTAGCCGTTTCGGCGACTCGCAGCAGAGGCGCCGCTGTCCGGAAACGGACATCAGCGGCGCGCCGACCACGCCCGCACTGCCACAAGCCTTTGACCGGACTGGCTTTGCCGTAAGCGCGGCGAAGCCGTAGATTCGACGCGTGCCCGCCGCCTTCCTCCTCGTCGACGACGACCCCGATGTGCTCACGGCCGCCGCCGCGGCCCTGGCCCGGGAGGCCGAGCACATCGACACCGCCGCCAACCCTGCCGGGCTGGCGGACCGGGCGCACGTCTATGACGCCGTCCTGCTGGACATGAACTTCGCCCCCGGCGCGCGCGACGGCGAAGCCGGCCTCGACACCCTTGGGCAGTTGCACGCGGCCGATCCGGCGCTCTCGGTGGTCCTCATGACAACCTATGGCGGCGTGGCGCTGGCGGTGCAGGCGCTGAAGCGCGGCGCCGCGGATTTCGTGCTGAAGCCCTGGCGCAACGATGCGCTGGTCGAGGCGATGCGCGCCGCCGCGGCGCTGACCGCAACGCGGCGGGCCTCGGGCGCGGCGCTGAACCTGGACGAGATGGAGTGTCGCGCGATCGCCCGGGCCCTCTCGCTCTATGACGGCAACGTCAGCCATGCCGCCGCGGCGCTGGGCCTGACGCGGCCGGCGCTCTACCGCAGGATGGAGCGTCATGGCCTCTAGGCGGTTCGGCGGCGCGGCGGGGTTCGCGCTGGCGGCGGGCCTGAGGGCCGCGGCGATCAGCGTGCTGGCCTTCGCGGCGCTGCAGGCGTTGGAGCGGCATCTCTACGCCACCGCCGTGGTCGTCGCCGGTGCACTCGCCCTGGTGATCCTCGACCTGGTGCGCAGCACCCGCTCGGCCGACCGGGTGCTGGCGCAGTTCGTCGAGGGCCTGACCGCCGAGGGCTACGAGCGGCCGACCACCCCCGCCGGCCTGAGCGAACTGGGCGCCGCGATCCGTATCGCGCTCGACCGCCTGGCCGTCACCCGCGCCGAACGCCAGCAGCGGACGGATTTCCTGGAGGCTCTGGCCGACACGGTCAGCTCAGCCTTGCTGGTGATGGACGACAGGGGCGCGGTGACCGCCGTAAACCGCGCCGCGCGCATGGGCCTGGGCGCTGCGCCCGGCGCCGTCACCGCCATCCCCGCCCTGGGTGCGGAAACCGCGCAGCGGCTGATGGCGCTGCCCGTGGGGGCGCGCGAGATCGTGAGGTTGGCCGACCAGCGGGCCATGCTGGCGCAGGTCTCGGGGTTCACGGTCGGGACCGGGGCGCGGCGGCTGATCGCCCTGCAAAGCGTCGCCGGCGACATCGACGCCGTGGAGATCAAGGCCTGGCAGGACCTGGTGCGGGTGCTGGCCCATGAGATGATGAACTCGCTCACGCCGATCTGTTCGCTGTCGGAAAGCCTGGCCGCGCGCCTCACCCGCCCGCCGACGCCGGCGACCCACGCCGAAGCCATCGAGGCCGCCGAGGTCATCGCCCGGCGCAGCCACGGCCTGATCCACTTCGTCGAGCGCTATCGACGGATGAGCGATGCGCCGGCCGCGGTAACGGTCCGCACCTCGGCCGCCGAACTGGTGCGCAGCCTCGACCGGCTGGCCGAGGCGATGATCGGCGCCGAGGCCATCGCCTATTCCAGCGCCGTGCAGCCTGCCTGGCTGACCGTCGAGGCCGATCCGGATCTTCTGGAGCAGGCAGTGATCAACCTCTTGAAAAACGCGACGGACGCCGTGCGTGGTCGCCGGGGCGCCAAGGTGCGGCTGAGCTGCACGCTTGAGGAAGACCAGGTTGTCTTCACCGTCGCCGACAACGGCCCGGGCCTGCCGGTGACCGATCCGGAGGGCGCGTTCGTGCCGTTCTTCACCACCAAGGCGGGCGGCTCGGGGATCGGGTTGACGCTGGCGCGGCAGATCGCGCTCAGCCACGGCGGGCGGCTGGAACACCGCGCGGCGACGCCGCATGGGGCGATCTTCCAGCTCCTGCTGCCGAGCGGCTAGCGTGCGGTCAGGGCGATACGCTCGGCCTCGCTCAGCACCCGCCATTTGCCCTCGTCGAGGTCACCCAGCTCCAGGGAGCCGATGCGGATGCGGACCAGGTCCATGACGTGCAGGCCGACCAGCTCGCACATCCGGCGGATCTGGCGGTTGCGGCCCTCCTTCAGGATGAAGCGCAGTTGCTGGCCCTCGACGAGGCTGACCCTGGCGGGCTTCAGTTGCCGGCCGTCCATCGTCAAGCCGTGGCACAGGCGCGCGATCTTCTCAGCCGTGATCTTGCCGGTGACCCGGACCAGGTACTCCTTCTCTAGATCCGATTCCGGCCCGATGATCGCCTTGGCGAGCACCCCGTCCTCGGACAACAGCAGCAAGCCGCGGCTGTCCATGTCCAGGCGGCCGAGCGGCGCCAGGCGCGTATCGCGGTCCGGGATCTGCGGGCTGTCGCCTACCAGGGCGGCGCGGGTCAGCAGGCGCACGGCCGGCGTCTGGCCGGGCTCCGGCTGGGCGGAGACCACGCCCATAGGCTTGTGCAGGACGACGCTCAGCGGCGCCAGGCCCTCGCCGTCGGCCAGCACGAGGGTCTGGCCGGGCAGGATCTTGCGGCCGGTGTCGGTGACGATCTCGCCGTCGATGCTGACCAGGCCCTTTCCGATCAACGCCTCGGCTTCGCGGCGCGAGCAGACTCCGCTCTGACCCAGCCATTTGTTGACCCGCTGCGGCTCGGCCTCGTCGTAGCGGCGCGTCCAGGCCATCAGGCGCCAACCGTCGGCGGATAGGCGTGACGGCGGCCGGCGGGGTCTTCGACGCCATCCTGCGACAGGTAACCGGGACCGATGGGGACCTTGCCGTGGCCGCCCGGGATGTCGAGGACGTAGGTCGGCTGGCAGAGGCCGGAGACGGCGCCGCGAACGCTGCGCATCAGGCCCTGACCCTGCTCGATGGAGGTCCGCAGGTGCGACGTGCCGGGCGCGAGGTCGGCGTGGTGCAGGTAGTAGGGCTTGATCCGCGTCTCCACGAGGGCGCGCATCAGGGCGCTGAGCGTCTCGGGCGCGTCGTTGACTCCGGCGAGCAGCACCGTCTGGCCGAGCATCGGGATACCGGCGTCGACGATCTTCGCACAGGCCGTGCGCGCCGCGGGGGTCATCTCGCGGGCATGATTGGCGTGCAGGGCGACATAGACCGCCTTGCCCGGCGCCTTCAGCGCCGCGACCAGCTCGTCGGTGATCGCCGCGGGCTCGACAGCAGGGAGGCGGGTGTGGAAACGGACGACCTTCACATGGTCGATTTCGCTTAGGCGCCGCATCACATCGGCGAGGCGACGCGGCGACAGGATCAAGGGATCGCCGCCGGTGACGATCACCTCCCAGATGTCCGGCCGCGCGGCGATATAGGCCATGGCCGCGTCGAGAGCGCCGCGCGACAGGGGGCGCAGGCCGTCGGGTCCAACCATCTCGCGGCGGAAGCAGAAGCGGCAATAGACCGCGCAGGCGTGGTTGACCTTGAGCAGAACCCGGTCGGAGTAGCGGTGGACGATCCCCTCGACCGGCTGGTGCGCCAAGTCGCCCACCGGATCGGCGGACTCCTCTGGCAGGGCGTGGAGTTCGGCTTCGGTCGGCACGAACTGGCGGGCGATCGGGTCGTCGGCGGCATCCATCAGGTCGGCCATCGCCGGCGTGATGGCCACAGCGTATTGCGCCGCCACCCGCTCCAGCGCCGACACCCGCTCAGGCGCGACCAGGCCAGCGTTGGCCAGCGCTTTTGGGCTGCGGAGAGTCTTGGCGACCGTCATGCGGCTGGGGGTATGGCGCAACCGCCGTCCGGCGGCAACGCGGGTGGTTTCACGCCGTATCGGCGACCGGGGCCCAAAGCACCTGCTCGATCTGACTGGCGCCCGTCGCCAACATTACCAGGCGATCGAGGCCGAGCGCCCCGCCGGCGGCCTCAGGCATGGTCGCCAGCGCGTCCAGAAAGTCTTCGTCGACCGGATAGCGCTCGCCATAGACGCGCGCCTTTTCCATCATCTCGACCTCGAAGCGGCGGCGCTGTTCGGCGGGATCGGTGAGTTCGCCGAAGCAGTTGGCGAGTTCGACGCCGCAGGCATAGAGTTCGAAGCGCTCGGCGACGCGGGGATCCGAGGCCTTGGGACGCGCCAACGCGGCCTCGCTGACCGGGTAGTCGCAGAGGATCGTCGCGCGCTTGCAACCCAGGTGCGGCTCGATCTTCTCCACCAGCACGCGGCTGAAGACATCGGCCCAGGTATCGTCCGAAGCCGTGCGGATTCCCTGCCCCTGCGCCGCCGCCGCCAAGGCGCCGCGGTCGGTTTCGCCGCCGGCTTGCACCGTGGCCAAGAGGTCGATTCCGGCGAAGCCGTCGAAGGCTTCGGCCAAGGTCATGCGGTCTGGTTCGGTCAGAGGATCAATGGCTTGTCCGCGAAAGCTCAGCACGTCGACGCCCGCAGCTTCGGCCGCCAGGGCCAGCAGGCCGGCGCAATCGGCCATCAAGGTCTCGTAGCTCTCCCCGACGCGATACCACTCCAGCAGGGTGAATTCCGGATGATGCAGCGGGCCGCGTTCACGGTTGCGCCAAACGCGCGCGAGTTCGAACGTCCTGCGCTCCCCGGCGGCCAGCAGCTTCTTGGCGGCGAACTCGGGCGAGGTCCGCAGATAGAGCGGCGTGCGTTCGCCGGAAGGGCTGATGGCCTCGGTGGCGAAGGCGTGCAGATGGGCCTCGTTGCCCGGCGAGACCTGCAGCGCGGGCGTCTCGACTTCCACGAAGTCGCGTGTCTCGAACCAGCCGCGGACCGCGGCCGTGATCCGGTTGCGCGCCAGGAGGAACGGCCGGCGGTCCGCATGCCGGTCCGGCGTCCACCACGGCGAAGGCTTGTCTTGGGGCAAGGGGTGCGACCGGCTGGGGGGCTGGCGATTTCGCCGTCAATCGCTATAGGGGCGCGACAAGAATTTCATCAGCGGAATCGCGCGAGGCCACATCGCCGCCGCCGTCATCGAGGAAGATCGATTTTGAAAGTAGCCGCCAGCTCGCTCCGCAGGGGCGCCGTCGTCGACATGGAAGGCAAGCTCTACGTCGTGCTCACCGCCGAGAACATCCATCCCGGCAAGGGCACGCCGGTGACACAGCTCAACATGCGGCGCATCTCCGACGGCGTGAAGGTGTCGGAGCGCTGGCGGACGACCGAGCAGGTCGAGCGCGCCTTCGTTGACGACCGCAACTTCACCTTCCTCTACGAGGACGGCGAGGGTTTCCACTTCATGAACCCGGAAAACTACGACCAGGTCGTGGCCACCAAAGACGTCGTGGGGGACAGCGCCCCGTGGCTGCAGGATGGCATGACGGTGACCCTCTCGACCCACGATGGCGTGCCGATCGCCCTGGAGCTGCCGCGCACGGTGACCCTGGAGATCACCGACACCGAGCCTGCCGTGAAGAACCAGACCGCATCGTCGTCCTACAAGCCCGCCATCCTCTCGAACGGCGCGCGCATCATGGTGCCGCCATACATAGCCTCCGGCACCCGTGTGGTGATCCTGACGGAAGACGGATCCTATCAGGAGCGGGCGAAGGACTAGGACTAGCGGCTGGGCGGTCGGGGGAGCGCCTGGCAGACGGCCGATCACGGCCCCACCTATGGCGCGCGGCGAGCTCAAGCCTCGCCGGCGTCAGCAGCGTTCGGAGTACCCCCATGCGGACAACCTTGCTCGACATCCGGCGCATGAAGGCCGCCGGGCGCCGAATCCCCATGCTGACGGCCTATGACTATCCGTCGGCGCGGATCGCCGACCGGGCGGGCGTGCCGTTGCTGCTGGTGGGCGATTCGCTGGGCATGGTCATGCAGGGACATGAGACGACCCTGCCGGTGACGCTTGACGACATGGTGCGCCACGCCGCCGCCGTGGTGCGGGGCGCCGAGACGGCCTTGGTGATCAGCGACCTGCCCTTCCTGACCTACACGACCCCTGAGGACGCCGTCGCCGGCGCGCGCCGCCTGATGCAAGACGCCGGTGTCCAGGCGGTGAAACTCGAGGGTGGCGGCTCGGTGGCGCCGATCGTCCAGCATCTGACGCAGTATGGGGTGCCGGTGATGGGGCACCTGGGGTTCACGCCGCAGTCTCAACACCAGTTGGGCGTGCGGGTGCAAGCCAAGGAGGCGGCGTGCGCCAAGCGCCTGCTGGAGGACGCTCTGGCGCTGGAAGCGGCGGGAGCCTTCGCCGTGGTCCTGGAGCTGGTTCCCGCCCCGCTGGCGGAGGCGGTGTCGCGCCGCTTGCGCGTTCCGACCATCGGCATCGGCGCTGGCGCCGGGTGTGATGGCCAGGTGCAGGTATGGCATGACCTGCTGGGCCTCTTCGAGACCTCGCCACGCCACGCCAAACGCTACGCGGAGATCGGTGCGGCGATCGAAGCTGCGGTCCGCGCCTATGCGACCGACGTCGCGGAAGGCCATTTCCCCACCGACGCCCAGAGTGCGCGCATGGACGCTGACGAACTCGCGCGCGCCCTGGCCTGAGGCGGCCGATGCAGGTCATCAGGACCATCGCGGATTTTCGCGCCGCGCGGCGAAGCCTCGCCGATCTCGGGCTCGTCCCGACAATGGGCTACCTGCATGACGGGCACCTCAGTCTGGTCGCCCGGGCCCGTTCGGAGTGCGACGCCGTGGCCGTCAGCATCTTCGTGAATCCGACCCAGTTTGGCCCCCACGAGGACCTCGCGCGGTATCCCCGAGACCTGCCCCGCGACCTGGGCCTGTTGGAAGCGGCCGGCGTCGACCTGGTGTTCGCGCCGGACCCCGAGGAAATGTACCCGCCAGGCTTCGACATCCGGATCGAGGTGGGCGGCGTCACCGGAGTGCTGGAAGGCGCCGTCCGTCCGGGCCATTTCTCGGGCGTGGCCACCGTGGTGGCGAAACTGTTCAACGTAGTCCAGCCGACGCGGGCCTATTTCGGCCAGAAGGACGCCCAGCAGAGCGTGGTGATCCGGAAACTGGCGCGCGACCTGGACATGCCGGTGGAGGTGGTCGTGGCGCCCACGGTGCGCGAGGCCGACGGCCTGGCGCTGTCCAGCCGCAACAGCTACCTCACGCCGCCGCAGCGCGCCGCGGCGCCGGCGATCCACCAGGCGCTTATTGCCGCGCGCGACCTGTTCACCGCCGGTGAGCGCGACGCCGAGGCCCTGCGCGGCGCCATGCGCCAGGTGATCGCCTGGCAGCCGGACCTGCAGGTCGACTACGTCAGCGTCGCCGACCCGACCACCTTGCGCGAACTCGCCGAAGTTGGGCGACAGGCGTTGGCCTCATTGGCCGTGCGTCTCGGCGCGACCCGGCTGATCGACAACCTGCTGCTGGGCGCCGACTAGGGGCGCACGATCCGGCCGCCGGTCATCGGCCTGGGGACGCCCGTCGTCTTGGGGAAGCTGATCGGCAGGCCGCTGGCTGTGCGGGCGGCGAGGTAGGCGAAAGCCTCGGCCTCGATGGAATCGCCGCGCCAGCCGTGGTCCTCGGCGGTCTTCACCGGCATGGGCAGGCGGGACGCCAGCGCTTTCATGATCTCGGGGTTGTGCCGCCCGCCCCCGGTGACGATCACTTGCGTCGGGGCCTGCCCCATCATCTCGAACCCCAGGCGTACGGCCTCGGCCATGAACGCCACCAGGGTCGCCGCGGCGTCCTCCAACTCCAGCGCCTCGATGGGCTCAAGGGAGAAGTCGAAGCGATCGAGGGACTTCGGCGGCGGGGCGGCGAAATAGGGATGGCCCAGCAGGCCGGAGAGGACCCCGTCGTTGACCCGCCCGACGCTGGCGTAGCGGCCCTTGTCGTCGAAGCGGCCGGCGCCCCTCGCCTGCACCATCAGGTCGATCATCCCGTTGCCGGGGCCGGTGTCGAAGGCGGCGATCTCGGCCCCCCCAGAGTCGCTTTTCTGCCAGAAGGTGACATTGGCCACGCCGCCCACATTGAGAACCGCCAGCGGCGCGTCGAGGCCCGACGCGCGAGCGCGGGCCAGATGGTAGATCGGAGCCAGCGGCGCACCTTCCCCGCCGGCCGCCACGTCGGCGGTGCGGAAGTCGTGCGCCACCGGCACGCCAGACCGGCTGGCGAGCAGGCCGGCGTCGCCCAGCTGCACCGTGCGTCCGGGGCGCCCCGCCAAGGGTCGCTCGTGCAACACCGTCTGGCCGTGCATGCCGATCAGGTCGATATCGGCCCATTTCAAGTCGTTGGCGGCCAGGAACTCCTCCGCAGCGGCGAAATGTTCCTCGGCGCCCGCCTTCGCCGCGTCGGCGAAAATCGCGGGCTCAGGCGCACCGCGCGGCCACATCAGGGCCTCGCTGGTCGCCTGCAGCATGACGTCTCGGGTGGCCTCGGTGAGCTTGCGCTCGCCGGCCGGGCCGAAGGCGGCAATCGCCTCACCGTCGGTCTCCAGCACCGCCATGTCGACGGCGTCGAGCGAGGTGCCGGTCATGAATCCGAGGACGCGCATGCACCTTGACTGCCACGGCCCGCGCCCGTAGTCAGCCGCCATGTTCGGCAAAGCCGCCCGTTTCGGCCGCTATTACCGCCTGCCCTAGCCGCAGGCGACCGACCCCTCGCGCCTGCCCTCCCCGGCCGGCGCAACTTCCCCCAGATCCGACAGCGCCGGCCTCCTCATCTCAAAGGAGCCCGCCATGTCCCTCGAAACCTTCGGTCCCGCCATGCTAAGGCCCGATCAGCCTCTCCCAGAGAACACCCAGATGTCCGACGCGCCGTTCAAGTCCGAGTTCCTGCAGACCATGCAGGCGCGGGGCTTCATCCACCAGATCACCCATCCGGCGGAGTTGGACGCGGCCTGCCTGGCCGGCCCGATCGCCGCTTACATCGGGTTTGACGCCACCGCGGCCTCTCTGCATGTCGGCAGCCTGATCCAGATCATGATGCTGCGCCGTTTCCAGCAGGCCGGCCATAAACCGATCGTGGTGATGGGCGGCGGCACGACCAAGGTGGGCGACCCGACCGACAAGGACGCCTCGCGCCCGCTGCTCACCGACGCGCAGATCAAGGGCAACATCGCCACCATCAAGGGGACCTTCGAGCGGTTCCTGAAATTCGGCGACGGGCCCACCGACGCCGTGATGATCGACAACGACGAATGGCTGTCAAAGTTCGGCTATGTCGAGTTCCTGCGCGACTTCGGCGTGCACTTCACGGTCAACAGGATGCTGGCCTTCGATAGCGTCAAGGCTCGGCTCGAGCGCGAGCAACCGATGACCTTCCTCGAATTCAACTACATGCTGATGCAGTCGGTGGACTTCCTGGAGCTGGAACGACGGCTGGGCTGCGTGTTGCAGATGGGCGGATCCGACCAGTGGGGCAACATCGTCAACGGCGTGGAGCTTATCCGACGGGTGGACCAGAAACCCGCGTTCGGCCTCACCACGCCGCTCCTGTCCACCGCCTCCGGCGCCAAGATGGGCAAGACGGTGGGCGGCGCCGTGTGGCTGAACGCCGATATGCGCAGTCCTTACGACTACTGGCAGTTCTGGCGGAACACCGAGGACGCCGACGTGGGGCGCTTCCTGCGGCTGTTCACCGACCTTCCGCTGGAGGAGGCCACCCGGCTTGAGGCCCTGCGCGGCGCGGACATCAACGAAGCCAAGAAGGTGCTGGCCGATGCGGCCACGACCCTTTTGCACGGCGCCGACGAGGCCGCCAAGGCCGCCGGCGCGGCGGACGCCGCCTTCGTGCAGGGCAAGCTCTCCGACGACCTGCCGACTCACGAGGTCCCCGCGGCGGCGCTGGCCGCCGGGATCGTCCTGGCCGCGCTGACGGCCGACGCTGGACTGGCGGGCTCGCGCGGCGAGGCCAGGCGGCTGGCGCAGGGCGGCGGCCTGCGGGTGAATGACGCCGCTGAGCTCGACGCCAATCGCGTGGTGACGACCGCCGACCTGATGGGCGGCGTCGTCAAGCTCGCCGCCGGGAAGAAGAAGATCGTCCTGGTGAAACCGGTCTGAGGGAAACAACGATGGCGAAGGTAAGCGAGGGCGCCAAGGCGCCGGACTTTGAACTGGAAAGCGCCGCCGGCCCGATCCGGCTCGGTGATTTCGAGAGCAGGACGCTCGTCCTCTACTTCTACCCAAAGGACGACACCACGGGCTGCACGAACGAGGCCAAGGACTTCAGCGCGCTCAGCGCCCAGTTCGCCGCGGCGGGCGCAGACGTGGTGGGGGTCTCCAAGGACAGCCTGAAGAGCCATGAGAAGTTCGCGACGAAGTACGGGCTGGCGATCCCCCTGGGCTCCGATCCCGAGGGCAAGGTGGTCGAAATCTTCGAAAGCTGGGTTCCGAAGAAGCTCTATGGCCGCGAATACATGGGCGTCGACCGCTCGACCTTCCTGATCCGCGACGGCCTGATCAGGCGCATCTGGCGCAAGGTGAAGGTGGCGGGCCACGCCCAGGCCGTGCTCGACGCGGTCAAGGCGCTCTAGGCTCGGCCCGGCCTGGCGCCGCACCCCTGCGCCGGATGTCACTCCGCTTCGGCGACTCGCAGACCCGCCATCTCGAAATGGTTAAGATTATCCTTCCGTCACGAGCAAAGCGTCTTGCGCGGCCGAAAAATCTCATCGCATATCGCCGGTGTTCCATGGGGATGGGGACTTCAGCGACCGTATGAACCACCTGGCGCGCCTTCGCCGCTCGCTCGTCGAGCTGTTTCCGGAACGACATCTCTACGTCCGCTCCGGCGGTGAGATGAAGGGCTACGTGCTCACACCCAAGACCCAGATGATGGCCGCCGCCGGCGTTTCCGCCGGCGCGCTCTGGATGGGGATATGCAGCGCGGCGATGCTGGTGAGCATGATGTCGGCCTCCTCCGCCGACCGCGAGATCGCCAGGACCCAGGCCAAATACGAACGCTGGATCGCCGACCGACAGGCCCGGTTGAACTCGGCGGTGGCCGAGCTGAACGCCGGCGGGGGATCCAACCAGGCGCTGGCCGCCGATGTCGAAAAACGCCATGCGGCGCTGGCCATGCTGCTGACCGACATGAAGGGCGCTCCGGGAGCGGCCGCGGCGCTGACGCCGGTGATCGACAAGGCGCTGGTGGCCAGCGATCACAATCCGACCCACATGGTCGAGACGGTGCGGATAAGCCAGGACCAGTTGCTCGACGCCGCCGACACCTTCGCCAAGAGCCGGGCCGACCGGCTGCGCCTGGCGTTCCGGCTCGCCGGCCTGACGCCTGCCGCCTACATGCCCAGGGGCGGATCGCTGGGTGGGCCGCTGATCGAATCCAAGGACCCTCGCGCCTTGGCGGCCGTTCTCGACGTGGACGAAAGCTTCGCCGATCGCATCCAGCACGCGGCCAACGACATGGGTGAAGCTCACGCCTTGGAGGCGGCCGCCCAGGCCCTGCCGTTCGCCAAGCCAACCGTCGGAACCCAGCAATCCAGCGGCTTCGGCGTTCGGTACGACCCGTTCACCAGCCATCCGGCCTTCCATTCCGGCCTCGACTTCTCCGGCGGGCCGATGACCCCGATCCATGCCACGGCTCCGGGCGTGGTGTCGTTCACCGGCGTCCGCTCGGGCTACGGCAACACCGTGGAGATCGACCACGGGCGTGGTTTCAAGACCCGCTATGCGCACATGGCGGTGATTTCGGTCAGCGTCGGCCAGCAGGTTGCGGTCGGCCAGCGGCTGGGCGGCATGGGGTCCACTGGCCGCTCCACCGGCACGCACCTTCACTACGAAGTGTGGCTCAACGGTCGCGCGCAAAATCCAGATCGTTTCGTGAAAGCAGGCGCCTATGTTCAGCAAGCCGGCTAAGCCCGTTTCATCTGCCATCCGTCCCGAGGCGCCTGAGACGCCGGCGACACGCAAGGCCATCGCCTGCTCGCTGATCGCCGAAAACGTCAACCTGGAGGGTGACCTCGCCAGTGACGGCGACGTGCAGCTCGACGGCGCGGTGCGCGGCGACCTCAAGGTGGCCCATCTATCGATCGGCGAGACCGGCCAGGTCGACGGCGCAATCACCGCCGACGTCGTGGAAATCCGCGGCCGCGTGGTCGGCACGATCACCGCCAAGGCCGTTCGGCTCTATGCCAGCGCCCGCGTCGACGGCGATGTCGCCCACGTCCAGCTGGCGATCGACGCCGGCGCCCAATTCGTCGGTCGTAGCGTCAAGCTGGCTCCGCCGGGCCCAGAGCAGCTAAGCCTGGTCGGGGTCGCGGCGGAGTAGTTCCCTCTCCTAATGGGGCGGGAACTAAGCGTCCCGGGTCACGCCCACCCTTTGGGCCAGGGCCGCACCCATGAACGGGTCGAGGTCACCGTCGAGCACGCCCTCGCTGTCGGAGGTTTCGACGTCGGTGCGCAGGTCCTTGACCATCTGATAGGGCTGCAGGACGTAGCTGCGGATCTGGTGGCCCCAGCCGATGTCGGTCTTCTGGTCTTCCAGCGCCTGTTGCGCCGCCTCTCGCCGTTGCAGCTCCGCCTCGTAGAGTCGCGCGCGCAGCATCTTCCACGCTTCTTCGCGGTTCTGGTGCTGCGAGCGGCCGGCCTGGCAGGCGACGGCGATGCCGGTCGGGATGTGCGTCAAGCGCACGGCGCTGTCAGTCTTGTTGATGTGCTGCCCGCCAGACCCTGAGGCGCGGTAGGTGTCGGTGCGCACGTCGGCCGGATTGATGTCGATGACGATGGTGTCGTCCACCACCGGATAGACCCAGACCGACGCGAAGCTGGTATGGCGCTTGGCGGCTGAGTCGAACGGCGAGATGCGCACCAGCCGGTGGACGCCGGCCTCGGTCTTCAGCCAGCCATAGGCGTTGGCGCCCTTGATCTGCAGGGTCACGGACTTGATGCCGGCCTGGTCGCCGGAGGTCTCCTCCAGGAAATCGACCTCCATGCCGTGGGCGTTGGCCCAGCGGGTGTACATGCGCAGCAGCATGCCGGCCCAGTCGCAGGACTCGGTGCCGCCGGCTCCGGAGTTGATTTCCACGAAGGCGTCGTTGCCGTCGGCCTCGCCGGACAGCAGCGCCTCGAGTTCGGCGCGCCCGGCGCGGTCCTTGAGGCCACGAAGCTGGACACGGGCTTCCTCCAGCGAGGCCTCGTCGCCCTCCTCGTCGGCCATCTCCGCGTAACCCAGGGCGTCGGCCAGGTCGCGTTCCAGCGCCTTCACGGCCTCGATCTGGGCGGCCAGCCGGGTGCGCTCGCGCATCAGCGCCTGAGCCGCGGCGGCGTCATCCCAGAGCGTCGGATCCTCGACGCGGGCGTTCAGCTCGTCGAGCTTGCGGAGCGCAGGGTCCCAGTCAAAGACGCCTCCTGAGCAGTTCGACCGACTGCTCGATGTCGGCCTTGGCGGCCTCGACATCCAATCTCATGGGACAATTCCTCGTAGGGTGGAGGCGCGAGATAAGCTGAGCAGGTCATTCGTACAAGCCGCTCACGTCGTCCTTCTTGGCCGGCGGCTTGGGCGGGGGCGGCGGTGCGACGACGGCGGCGGCGTTCGGCGCGCCGGTCAGGCCATTGCCGAACACCTTGCTGTAGGGCTGCGGGCCGGTGACCGTCGCGTCCGGAACATCGGCGACGCGCGGCTCCGTGCCGGGCCGGAAGGCTTCGCGGATGCCGCGGACCATGGCGAACTTGGCGTTCGGCGGCGGCTTGAAGTCGTCCGGCGGATAGCCCTTGTCCGCCTGCGCCATGAAATCGATGAAGATCGGCAGCGCCGCCTGCGCGCCGGTCTCGCCGTTGCCCAGGCTGCGATTGTCGTCGAAGCCGATGAACACCCCGGCCACCACATGCGGCGTGAAACCGACAAACCAGGCGGAGCGGAAGGCGCTGGTGGTGCCGGTCTTGCCGCCCACCGGACGGCCCAGCACCAGGGCCTGGGTGCCGGTGCCGCGCTGCACGACCCCCTGCAGCATCGAGGTGATCTGGTAGGCGGTGATGGGGTCCCAGACCTGGGCGCCGGCCGGCGGGATGCGCGGGCTTTCGTCGCCGTTGAAACCGGCATCGCAGCGGTCGCAGTCGCGATGGTCGGCCTTGAAGATGGTCTTGCCCTCGCGGTCCTGCACCAGCTCGATCAGGTGCGGCTCGACCTTGCGGCCGCCGTTGACGAAGGACGAATAGGCGCCGACCAGCTTGAAGGCGGTGGTCTCGCCGGCCCCCAGGGCCATGGCGAGCACGTTCTCCATCTTGCTGACGACGCCCAGGCGGATCGCCGAGGCGCTGATCTTCGGCATGCCGACTCCCTGCGCCAAGCGCACGGTCATGGTGTTGCGCGAGAGCTCCAGACCCCGGCGCAGCTGCAGCGGGCCCAGGTAGTCGTGCTCGTAGTTTTCAGGCGTCCACGCCTGACCGTTGGCGCCGGTCAGCGTGATCGGGGCGTCCATGACCACGCTGGCCGGGGTGTAGCCGTTCTCCAGCGCCGTCGCATAGACGATCGGCTTGAAGGCCGAGCCCGGCTGGCGCAGCGCCTGGGTGGCGCGGTTGAAGCTGGAGAGCGAGAAGGAATAGCCGCCGACCATCGCCAGCACGCGGCCGGAATTGGGCTCCATGGCGACCAGCGCGCCGTTGACCGCCGGGATCTGCTTGAGCAGAAAGCCGCCGCCCTTGTCGGCAGGGGCCACAAAGATCAGATCGCCCGTGCCGATGCCCTTGCCGCGGCGGGCCCAGGCCACATCCTCGGCGGCCAGCGCGCCGGTCTGGCCGTCGACGGTCTTGACCCGGACGATCCCGCCGCCGACCTCGGTGACCACCGCCTGCAGCCAGGTGCGCCGCTCCGCCGGCCTGGCGGCCTTCTTCGCGGCGTCTTCCCAGCCGGCCAGGGTGGTGACGTGGCCCCAGGCGCCGCGCCAGCCGTGGCGTCGGTCATAGCGCTCCAGCCCGTCCATCAAGGCGATGCGCGCGGCGCTTTGCAGCCGCGGATCGAGGGTGGTGCGCATGTAGTAGCCGCCCTCGGTCAGGCGCGGCCCCAGGGTCGCCAGGCCGCGGCGGCGCACTTCCTCGACGAAGTAGTCGGCGTCGCGGTACTTCGCCCGCGTCGGCTCCGGCTGGACCACCAGGTCCTCGCGCTTGGCGGCGTCGGCCTGGGCGCGGGTCGCCCAGCCGGCCTCGACCATCTGGTCCAGCACCCAGTTGCGGCGCTGCATGGCCTGGGCCTTGTGGCGGATCGGGTGATAGTTGTCCGGCCCCTTGGGCAGGGAGGCCAGGTAGGCGCATTCGGCGAGGTCGAGGTCGGTGATCGACTTGCCGAAATAGTTGTAGGCCGCCGCGCCCACGCCGTAGGACCGGTAGCCCAGCCAGATCTCGTTCAGGTAGAGTTCGAGGATCCGTTCCTTGGAGAGCGTGCCCTCCAGTTGCTGGGCGATCATCGCCTCCTTCAGCTTGCGGCCGAGGGTGGCGTCGTTGGTCAGCAGGATGTTCTTGGCCACCTGCTGGGTGATGGTCGAGCCGCTTTCCAACCGCCGGCCCTGGGCCAGGTTGACGACATCCTTGGCGCTGGCGCGCAGGATGCCGGTGTAGTCGAGGCCGGCGTGCTTGAAGAAATTGCGGTCTTCGGCGGCCAGGAACGCCTGGGCGAGCTGCGGCGGGATGTTGTCGTAGGGCACGAAGATGCGTCGCTCGCGGGAGAACTCGCCGATCAGCGTGCCGTCCCAGGCATAGGCGCGCGTGGCTGTCGGCGGGTGATAGTCCGCCAGGTCGCCAGCGTCGGGCATATCGTGAAACAGCCACGCGGCCCAGATGGCGACGGCGAACCCCGCCACCGCGACAAGGCTCAGCACCGCGACACCGGCGATCGCGACCCATCTTTCGCGGGGAGGATTCAACTTAGCCACGGCCTCCAGAGGCGCCCGCCCCATCAGCCTTGGGTCTAATGGGCTTCGATTGCGGCGCCAATGGGCGTGGGAGACGCAGGACGCCCGGAACCGCGGACGCACGCCGAAGCACGCGGACAAGGACCTACCCCTTCCGCCCATCCCCGCGAAAGCGGGGACCCAGCCGTCTTGTGTTTCCGAGGCTGGCCTTGACGCGGCGGAGCAGACTTGGGCTCCGCAACGAAAAAGGCCCGGGTCGCCGCTTTCGCGGGGATGAGCGGATTAAGAGGAATCATGGCCGTTCGTGGCGGCCGTCGCGAACGCCGCGGGGACGGCGGGCGCGGGCGGATGGAACTGGGGCGGCGCCACGCCCAGGTCCTGGCAGAGCCGGACGAGGACCTCGTCGGGGTCGAGGCTGAGGAACGCGTCGGGATCGGCCATGAGGTCGGCCAGGCGCTCGCGAAGGTCTTCCAGCAGGGAATCGCCGGTGAATGCGCCGGCTTCCTCCTCGCGGTCGTGTTCGTTCCAGACGCAGCGTTCGACACCGCGGGTCAGCCAGTCGCAGCGGCGGCGGACGGCGACCGTCTTCAGGTCCGGCGGGGCGGGCGCCTCGGCGCGTAGAGGCATGGACGCCTGGGCTTCGGGCGCCGCGACGGCGTCGCTGCGCGCGTCACGCGCGAGCTTGGCCTGCAGCGCCAGCGTCTGGCGGAGGCCCCGTCCGAGGCGATGGACAGCGCCGGCGGCGCGCACCTTCTGGTCGAGATCCTCGGCGTCCAGCGCCTCCCGCTGGAGGTGCAGGGCGAGTTTCAGCACCGCGTCGGCGAAGATGCCGAGCGCCTGCTCCTGTGCTTCTGCCATGACCGTGGCGTTCATGAACAAAACGAGAACATCATATCGAACCGCAGTCAAGTTTTCTCGATATTTTATTCCGTCTATCCCGATGGGAAGCGGATTCCGGGGGTGTCGGACACGGCGTGGGTGGCGGACGTTCGACTTGGAACCAGCCGGCGCCGCATTCTAACCCTTCATGAACTTGGAGAGTGTCCGCTTACCGCGCCTTGCTCCGCAAATACTTCGTGAAGCAGTGAGAACGCCATCGTCCAAGCCCGGCGCTCAGCTCGCGCGTCGTAGCCGAACCCGGGCATCGGCGCCAACTCGTCGACGCGGGGGTTCGTGTAGACGTGTCCGACGCCGCCGAACAGATGAAGCTGCCAATCCGCGCCCTTGTCCTCCATCTCTGTGGCGAAGGCGGTGCGATCCTCCGGCGGAACAACGGGGTCGCGAGCCCCGACCATCATGAGCAGTTTGGCCTCGATCGGCCCGTCGACGCTCCCGGCTGGGCGCTTGAGACCGGGATGGAAGCCGATGGCGCACAGGATCGGCGCTCTCGCCCGTGCAAGTTCCGTGGCGACGATGCCGCCTTGGCAGAACCCGATCGCCGCCAGGCGAGTGGGGTCGACGTTGGGCTGAGCAGCTAGCGTTTCCAGGGCGGCGGTGGCCCGGGTGAGCATCAGGCCGGGGGTCGCCATCATGTGCTCGTGCTTGGCGATCATCGTCTCGAAGGAGAATTGCTCATAGGAGAAGAGAGGCTCCCCATAGAGGTCAAGCGCGAGCGCGACATAGCCCCGCTCGGCGAGTTTGCGCGCCCAAATAGTCATGCGTTCGTCTCGGCCCATGCCCTCGTGGCCAATCAGCACTCCGGGCGCGGGTGCGCCGCGCGAGCCATCGACAAGGTAGCCGGTCATGGTCACGTCGCCGGATTGATAGGTCACCTCACGCTCGTTCATGGTCGCACTCCGCACTCTGTTGCGACCAACTTGGCGCCGACAGGCGGCGCGGTATTGAAGCTTTGGGACTTCAGGGCCCTACAGGTAATAGGCGGCCGATGGCTCCGCGTCGCCGAAGGCTTCGGCCAGCGACGAGCGTCCGTCGCGCGCGTAGCGACCCGGCGTGGTGAGAAGGCGTCGCCGCCACTCCCTGATCTGGTGAGCCTGGTCCGAAAAGCCGGCGCCGCCTCCGTGGCCTGCCTGTACGTCTCTCAGACTGCGATCGAGGCGATGAAGATCCAACAGCTCCTTAGGACCGATCCCAAGGTGCTCGCTCACGAGGCGCGATAGATGTCGCCTCGTGACGCCGAGGGTGTCCGCGACGGTCGACACGCGCGGGGCGCGGGCCAGTTCGCGGGATGCGGCTTCGAACAATTCGATTGATCGCGTGGCGCCGAGGACGGTTAGCCGCGCCCGCAACCATTCGTCGAGGGACGTCGCCAGGTTGTCCGGACGCGCGGAAGCGTCGTCCAGGAGATTCCTCGCGGCGCCATCACCGACCACAGAGCCAACGTCGATGAGCGAGTTGACGACGTCGGAGGCGCACCCGGGGAAGAGGCGCGCCAAGCCTAGCGGGGTGAGCAGCGCCATGACGAAATCGGTATCGACATCCGAGCGCCACGATCGCGCCTGCGTCTGAACGCCCAACAGTGAGGTCATCGGCGTAAGGTCACCGTCTGAACTTCGGTTAGGATGTCCGATATTCACGGTCAGCACCGCGCCCGGTCGAGGGGCGGTATCGATCGGATGTCCACGATGGACTCCGGCGATATCGGAGACGCGCCAATAGCCCGACACGTAGGGACCAAGCTGTGGTGACGGCGGATGACGACTTAGCATAGTTGCATTTTAAGTCCCTGTGATTGCGCCATATCCAGCAAGAAGCGCCTCCGGAGAGAATTCGTGGAACGGTTCCCAAGACGGGTACGAAGCTCAAGGTCAAAATGTATTCTAGCTGGAGCGTTCGCTGTCCGCTTGTGTCAGCTTTGTTGAAACGTCCCGCTGACCGAGGCGGCTGCCCCTATTCGGCGGCTGAACGCCCGCTTGGGGGTCGAAACCGGTCGTGGACGTCTGCGCCGGACCCGCTAGCGTCGTTGCTGAGCGGTTGGGCCCGGTCAACAAAGGATTGCGAAAGATGATCACCGTCTTCGGCGAAGGGAGGGGGTTCCGGGTCGTCTGGCTGCTGGAGGAGATGGGGCTCGCGCACCGGCTGAGGCCGGTGGACCTGCTGGCCGGAGTGGAGGGAGACGCGGAGTTTCTGGCCGTCAACCCCGCCGGATTCATCCCGGCGATCCGGGACGGCGACGTCACGATGGTCGAGTCGATTGCGATCATGGAGTACCTAATGGCCCGCTACGGGCCGACTCCCCTCGCGCCGGACCCGCACGATCCCGCCTTTCCCGCGTACCAGCAGTTCCTGCACCTCGGGGAAGCCGGCCTCGCGGCGTCCATCTACTTCGTCGGCGGCGCCCGCAATTTCGCGCCCGAGGCCGAGCGAAAGAACTGGAGCGCCAACCAGGCGCTGGAGGTGTTCGAGAGCCGACTGACGCTGGTGACGCGGCAGCTTGCGCGCTCGCCCTATCTTGCGGGCGACACATTCACGGCCGCCGACATTTCAGTAACCTACGCACTGGAGTTGGCCCAAAGGTTTGGGGGCGTCGCCCTCGGCGAGGTGGAGCGCGCCTATATGGGCCGCACTAGCGGACGCGAAGCCTACAACCGGGCCATGGACACTTGTCAGGGCAGGCGCGCATGGCTCGCTGCGGCCTCCAGTCAATAACCGCTTTTGGCGCTCAATCGACGGCGAGGCGAAAGCCTGCTGGCTGCCCCCGCCGATGAACGATGATGAGCCGGCGTGGCCGGCCTTCAGATTGGCCTAAGGCTAGCCCACCCGCCTCAGCGCGCCGCGAGCCGGGTCACTTCGGCGAAATAGTCGTCGATGGAGTCGCCGACCGCGTTCATCAGGCGCTTGCGTTGCCCGGGGTCGCGCAGGAACTGCTCATCCTCAGGGTTGGTGAGAAAACCCATTTCCAACAGGACGGCCGGCACGTCGGGCGCCAGCAGCACCATGAAGCCGGCGTCGCGCTGACTGCGGCGGAGCAGAGGGGCCTTCCCGTCGATGTGGCTGACCAGGGTGTTGGCGAAGGCCGCCGAGCGGTTCTTGGTGGCCCGCTGGGTCAGGTCGAAGAGGATGTCGCTGACACCGCGGTCGCCGGTCAGGCTGGCCTTCATGAACCAGTCGTCGTGCTTCACGAACCGGGCGGCGCGGTTCGAGGCCTTGTCGGAGAGCGTGTAGACGGACGCGCCGCGCAGGCTGGCGTCGGGCCCGGAGTCGGAGTGTAGCGAGATGAACAGGTCGGCGCCGGCGCGCTGGGCGATTCGCACCCGGGTGTCCAGGGGCACGTAGGTGTCGTCGTCGCGCGTCAGCACCACACGGTAGCGCGACGAGCGCTCCAGCCGCGCCTTCAGCGCCAGGGCGGCGGCGAGGTTGACGTCCTTTTCGTAGCCTTGCGCGCCCAGGGCGCCGGGATCGTGGCCGCCGTGCCCGGGATCGATCACCACGACCTTCTTGAGCGAGATCGGCGTCACATGCGCCGGAAGGATTTGCGGCCGCAGCCTCAGGCCCACGGCGGCAAGCGGGGCGCTGGCGCTGGTCATCCGGACCAGGCCCGGCTGGGCGACCACGTCCACCACATAGCGATAGTGGTCGATGCCGTCGGCGGGGGGCAGCAGGAAGCGCCCCTTGATCCGGGCGTCGGGGGCCAGGTCGAGCTGCAGCCGGGCGCCGGACGACGTCTGGTCGATGGCCCAGGCCTTCACCAGGCCCTGGCCGGTCCCTTGCAGACCGCCGGCGGCCGAGACGGTGGGCAACAGCAGGATGGCGCGACCGTCGGCGGCCCCGTCGGAAACCAGCTTGGCGCTGGCAGCCTGATCAAGGTCCATGACCAGGCGGGTCGCCTGCGCGTCACCGCCGAGGCGAACCTTCAGCAGGCCGCCCACCGAGCCCGCGGCGTGAGAGGCGACCGCCGCGGCGAGGCCCACGGCGGCGGCAAGCGCCGCGGCCATCGCCACGCGCCGCCGATTCCGCACCAGCACCCCTGCCCCTACCCGCATCTGACCTCGACCCCGAGGGGAATTCGCAACTCAACGCTCGAACAGCCATATACGCGGCGGGGCCGTAGACAAACGGTTAACCGCGCCTTGCCCGGCGCGACCTTTCCGGTTCGGCTTTCCTTTTGTGACCCAGTGTTGCAATGTCCCGCCGCGCGCCAGGCCGCCTCTCGCTCTATGCGGGGCGAAGGGTCGCGCGAACCAAGCCCGCGTCAGCTGACCGATTCCCGGCGACCGACGCTCTATCCGATCCGCGCCTCCCGGCGCGCCTAGGAACACACACGATGGGCAGCGCTGCTCACGCCACATATCGGCCTCAAGCCCCCGGAGACGCCGTCAGCGGCGCCGTGCCGGTCGGCGCGCGCGCCCCTCTCACCAACAGCCGGCTGCGCCTGGCCCCAGGGTCTTCGGACCCTGAGTCCCGCGCGCGCCGCGGAGATAATTCCAATGTCCAAGAATATGTTGATCGACGCAGCTCACGCCGAAGAGACGCGTGTGGTGGTCGTCGACGGAATCCGTGTTGAGGAGTTCGATTTCGAGAGCTCCAACCGAAAGCAACTCAGAGGGAACATCTATCTCGCCAAGGTGACGCGCGTTGAGCCGTCGCTGCAGGCGGCCTTCATCGAGTATGGCGGCAATCGCCACGGCTTCCTGGCGTTCAACGAAATCCACCCCGACTACTATCAGATCCCGGTCGCCGACCGCGAAGCGCTGATGCGCGAAGAGGCCGAGGAAGAGGACGAGCACCACCACGAGCCACGCGGCCGTCGCGGGAGCCAGGCCTCGTCCGAACCCTCCGAGGACGGCGAGGACGACGAGGTCGAGGCCACCTCCGAGGACGACGACGACGTCATGGAGGAAGAGGTCGCCCGGCGCCGCCGGCGGCTGATGCGCAAGTACAAGATCCAGGAAGTGATCCGCCGGCGGCAGATCATGCTGGTGCAGGTCGTCAAGGAAGAGCGCGGCAACAAGGGCGCGGCGCTGACCACCTACCTCTCGCTGGCCGGACGCTACGGCGTGCTGATGCCCAATACGGCAAGAGGCGGCGGCATTTCGCGCAAGATCGAGACCGCCACCGACCGCCGCCGGCTGAAGGGCATCGTGCAGAGCCTGGACGTGCCGCAGGGCATGGGCCTGATCGTGCGCACCGCCGGGGCCAAACGCACCAAGGCCGAGTTGAAGCGCGACTACGACTATCTGCTGCGCCTGTGGGAAAACATCCGTGAAACCACCCTGCACTCGATCGCGCCCGCGCTGATCTACGAGGAGGAGGACCTCGTTAAGCGGGCGATCCGCGACCTCTACGACAAGGATATCGACGGCGTGTTCGTGGAAGGCGCGGCGGGCTTCAAGGAAGCTCGCGACTTCATGCGCATGCTGATGCCCAGCCAGGCCAAGAAGGTGCAGCTCTACACCGAGCCGACGCCGCTGTTCGTCAAGCACCGCGTCGAGGACCACCTCAGCCAGATCTATTCGCCTGTGGTTCCGCTACGCAGCGGTGGGTATCTGGTGATCAACCAGACCGAGGCCCTGGTCGCCGTCGACGTCAACTCCGGCAAGTCGACCCGCGAGCGGAACATCGAAGCCACGGCGCTGAAGACCAACATGGAGGCGGCCGAGGAAGCCGCCCGGCAGCTGCGCCTGCGCGACCTGGCGGGCCTGATCGTCATCGACTTCATCGACATGGACGAGTCGAAGAACAACCGCTCGGTCGAGAAGAAGCTGAAGGACTGCCTGAAGGACGATCGCGCCCGGGTGCAGATGGGCAAGATCTCGGCGTTCGGGCTGATGGAAATCAGCCGCCAGCGTCGCCGCACCGGCGTGCTGGAGGGCACCACCCACGTCTGCGAACACTGCGGCGGCACCGGCCGCGTTCGTTCCGTCGAATCGAGCGCGCTGGCCGCGCTGCGCACGCTGGAGCTGGAAGCCCTGAAGGGCGGCGGCGAGGCGACGCTGAAGACGCCGCGCGCGGTGGGCCTCTACATCCTCAACGAGAAGCGCGCGCACTTGGCGCGGCTGCAGCAGACCCTGGGACTCTTCGTCACGGTCGTGGTGGACGACGACATGGCCCACGCCGACTGCCTGATCGAGCGGACCTCAATGGAGACCCGCCCCGACCACGCCCCGGTCGCTGCGCCCGCCGCCGCTTACGAGCCGATGATCGACGACGGCTATGACGACGAGGCCTTCGAAGACGAGGAGGACGAGGAAGACGAGGCGGCGGTCGAGCGGGAGGACACCGACGAGGACCAGCCTCACGCCAGGGCGGACCATCATCAGCATCGCGAAGATGAGGGCGCCGAAGATGGCGATGGCGCGCGCCGCGGCCGCCGCCGCCGCCGCGGCCGCCGCGATGGCGAACCGCGCGAGTCCCGCGAAGCTGGGGCCGCCGCCCCGCGCCCGGCCGACGCGCCGCGCGAGGGTGACGATCACGATGGCCAGGGCCGGCGACGCCGTCGGGGCCGCAGAGGCGGCCGCCGGATGCGCGACGACACCCGCCCGACCGACGCCTTCGCCTGGACGCGTCCGTGGGTGCCCTACGGCGACGATCCGTTCGTCTGGTACGATCCCTCGGAGGACATGAAGACCGCGCCGGTCGCAGCTAACGACGCGCCGACCCGAGACGACCGGGAACACCCGAGGATCGCCGCCGAGGCGGCTGCGCCTGCCCCCTCCACCGCGGCCCGCGACGGCGGCGGCGAGGAAGCGGATATCTGGGTTGAGCTGCCGGCCGCTGAGGACAGGCCCAGGCGGGCGCGCCGCGGTCGCGGTCGCGGCCGGAACGGCGAAGCCTTCGCCGACCCGGCGACGGTCGCGCTGACCGCGCCGGCGGCTGAGCCGGCAGTGGTCGCCGAGCCGGAACCGCCGCCTGTTCCCGAACCCGTCGCCGCCGAGCCGGCTCCCAGCGGCAAGAAGCCGCGGGCGAGCCGCGCCAAGCCCAAGCCGGCGTTGGCGGAAGCCGCGCCGGAGCCGGCCGCGGCCCCCGAACCCACGCCCGCACCCGTTGCCGCGACGGCACGCGAGCCGGACCCGGCGGAGATCTCCGCTCCGCCCGCCGCGCCGCGCAAAGGCTGGTGGCGGCGCGGGTGACGCGTTAGGTTTCGGAGCGATCCGGGGGGCGCAGTCGAGAGTTGAGCATGGCCGCTCCTGCCCGCCCGGTTTTTCGCCTAGCCTTGGCCGCAACCCTGGCGCTCAGCCTGGTGTTGCGGCCAGGACTGGCGGCCGCCCAGTTCGCCGCCGGCGACTCCCTGATCCGCGACACCGAGATCGAGGACATCCTGCACCGCGACGCGGCGCCGCTGTTCACCGCCGCCGGCATCGATCCCAAGGGCGTCAAGATCGTCCTGGTCGGCTCGAAAGAGCCCAACGCCTCCGCCGGGCCGGGGGTGATGATGGTGACCACCGCGCTCATCCTGCAGACCAAGAATCCCAATGAGCTGCAGGGGGTCATGGCCCACGAGGTCGGCCACCTGGCCGGCGGCCACAGCTTCCGCTCCGGTGACATGCAGCGCGCCGGCATGGTGCCGATGATCCTGACCATGGGACTGGGCGTGCTGGCGGCGATCGCCGGCTCCGGCGAAGGCGCGGCAGGGCTGATTTCCAGCGCCCCATACTTCGGCGCCTTGGGAGTCGCCGGCTACAGTCGCGAGCAGGAAAGCCGCGCCGACCAGGCCGGCGCCTCCCTCCTGGAAAAGGCCGGCCTGTCCGCCCGCGGCCTGGCGGAATTCCTCGACAACAACGTCTACCAAGAGGTCTTCGCGCAATATCGGCGCTACAAATACTTCATCGACCACCCGCTCTCCTCAGACCGGGTGGAGGCGCTGCAAAACCGGGTCGTCGGCCTGCCGCACTATAACGCGAAGGACCCGCCCGAAGCGCTGGCCGAGCACGAGATAATGAAGGCCAAGCTCGACGGCTTCATCAATCCCCAGGTCTCCATGACCAAGTACGACGAGAAGGACACGTCCTATCCGGCCCGCTATGCCCGGGCGATCGCCTACTACCAGATGAAGGAGCCGGACAAGGCGCTGGCGCGCGTGGACGCGCTGCTGGCCGAGCAGCCGAACAACCCCTACCTCTATGAGCTGAAGGGTCAGATCCTGTTCGAGTTCGGCCGCGTCGAGCAGGCCGAGGCGCCGCAGCGCAAGTCGGTCGAGCTGAAACCCGATGGTCCGCTGCTGCGGGTCAATCTCGGCCAGACGCTGATTGCGCTCAACAAGCGGGCGAAGACCGAGGAGGGCATCGCCGAGCTCAAGAAGGCGCTGACCCAGGAAAATGACAACGCCACCGCCTGGCGGATTTTGGCGGAAGCCTACGACAAGCATGGCGACGAGGGGCTCGCCCGGCTGGCCACCGCCGAATTCGAATACAACATCGGCGACCTGGGCCAAGCCCGCGCCTTCGCCATCCGCGCCCGCGAGCGCCTGCCCAAGGACGGCGCCGACTGGCGCCGCGCCACCGACATCGTGCTGGTCTCCAAGCCCAGCCGCGACGATCTCAAGGAAATGGGCAAGCAGGGTTTGCGGGCCGCCCCTTGAGGCCCCTGCAGGCCGCCTCGCAAAAACCCGCAATCCGTCCTATCTGGCTGACATGACCTCACTCTTTCGCGCGTCCGCTGTCCGTGTTCTGGCCGCGCTTGCCGCCGCCGCTTCGCTGTCCGCCTGCCAGAAGGTGGACGACGCCGCCTTCGGGCGGCGTGTGCACGCCTACCTGATGGCCCACCCCGAGGTGGTCCGCGAGGCGGCTGAGAAACTCGCCGAGAACGATCGGGTGACCGCGGCGAAGGCCTCGACCGAGGCCATCTCCACCCACCGCAGCCAGTTGGAGCATGATCCGCGCGACTTCGTGGCCAACCCCAACGGCAAGATCACCGTGGTCGAGTTCTTCGACTACCGCTGCGGCTACTGCAAGCTGGCCGCGCCGCAGGTGGTGAGCCTGATCCAGCAGAACCCCGATGTGCGGTTCGTCTTCAAGGAATTCCCGATCTTCGGCGAGGTCTCCGACACCGCGGCCAAGGTCGCGCTGACCCCGGAGGCCAAGGCCAAGGGGGTCCAGCTCTACCAGGCCCTGATGAGCGAAAAGGCGCTGGACGATGCGGCGCTCGATCGCCACCTGGCCCAGCTGGGGGTCGATGCGGCCACAGCGCGCAAAGACGCGCAGGAGCCGCCCATCGCCCGCCAGATCCTCGACACCCATGCCCTGGCCGAAGCCTTGAAGATCGACGGCACCCCGTCCTTCATCGTCGGCGACACCATGATCCCCGGCGCCGACATTGCCGCCCTGCGCGCCGCCATCGCCGCGGCGCGCAACGGCAAGGCGCTGGCGGAAACCCAGAGCTAGGTCCCGCCCCTCCCCTTGACCTTTGGGCAGCGTCGGTTTGGCCTATCTTCACGGGCGCGGGACGGTCGGGAGGCGAACGAGATGGTCGAACGGGCTCTGGTGATCGGCGCCGGCATGGCCGGGCTCTGGACAGCGCTGGCCCTGGCGCCGACCGGCCGCGAGATCATCTTGCTGGAACGCGATCCGCCGCCGCCCGAGGGCGGCCCGGACCAGGCTTTCGAGGGCTGGACGCGGCGCGGCGTCGGTCATCTGCGGCACAGCCACGCCTTCCTGGCGCGCCTGCGCATCCTGATCCGCGACGAACACCCGGAACTGTTGGCCGAGTTGCTGGCCGCCGGGTGCCGCGACCTCGGCTTCGAGGGCGGCCTCACCGATATCCACAAGCGAAGCTACGTCCCCGATCCGGTGGACCGCGATCTCGCCGTCTTGACCAGCCGGCGCACGACGCTCGAGCTGATCATGCGCCGCTACGTCGAGCGACAGGCCCAGGTGACGATCCGCTCAGGCGTGTTCGTCAAGGCTCTGTCGATCACGGCGGGACCGGTCCCGGCCGTGACCGGTCTTGTCGTCGAGGACGCCGGCGGACGTCACGAGCTCAGCGCGGATCTGGTGGTCGACGCCGGCGGACGCACCTCCGACGCGGTCGAGCAACTGCGCGAGGCCGGCGCCGCGATTCCCGAGGAATCGGAGGGCTGCGGCATCCTCTACTTCACCCGCCACTACCGCCTGAACGTCGGCGCGACCGAGCCCGAGCGCAGCAAGGCGCCGCTGACGGGGGACCTGGAATACCTGAAGTTCGGCGTCTTCCCAGGCGACAACGGCTGCTTTTCGATCACTCTGTGCGTGCCGGAAATCGAGGAGGAACTGCGCAAGAGGATCGTCGATCCCGCCACCTTCGACGCCGTCTGCGCCCGGTTGCCGGGCCTCATGCCCTGGGTCGATCCGGCGACCTCCACGGCGATCAGCCGGGTGTTCGGCATGGGCGATCTCCACAGCCGCTGGCGCGACTTCGCGCCGGGCGGTCGGGCCGCCGTCACCGGTTTCTTCCCGGTCGGCGACAGCCATGCGCGCTCGAACCCGCTCTACGGCCGCGGCTGTTCCTTCGCCGCCGTCAGCGCCCACCTGTTGCGCGACGCGCTGCAGATGTTCAGCGACCCGGGCGCGCGGCTCGAAGCCTACCAACGGCGCGTCGCCGCGGAGCTGCGCCCCTACTACGACGCCATGCGCGACGCCGACCGCTCCGCAATCCGTCGGGCGCGCCAGGTCCTCACGCCTGAGTATCGCCCGACCCTGAGGAGCCGCGTCACCAAACGGTTCTTCGAGGACGGCGTGGCGGTCGCCGTGCGCTCGGATGTGGACCTGTTCCGCGCGGCCTTGCGCGGCTTCCATATGCTGGAGGACCCGCAGGCCTGGCTCCGGCGGCCGAAGAACCTCGCCAAGGTGATGGGTTATTGGGCGCGAGGCCGGACGCGCAACGCGGAAGCCTATCGGCCGAAAGGCGGCCCGGACCGGGAGGACATGCTGCGCGGCCTCGGGCTCTCGCCGGACCTCGACCTGCAACGGGTGCTGGAGACGGTGGCCTGACCGGCAAGACCCGGCGCTAGCTAGTGTGCCGGATCTGAAGTTCGCCAAAGCCCGCCGCAAGTGCTTGCGAACTGCGGAATCGGGACACTAGGTCACAGACCCATAAACAGGATTCCCAATCTCGCCGAACGCTGATTCAACCTGCTCGACAGGGAGGTTGAGATGGCCCGATTTGATCTGACGGATTTCGAGTGGTCGGTGATCCAGCCGTTGCTGCCGAACAAGCCGCGGGGTGTGCCACGGGTGGATGATCGGCGGGTGCTGAACGGCATCTTCTGGCGGCTTCGGACGGGAGCGCCGTGGGCGGACATTCCGGAGCGGTACGGCCCGCACACGACCTGTGTGAACCGGTTCAACCGCTGGCGTAAGGCAGGCGTCTGGGACCGGCTTCTTGAAGCGGTGTCAAAGGCTTACGATGGCGACATCCAGATGATCGACTCTTCCTCGATCCGGGTGCATCAGCACGCGGCCAACGCCCAAAAAAAGCCGACCGACCCGGTTGCATGGGTCGCTCGCGCGGCGGCCTGACCACCAAGCTTCATGCCCTGGTCGACGCCGAGGGGCTGCCGATCGCGCTGAAGCTCACCGACGGCCAGGCTCACGACGGCAAGAGCGCCGAGGACATGCTGGAGCAGATGAAGGCCGGTCAAATCCTGTTGGCCGACCGCGCCTACGACAGCGACGCCATGCGCCAAGCTCTCGCCGAGCGAGGAGCTTGGGCCAACGTCAAGCCCATGCCCAACCGTAAGAACGTGCCCGCCTTCAGCGCCTACCTGTATCGCTACAGAAACCTCGTCGAGCGGTTCTTCAACAAGCTCAAACACTTCAGAGGCGTCGCCACCCGATACGACAAGCGGGCCGACAACTACCTCGCCGGCGTCAAGCTCGCCTCAGCCAGACTCTGGATGCGGTTTAATGAGTCGATGACCTAGATCAGCCCGGCCATCGGCGATGACGGGTCGGCGTAGGACCGCCTGGCCATGCGGCCGGCGAGGAAGGCTTCCCGGCCGGCGATGACGGCGTGCTTCATAGCCGCGGCCATGCGGATCGGATCGCGCGCGCCGGCGATGGCGGTATTCATCAGGACGGCGTCGCAGCCGGCCTCCATGGCCAGCACCGCGTCAGAGGCTGTGCCCACGCCGGCGTCCACCAGCACCGGCACATTCGACTGCTCGACGATCAGGCCGAGGTTGAGGAAGTTCTGGATGCCGCGGCCCGAGCCGATGGGCGCGGCGGCCGGCATGATGGCCGCGGCGCCAGCCTCTTCCAGCTTCAGCGCATAGACCGGATCGTCGGTGCAGTAGACCATCACCGAAAAGCCGTCGGCGATCAGCAGCTTCAGCGCCCTCAGCGTCTCTTCCATGTCGGGCAGCAGGTGCTTGGTGTTGGACAGCACCTCCAGTTTCACCAGGTCCCAACCGCCGGCCTCGCGGGCGAGCCGCAGGGTGCGCACCGCCTCTTCGCCAGTGAAGCAGCCGGCGGTATTGGGCAGGAAGGTGAAGCGGTCGGGCTTCACATGGTCCACCAGCATCGGCTGGCTGGGGTCCGACAGGTTCACCCGCCGCAGCGCCACCGTGACGATCTCCGCGCCCGCGGCCTCTGCCGCCGCGGCGTTCTGGGCATAATCCTTGTACTTGCCGGTGCCGACGATCAGCCGCGAGCGGAAGGTGCGCCCCGCGACGGACCAGGTGTCTTCGCCGTGGACAGACCCGTCCATGTCAGCCGCCTCCGATGAAATGCACGATCTCGATCCGGTCTCCGTCGATGAGCCGGGTCCTTCCATAGGCCGAGCGCGGCACGATCTCCAGGTTGCGCTCGACCGCCACCTTGCGGCCGTCGAGGCCCAGGGCAGAGACGAGCGCCGCCAGGTCGGCCAGTGGCGGAAACGCCCGCGGCTCTCCATTGACGATCAGGTTCATCGGCGGCCTCCGGGTCGCTGAGCTTGTGACCCCCGTCCGCGCCCGGTACAAGACGCCTGAATCGACGGCGGAGCCGAATGTCGAAACCGATCTATGTGCTGAGCGGCCCCAACCTCAACCTCCTGGGCGTCCGCGAGCCTGAGATTTACGGCCACCAAACCCTGGACGACGTGCAGCGGCTCTGTGAAGCGCGCGCGTCGGCGCTGGGCTGTTCCGTCGTCTTCCGGCAATCGAACCACGAGGGCGAACTGATCGACTGGGTCCAGGAGGCCCGGACGGAGGCCAGCGCAGTGGTGATCAATCCGGCCGGCTATGGCCATACGTCCGTGGCGCTGCTGGACGCGCTCAAGGCCGTGGGCGTGCCGGTCATCGAGTGCCACCTGTCGAACCCTGCATCCCGCGAGATGTTCCGCCGTAAGACCTATGTGTCGCTCGCCGCAACCGGCGTGGTCTCCGGGTTCGGCGCCGCGAGCTATGAACTGGCCGTCGAGGCCGCCGCGGGCCTGGCCCGCCAAGCCTAGATAAGAAGAAGCGAAGGTATCTCCATGGCTAGCCCTCCGAAGGCCCCCGCCGCTGACCCGATAGATGCGCGCCTCGTGCGCCGGTTGGCTGACATCCTGACGGAGACCGGCCTGTCGGAGATCGAGGTCGAGCACGCCGGCCTGAAGATCCGGGTCGCCAAGACCCTGACCGCCGCTCCGATGCAGATGATGCACGCCGCGCCGATCGCCGCAGCGCCTGCGCCCGCCGCCGCCTCTGCCGGCGCCTCCGTGGAAGCCGCCGCTCCGGCCCGCCTCGCGGGCGACACGGTGAAGTCCCCGATGGTGGGCAGCGTCTACCTCCAGCCGGAGCCCGGGGCCGAACCCTTCGTGAAGGTGGGCGACACCGTCGCGGCCGGCCAGACCTTGATGATCATCGAGGCCATGAAGACCATGAACCCGATCCCCGCGCCCAAAGCCGGCAAGATCGTGGAGATCCTGGTGGAGGATGGCCAGCCCGTGGAGTTCGGCGAGCCGCTCGTGGTCATCGGCTAGTGGGGCGGATATGACGTTCCTACCCCGCCTCCGGCCGGCGCCATTGGGAGCTTCCTGTCCGAAAACCACAATAGAAAACATAGACTTGCTAGTGTCCTCATCGAATCCGAAGTTCGCCGGAGGTCGGCCCAGGCACTGGCGAACTTCGGAATCGGGACACTAGGCGCCATGTTCGACAAGATCCTCATCGCCAACCGTGGCGAGATCGCCCTTCGGGTGCACCGAGCCTGCAAGGAAATGGGCATCTCCACCGTCGCCGTGCACTCCGAGGCCGATAGCGGCGCCATGTGGGTGCGGCTCGCCGACGAGAGCGTCTGCATCGGCCCGCCTGCCGCCGCCAAGAGCTATCTGAACATCCCCGCGATCATCGCCGCCGCCGAAATCACCGGCGCCCAGGCGATTCATCCCGGTTACGGATTCCTGTCGGAGAACGCCCGTTTCGCCGAGATCGTCGGCGCCCACGGCTTCACCTTCATCGGGCCCAGGCCCGAGCACATCAAGATGATGGGCGACAAGATCACCGCCAAACAGGCGGTGAAGGCCGTCGGAATCCCGGTCGTGCCCGGCTCGGACGGGGCGGTGACCACCGAGGAAGAGGCCTTCGCCGCGGCCAGGCAGATCGGCTTCCCGGTGCTGATCAAGGCCGCGGCGGGCGGCGGCGGACGCGGCATGAAGGTCGCCCAGAGCGAGGCCGACCTCTACGAGGCGGTCTCGACCGCCCGCTCGGAAGCCAAGGCGGCATTCGGCGATGACGCGGTCTATATGGAGCGCTACCTGCAGACGCCGCGCCACATCGAGTTGCAGGTGGTCGCCGACAGCTTCGGGAACGTCTGCCACCTGGGGGAACGCGACTGCTCCCTGCAGCGCCGCCACCAGAAAGTGCTGGAGGAAGCCCCCTCGCCGGTCATCGACGCCGATACACGGGCGAAGATCGGCAAGGTGGTCGTCGACGCCGTCAAGGCGATCGGCTACCTCGGCGTCGGCACCATCGAGTTCCTCTACGAGAACGGCGAGTTCTTCTTCATCGAGATGAACACCCGCCTCCAGGTGGAACATCCCGTGACCGAGGCGATTACGGGCATCGACCTCGTCCGGGAGCAGATCCGCATCGCCGCCGGCCTGCCGCTGTCGTTCGCGCAGGCGGATGTGGTTTTCGAGGGCCACGCCATCGAGTGCCGGATCAACGCCGAGAACCCGAAGACTTTCGCCCCCTCGCCCGGCCTGGTCACCGACTTCCATGCGCCCGGCGGCCTGGGCGTGCGCCTGGATAGCGCGCTCTACGCCGGCTACACCATCCCGCCCTACTACGACTCCCTGATCGGCAAGCTGATCGTCCACGGGCGCGACCGCGACGAGTGCATCGCCCGCCTCTGCCGCTGCCTGGGCGAGATCGTAGTGGCGGGGGTCGATACCAACATCCCGCTCTTCCAGGAGTTGCTGGTGAGCCCGGACATCGTGGCTGGCCACTACAACATCCACTGGCTGGAAAACTGGATGAAGGCGCAGGCGGCGTAGCCCGCCCGTCCGCCGGGTTCGTGTAAGCTTCGCCCATGGCGCAGTTCCACGCCCGCGATCTCCTGGCCTGCTACGCGCGCGGCGTCTTTCCGATGGCCGACGCGCGCGACGACGAGCGCGTCTTCCTGGTGGATCCGGAGCGACGCGGCGTGATCCCGCTGGACCGCTTCCACGTCTCGCGGCGCCTCGCGCGAACCGTGCGCGGCGAGCCGTTCGAGATCCGCACGGACAGCGCCTTCCGCG
Organism: Caulobacterales bacterium; assembly: GCA_044445675.1. Lineage (GTDB taxonomy): Bacteria > Pseudomonadota > Alphaproteobacteria > Caulobacterales > Caulobacteraceae > Phenylobacterium. The sequence continues at coordinate 2,354 of JBIOED010000003.1, read as the reverse complement.
CCGTCGTGCAGGCCTGCGCCGAATCGGGTCCAGACCGCCCCGAGACCTGGATCAACCATTCGATCGAGGACCTCTACGTTCAGCTCCACGAGCAGGGGTACGCGCACACGGTAGAGTGCTGGGAAAAGGGCCACCTCGTGGGCGGGCTCTATGGCGTATCGTTGCAGGGCGCCTTCTTTGGGGAAAGCATGTTCTCGCGGCGTCGTGACGCCTCGAAGGTGGCGCTCGTCCACCTCGTCGCGCGGCTCATCGCCGGCGGCTATCGCCTGCTCGACGCCCAGTTCATGACCGGGCACCTGACGCAATTCGGCACGGAGGAAATCGTACGGGGCGACTATCATCGCCGCCTGGGGCTGGCGCTGTCCGCGGATGCCGACTTTCAGCGCGCTGGCGCAGAGGGCGCGTTAGGCGGCGCGGCGGCCCTGCAGGTGATCAGCCACGCGGCGTAGACCGGATGCTCCAGCGGGTGCAGGCTGGGCGACGAGGCAAACATCCAGCCCCTGAAGGTCTGGCGTGGGGCCAGGGCCGGCTTGCCGGGCGCGGGGCGCGGCTGTGAATCCACGGTGAGATAGGCGATGGAATCGTCGATCGCCTCGTCCGGCGCCGAGCGCTCGCAAGCCTTCACCGTAAAGACCAGGCTCTTGTAGCGGATGGGGCGGCCCACGGCGGCCTCGAAGCGCAGGCTTTCGGCGGTCACCTTGTCCAGCGCCTCGATCACCGCGACGTCGTAGCGCGTGCGACGCACCGGGACTCCTGTCGGTTTCGCCTCGGCGGGCGGCGGCGGGGCCGGCGCGACTTCCTTTTCGGAAATCGGTGGGACCGCCAGCGGCGCCGGCGTCGGCACGTTGACCGGCGGGGCCTCTTCGGCAGGGCCGGCCGTGGGCGCCGCTTCGGGCGCCGGCGGCGGAATCGGCGGCGCGGGCTGCGCGCAGACCAGCCCGCCCGCCGCGACGCCGACGAGGCCCAGGAGCCAGGCGCTGCGTTTCAGGATCGGTTTCGGCGTCAGGCGAGACGGCATCGTACCTAGGCCTATTTCGGGGTCCAGGCCTCGTAGTCGCCCGTGGCCTTCTGGCGCTCACCCCCGCGCGATAGCGCGCCCTGCGGACGGTAGGCGTGGATGGTGCCGGTCATGTTCGGCAGATGGTCCTTTTCCCAGGGCTTGATCAGAAACGGCTCCACGGTCGGCGGCTCGGCGAAGGTATAGTGCAGCCAACCATGCCAGTCGGGCGAGACCTTCGAAGCGTCGGCGTAACCCTGGTAGATCACCCAGCGGCGCTTGCGCCCGTCATAGCTGTCGGAGTTGTCCTTGGCCTCGAAATAGCGGTTGCCGCGATCGTCCTGGCCGACGAACACGGCCCGCCGTCCGATATGGAAGCGCACGCCCGGCGTGGCGCCGTTCCACCAGGTGAAGATCGACTTCAGGAAATTCAGCACGGGGCGTGGTCTCTGGGAGGGGCAGATGGGCGGGCGGACTATAGGCGGGCCGATTTGGAGCGTCCAGCACCGCGCCGCCGCTGGTTCAGAGACAAGATGTTGGGGATGAATAGCGCGCCGACCGCAACATCTATTGATTGAGCGCACCTGGCACGCCTAGGCTTTCGCGAAGGAGTCGGCGAATGGTGCGCGAGGCGTCGCGGACAAGAATTGAAGCGCGAACCGTGGAGCTGGGCGGCCGCCTCGTCCAGGCGAACGCACCGGCGCATTGGACGAACGCGCAGCTCGACGCCTGGATCGACTGGGCGGGCGGCGGCGCCGATCTTTCTGCCGCCATCGTCGACTTTGTGGAAGATCTCACGGCCCGCGCCCAGGCCAGGGGCCTGGTCAAGGATGTGCGCGGCCGCACGCGCTTTCGCGACGACCTCACCGAGGCCTTGCTGACCGGTGTGATCGCCATAGGAACCGCGCCGAGCGCCCGCGCCGTTCCGGTGGTGGAAGCGGGATCGCCCGTGATCGCCGGGACCGTCGCCGCGCACCGCGGAGACGTCGCCGCGCACGCCGCCGCTGCGGAGTTCGGGCGCCGGATGCAGGCGGTCATGAACGCCGTCCTGCGCTGCGAAGGCGACGCCGAGGCCTGCGCTGACCCGCTGGCCAACCCCAGCCTGGCCCGCGCCGCAGAGGCGGCTCGCGCGGCCGGCGCGCCCAACAGCCTTATCCTCGAAGCCGTGACCTTGGCGCGCGCCGGCCAGAACGCGTGGGAGATCGAACTCGCGGATCCGGCCAAGGTGGGACTCCGGCTGGTGGTCGCCGGGCCACCGGACGAGGCCACCGCGAACGCGGTCTGGGCGACTGGCGCCGTGGTGCTGGCGCCGGATCGAACCACAGGCGAGCGGATCGCCGCCGCCCAAGGCTCCTCG
>JBIOED010000002.1:0-64503 GCA_044445675.1 Caulobacterales bacterium | reverse complement strand
GCCAGAGGCCAGCCCTATGACGAAGCTCTACGAACGCGATTTCTTCGCCTGGACGCAGGACCAAGCCGACGCGCTTCGCCGGCGCAGCGTCAACGAGCTCGACTGGGAGAACCTGCTCGAAGAGGTGGAGAGCATGGGGCGGCAAGCCCGAAGCGAACTGCGTAGTCATCTAATCGTGCTGCTGACCCATCTGTTGAAGTGGCGTTTCCAGCCAGATCGCAGAAGCCGGAGCTGGACTTTCAGCATCCTCGAGCAACGGCGCGAGGCCGAGCGGATGGTTCTTGAGAATCCAAGCCTGAAACCCGAGCTCGCGGAGATCCTCGCCGACGGCTATAGAACTGCACGCCTGCGCGCCGCGCGCGAAACCAGGCTCACGATCAAGCGCTTCCCGAAGGACAACCCCTTCACCTGGGACCAGGCGATGAGCGAGCCGGTCGGCGAAGAGGACTGATCAGCGGCGCTCCAGCACCCGGATGGTGAAGGGATAGTCGTCGTCGGGGCCGGCGGGGCAGGCGCGCGCGCTGACCTCGGTCCAGCGGCTCTCGTCGAGCGGCGGCAGGGTCACGTCGCCCTCGACGTCGGCGTCGATGTCGGTCAGGTAGATGCGGCCGGCCTTGGCCAGGGCGAGTTCGAACAGCGACGCCCCGCCGATCACGCAGACCTCGCGCGCGCCGTCCTCCTCCGCCTGCTCGCGGGCGATGGCGACCGCCTCGACGAAGTCCTCGCAGACCACCGCGCCCTTGGGCTCGAAGGAGCCGTCGCGGGACAGCACGACGTTGGTGCGGCCGACCAGCGGCGCCTTGGGCAGGCTCTCCCAGGTCTTGCGGCCCATGATCACCGGCTTGCCCATGGTCACGGCGCGGAAGTTGGCGAGGTCGGTCTTCAGCCGCCAGGGAAGTTTGCCATCGCGCCCGATGACGCCGTTCTTGGCGCGGGCGATGGGGCCGGCGGTGAGGGTGATGGAGGACATGGAGCCTCCATAGCGCGCCTCGACCTAGACCGCGATGGGGGCTGGGATGCTCGGATGGGCGCGGTACCCTTCGAGGGTGAAGTCCTCGAACTCGAAGGCGAAGAGGTCGTCGCGGGGGGCCAGGCGCATCTGGGCCAGCGGCAGAGGCTCGCGCGACAGCTGCAGGCGGGCCTGGTCGAGGTGGTTCAGGTAGAGGTGGGCGTCGCCCAGGGTGTGGACGAACTCGCCGGGCTGCAGGCCGGTGACCTGGGCGACCATCAGGGTCAGCAGGGCGTAGCTGGCGATGTTGAAGGGCACGCCCAGGAACACGTCGGCGGAGCGCTGGTAGAGCTGACAGCTCAGCTTGCCATCTGCCACGAAGAACTGGAACAGGCAGTGGCAGGGCGGCAGCGCCATGTCCTCCACCTCCGCCGGGTTCCAGGCCGAGACGATGTGGCGGCGGCTGGTCGGGTTGGCCTTCAGGCCTTCGACCACGGCTGAGATCTGGTCGATCACCCGGCCGTCGGACGCGGCCCACGAGCGCCACTGCTTGCCGTAGACCGGGCCAAGCTCGCCGGCGTCGTCGGCCCACTCGTTCCAGATGCTGACGCCGCGCTCCTGCAGCCAGCGGACGTTGGTGTCGCCGCGCAGGAACCACAGCAGCTCCAGGATGATCGATTTCCTGTGCAGCTTCTTGGTGGTCAGCAGCGGGAAGCCCTGCGCCAGGTCGAAGCGCATCTGGCGGCCGAAAACCCCCAGCGTACCGGTGCCGGTGCGGTCGCCGCGCTCGACTCCGTTGGCCAGGATATCGGCCAGCAGATCGAGGTACTGGCGCTCCGGATGGTCCGGGGCGGCCTGGTAGATCGGCTGGATGGCGGCGTGGGCGTTCATGACCTTGGCTCCGAACCCTGAGCGTGCGGTGATTCGCGAGCTGATTCGTCCCCTGCCAATTCGCTATCCACAGCTCAAACTCAAATGTCATCCCGGCCGCAGCGAAGCGGAGAGCCGGGACCCAGGAGGATGGGCAATGCGGTTGTCCTGGGTCCCGGCTCGGCCTTGCAGGCCGTCCGGGATGACATTTGGGGTCGGAAGATGGGGCGAACGTATCACGTCTACATTCTCGCAAGTCAGCGAAACGGCACGCTCTATGTCGGAATCACGAGCGACTTGGCGCGCCGGGTCTACGAGCACCGCGAAGGCCTGGTCGCGGGCTTTACGCGCCAATACGGCGTGAAGACGCTGGTTTGGGCGGAGGCGTTCTCGAACGTGCGAGACGCGATCGCCGCGGAAAAGCGCATCAAGCGCTGGCGGCGTTCGTGGAAACTTGAACTCATCGAGCGGTCGAACCCGCAATGGCTCGATCTCTACGTCGTCACGCCGGCCTAGCACTCGCGTCTGTCATCTCGGCCGCAGAGAAGCGGAGAGCCGGGACCCAAGAGGGCCTCATCCCGCGAACCCGCCCTCGTCGAGGAATTCCTGCTCCTGCGGCGTCGTCACACGGCCGAGGGCGGCGTTGCGGTGGGGGAAGCGGCCGAAGCGGACGATGATGTCGCGGTGGATGGCCGCCCATTTCAGGCTGTCGGGGTTTCCGGCCTCGGTGCACAGCGCGAGGCTGTAATCCTGGTCGGTCAGGTTCTCGGAATGCTCGAAGGGCAGGTAGAAGAAGTTGCGGAGCGCCGGATCCGCCTGCCGGTCGAAGCCCTTGTCGACGGCGGCGAGCGCGATGGACCGCGCCTTGGGGTCGGTGGCGAAGGCGTGGGCGGAGTTGCGGTAGAGGTTGCGCGGAAACTGGTCGAGCAGGATCAGCAAGGCCAAGGCGCCTTCGGCGCTGCCGGCCCAGGCGTCGTATTCGCCGCGGGCGGCGGCATGGTGGACGGGTTCGAACTTCAGCCGGATGGCCTCGTCGAAGGCGACCAGCTTCTTGAACCACTTCTGCGGTCCGGCTTGTTTCCAGTAGCCGACGATGTCGTTGGGGTGCGCCGGCACTTCGGGCGTTCCTGGTCTGTGAGCGTTGCGGCCGTCGCGCCGTTCAAGCGCGGTTCAGCTGCCGCAGCAATAATGGGCGCAACGACGGACGCAAAACCCTTTGGGCCGCTCGGCCCTCGGAGCGAGACGATGAAGACCATCTTCAAGGCGGCGCTGGCGGCGGCCCTCCTCACCGGCGCCGGAACACAGGCCCTGGCGCAGGAGCACGACCGCGGCGACCAGGGCCGCGCGCCGCAGGCGCAGGCCCCCCACGCGCCTGGCGGCCAACCGCAACAGCACGGGGACGGCGGCGCGCGCGGCGGACCGGGCGGGAATTTCCAGCGTCACGACTCGCAAATGGCCCCGGGCCAGCGGTTCGATCGCGGCGCGGGTCCTGGCGCGGTCGCCGGCCAGGCCCGCCAATGGGATCATCAGCGGGGTCCCCATGAGGTCATCCCGCCCGCCGTGGCGGGGCGCGCCGGCGATGGGCGCCATGACCGCCACGACGGCGCCTGGCAAGGCCGCGGGCCGGACGCCCGCGACGGTGGCGACCGAAACTGGCGAGGCCGCGGCGCGGACGACCGAAGCGGTCGCGAGGGCGCCTGGCGGGGCCGCGGGCCGGAGGGGCGCGACGGCCGCGACGGTCGCTGGGGCGGCGAGCATGGCGATCACGAGCGGTGGGAGCAGGGCCGTTTCCCGCCGGTCTATTGGAGCCAGCACCGGTTCCGGCTCGGTGGCTATCGCCAGCCCTATGGCTACTATTCGCGGGCCTGGGCCTTCGGTGACTTCCTGCCGCGCGGCTGGTTCGGCCAGGACTACTGGCTGGGCGACTTCGCCGATTTCGACCTGCCCTATCCGCCGCCCGGCTTCGAGTGGGTCCGGGTCGGCGACGACGCCCTGATGGTCGACCAGTACACCGGCCGCGTGGTGCAGGTCGTGCGCGGGATTTTCTGGTAGCGGGATCCAGCTCCGCCTCCTCCGTCTCGTCGCCTATCCGCGCCGATCCACCTTCCCCGTCGTCTTCGCGTCGGGGGAGGAGCGGTTTCAAATATAGCCCGCCGCCTTCAGCGCGGCGATCGAGGCGGCGGCGGATTTGTGGTGGATGAAGAGGCCGCCGGCCTGTTCCCAAAGGCGGCGGTGCTGGTCGCGGTCGTCGACCAGGACGTCGCCGGGCTGGCAGTGTTGGCGCTTCAGGACCGCCGTGGTGGCGATCACCGGGACACCCGGGAAGTGGCGCGCGGCCCAGCGGCGCTTCTGCGGCTCGGCCCACTTGCCATGCGGCATGCCGGTCAGGATGACCGGGGCCTTGGCCCTCACGGCCTCATAGAGCTCGAAGGCGTCGGGCATCGGGTCGAGGTTTTCGAAGAAGCCGTCGGCGTTGGCGAGCCTGCGCCAGAACGGGCCCGCGCCGTGCCGCGTCTCGAAGATGCGGCTGGGCGCGCCAAGGATCGTTTCGGCGGACCTGTCGAAATCCGCCAGCACCCCGTCGCAGTCCAGATAAATCTGACGCCTCACCCGGCCTGACACGCCGGGCAGAGGCCGCGGGCTTCGAGGGTGACGGAGCTCACCGCATAGCCCTTGGCCGCGGCCGCCGCGCGACCGGGGGTGAAGTCCGGCTCGAACTCCTCTGCGGCGCCGCAGCAGTCGCAGATCAGGAAGGCCGCCGCATGGCCCTCGCCATCCAGGCGGCAGGGGACATAGGCGTTGAGGCTTTCGATCCGATGGGCGAAGCCCAGTCGTTCGAGGAAGTCCAGGGCGCGGTAGACGGTGGGCGGCTTGGCCGGCTCGCCGCCCTCGCCGTAGGCCGCGATCAGGTCGTAGGCCTTCAAGGGGCCGTCCCCTTCCAACAGCAACTCCAGAACCCGGCGGCGCGGGGCCGTTAGGCGTTGCTGGGTGTCCAGGCAGCGGTGCTCCGCCGCGCTGAGCGCCCGGCGCAGCGCGTGGTCCTTGAGCCCCGGGTGGGCGCCGTCCTCGTGCTTGCAGTCCGGCGAATGCATGTCCGTCACGTAACGCTCCCGACGCCTGCGCCGCAATGTTGAAAGCACGGCTTGACGACGCGTTATGTTATTTCATAACAGGTATGTTATCACATAACGGCGCTGATGGCGTCCGGAAATTCGAGGGATGCAATGACGCAGAAACTCCTGCTGCCGGCGGCCGTGAGCGCGACCGTCCTGGCTGCAACCTCCGCCTATGCCCAGACAGCTGCGCCGGCGCCTGGCCAGGTCTCCGAGATCGTCGTCACCGCCCAGCGGCTTGATACGGCGCGCTCGGCCATCGAGCCGGCGCTGGGCGCTACAAGCTATTCGCTGCCGGAGGCCTTCATAAACAACCTACCCAGCGGGGCCAACACTCAGCTCAACCAGGTCGTGTTGCAGGCGCCAGGGGTAGCGCAGGATAGCTTCGGCCAACTGCACGTGCGCGGCGACCACGGCAACATCCAGTACCGGCTGAACAACGTGATCCTTCCGGAAGGCTTGCAGGTGTTCGGCCAGACCCTGTCGCCCCGGCTGGCGGCCAACATCGAGCTGATCACTGGCGCCGTGCCCGCGCAATATGGCCTGCGGACCGCCGGCGTCCTCAACATCACCACCAAGAGCGGCTTTAGGAACGGCGGAGAGATCGGAGTCTACGGCGGCAGCCATGGCATGATCGAGCCGTCCATCGAGTACGGCGGCTCCTCGGGCGCCACCAGCGGCTTCTTGTCCGCCAGCTACACGGGCACGGATGTCGGGATCGAGAGCCCCGACGGGCGCGGCACGCCGCTGCACGACCACTCCGACCAGTCCCAGGCGTTCGGCTATCTGGACCATATCCTGGACGACACCAGCCGCCTCTCGGTGATCGCCGGAACCTCGCAGCAGGAGTTCAAGATTCCCGACGTCTCCGGTCTGCTGCCGAGCCTGGGGTTCAGCCAGAACGGCGTCACTGCCGTTCCCTCGGAACGGTTGAACCAGAGCCAGCGGGAGGGCACCACCTACGGGATCGCCACCTACCTGAAGACCACCGACAAATTCACTGGCCAGGCCTCGTTCTTCGCCCGGTATTCGGAGCTGCGCTACACCCCTGACGTGACCGGCGAGCTGTTGTTCAACGGCATCGCCCAGGCCGCCCGCAAGACCGACTTTACGTTCGGGACCCAGCTCGAGGGGGTCTACAAGCTCAATGACGCGCACACGATCCGCGGCGGCGTGATCGTGTCCACCGACCACACCACCAGCAAGACCAACTCGCAGGCCTTCGCACTGGACAGCGCCGGCGCGCAGATCGGCTCGGCGGCGGAAGCCATCACCGACGACAGCAACGCGACGGCCTGGACCTATTCGGCCTATCTGGAAGACGAGTGGGCGCTCGCCGACAGCCTCACGCTGAACTACGGCCTGCGGTTCGACCAACTGGACGCCTTCCGCAGGGAGAACCAGCTGTCGCCGCGGGCGAACCTGGTCTGGAAGCCCGTGGACGGGACCACTTTCCACGCCGGCTATGCCCGCTATTTCTCGCCGCCGCCTTTCGAACTAGTGGCCTCGACCGTCTTTGCGAAGTTCAACGGCACCAGCGCCGAGCCGCCCGGAACCCGGAACGACCTGCCGCGGTCGGAGCGCGACAGCTATTTCGACCTCGGGGTCGCGCAGAGGTGGGGCGGCCTGACGCTCGGTATCGACACCTACTACAAGGAGGCCAAGAACCTGGTCGATGAAGGCCAGTTCGGCGCCCCGATCATCCTGACGCCCTTCAACTACCGCGAAGGCTACGCCAGGGGCGTGGAATTCAGCGCCAACTATGTTGGCGGACCCTTCAGCGCCTATGGCAATTTCGCGATCGCGCAGGCCAAGGGCAAGGACATCATCTCCAGCCAGTTCAACTTCGATCCCGGTGATCTGGCCTTCATCCACGACCACTTCATCGCCCTGGACCACGACCAGACCTACACGGGATCGGCCGGTTTCGCCTATCGGTTCGGCGAAGGCACGCGGGTGTCAGCGGACCTGATCTACGGTTCGGGCCTGAGAAGGACCCCGGATGGCGCGCCGCCCAACAGCGGCCATCAGCCCGGCTATATCCAGGTCAACCTGGGCGCGGCGCACGAGTTCACCGGCCTGCCGGGCGGCCCCCTGACGCTGAGGGCCGATGTGACCAACGTCTTCGACGAGAAATACGCCATCCGCGACGGGTCGGGCATCGGCGTCGGCGCGCCGCAGTTCGGCCCCCGGCGGGGCTTCTTCGCCGGGGTGTCGAAGGCGTTCTGAGGGCGCAGATGCTGTCCTGCCCGAGGGGAGCGTCTAAGGGTTAAGCTTCTTCGGTCTTGCTCGCCGCGGACCCTTCGGCGCGCGGCGCGCGGCGGCGGCGGGGCTTGGGGGCCTCGTCGGCGTCGGTACGCGGGGCGGGAGCCTGCAGGAAGGCCGGCGCATGGCTTTCGCCGCCGTCGCTGTCGCGGAGCACGCGGGCCTTGCGCTCGGGCGCGGGCGCGGCCAGCGGGGCCTGGGCCTGCGGTTCGACCACGGCCAGCGGGTCCCGCTCGGCGCGGTCGTCGCGGTTGCGGTCGAAGCGGGGACGGTCCTCACGCTGCGGCCGATCCTCGCGGGGCTGAGCGTCGCGAGGTTGGGCGTCACGAGGTTGGCCGTCGCGCTGCGAGTCCTTGGGACGGTCGTCCCGGTCGTAGCGGGGACGGTCGGCGCGCGGCTGGTCGCCCCGCGGCTGATCGCCCCGAGGCTGATCGCCACGCGGCTCGTCGCGCCACGGGCGGTCGCGGCGGCCGCCCTGGCCGTTGGCGCCGCCGCCATTGTCGTTGCGGTCGCGGTTCTCATAGCGCGGGCGGTCGTCGCGTGGTGCGTCGCGCTGCCCGTCCCGTTGTCCCTCTCTGGGCCGGTCGTCGCGCTGCGGGGGCCGGCTGTCGTCGCGGGGACGCTCGCCGCCGCCGTTTTCGCGGGCCTGCCAGCTCTCCGGCGTCTCGCCGGCCTCGGCGGACGCCAGGTCGGCGGCCTCCGACTGGGCCTGGGCGCCCTCGTCCTCGAAATCGATGTCGAAGCCGGAGGAGAAGTGGTCGCGGCCGAGGATCTCGCTGGCCGGGCGGGTGGGCTGCATGGCCCGAAGCAGGCGGAAATAGTGCTCGGCATGCTGCAGGTAGTTCTCGCCGAGCACCCGGTCGCCGGCCGCCGAGGCGTCGCGGGCGAGCTGCTGGTACTTCTCGAAGACGTGCTGGGCGTTGCCGCGGACCTTGGAGCCCTCGGGACCGTTGGAATCGAACGCCCGGTTGGCGTTCTGGGCCTGCGGCTTGCCGCCGCCCCCGCCGCCGCTGCTTCCGCCGCCGCGGTTACGGCCGCGCTGACGCTTCATACCCTTGAAATCTCTCATTATCTAATAACCGTCTTGTTTCCCTACGGCCGGACCCTGATCAGGGCGGCCTGCGCTAGTCTTCAGCGGGATCGGGCGCCTGGCCCGGTTTCGATTTTGAAGACGCTAAGTGTTCCCCGTCTTCCGCCCGGAAGCCTTAGAGCGAGAGGCCTTGGAAGCCATCGCGCCCTGTCGAGACCAGCGTGCGCCCTTCTCGGGACGCCTCTACCTGAAGCCGACGATTTGGGTGGAGACCCGTCTTAAGTAGCGAGTCGGGCTCAGCTTTCCAAGGCCTTTTTCACGCCTGCGACAACCCTGTCCCGATCGCCGAGGTCGCGGAGCGTCTGGACTTCGGCCGCGCCGGCCTCGCGGAACAGGGCTTCGACGGCGTCTTTCTGGTCGTAGCCGATCTCCACGGCGAAGCGGCCGCCGGGCTTCAGCACCCGCAGGATCTCCGGGGCGAGGCGGCGATAGTGCATCAGGCCGTCGGGGCCGCCCTCCAGGGCGATGCGCGGCTCGTGATCGCGCACCTCCGGCTCCAGGGTTTCGATGACCGCGCTGGCGATGTACGGCGGATTGGAGACGACCAGGTCGAAGTTGGCGTCGGCCAGGCCCTCGGTCCAGTCGCTGCGCAGCAGCGCCACGCGGCCGGCGAGGCCCAGGTGGGCGGCGTTGTCGCGCGCCACCGCCAACGCCTCCTCCGAGACGTCGACGCCCAGGCCGCGGGCGGCGGGCCGCTCGGCCAGGATCGACAGCAGGATGGCGCCTGAGCCCACGCCCAGGTCCAGCACCGACCGCGCGGCGTGTTCGGGGAAGTCGCGCAGCACCCATTCCACGACCGTCTCGGTATCGGGCCGCGGGGTGAGCACGTCGGGCGTGACGTTCAGCATGATCTTCCAGAAGCCCTTGCGGCCCAGGATATGGCTGACCGGTTCGCGGCGCTCGCGGCGGGCGAGGTAGTCGTCGAGGGTGGCCTCCTGCTCGGGCGTCAGGGCGCGGTGCGGATCGGCGACGATGTCGGCGCGGGTGGCGCCGGCGGCGACCTCGACCAGCAGGCGCGCGTCGATCACCGGGCCGGCAAGCCCCGCGGCCTCCAGCCGCCGGCGGGCGGCCTGCCAGGCCTGCACCAGGGTCAGGCCCATTGCGGCGCCTCCTCGTGCGGCGCGGGCTCCACGGCGGGCGCGGTGGCCGCGTCGCCCAGCCCGACGGCGCCGGCCGACGTCACCCGCACGTAGACGCCGCAATGCATGTCGCCGAAGTTGTCGAACAGCGCCTTGGTGACGTCGAGGTCGCGCTGGGCGGTGACCGGGTCGACGTGGGTCGCCAGGCAGCGGACGATGGGCTTGAAGACCCGGGCGCGCGCCCAGCCGAGCATCATCGCCTGGTCCGTCCAGCCGTTCTCGGCCCATGGCGGCCAGCCGTCCACATAGAGGTTGGCGCGGAACCGCAAGGGGTCGAGTTCGGCGCCCATGCGCCGGCCGAGGTCGCGGACGCTGGCCAGGTTGACGATGGACACCTGCCCCTGCGGATGGTCGGTAAAGCGGTGGTTGGCCGGCCCCTCGACCACGCGCAGCGGCCCCCGCAGGTCTTCGGCCAGCCATTCGCTCAGCCAGGCGGCGAAGGCTTGCTTGCCGGCCTCATCGCCCAGGCGGCCGGCGAAGGCCCGGCCGTCCGGGCCGGTGGCGTGAAGGACGCCGCTCGCGGCGTCATAGCGGGTGCGGGCGGCCGCGACCTTGGGAATGTGCGCCAGGACGGTGAACTTCTGCTTGGGCGTGAAGGCGGGCGCGGCGGGATCGAAGCCCGAGGGGCCGTTCTCCACGGCCCAGATGCGGTCGTGCGGGAAGCCCTCGCCGGGCGCGAGCTGCACCGCCTCCAGCGCCTCGGGCGTGAAGCCCTTCACCGGGTGGCGGAAGATGGCCGCGATGTGACCGCTCATGGTCCACGCCTTGCCGCATGAGGGCTGCGCCGACAAGCGAAACGGACGCGGAGCCCCGAGCGAGGGAACCGGATAGCGCAGGTCCGCCTTGAGCGGCGAGGCAACCGACCACCGCGAGCACGCTGCATGACGACCGGCCAACGCCCGCGGATGGAGCGGAAACAGACGCCGCGCCTGGATCGGCTGGGCGCGCTGGCGATCGGAATCTTGATCGGCCTGGCGACCGTGTTCGTGGATCGCGCGGCGGCGCCGCGGACGGCGCATCCGGCCCTGGGCCGACAGGCCGGGTCTCCGGCGCAGGTCGGCCGGCGGGGCTGGATGGCGATCCTGCGGCGGACGATCGCCGAGTTCAACGAGGATCGGATCGTGGCCGTGGCGGCAGGCTCCGCCTTCTTCGCCCTGCTGGCGCTGTTCCCGGCGCTGGGCGTCTTCGTCTCGCTCTACGGGCTGGTGGGCGACGTCCAGGGCGCCCAGCGCCAGATCGCCGCCCTGCAGGGGGTGTTGCCGGCAGGCGGCGTCAGCGTGCTCAGCGAGCAGATCACCCGGCTGGCGACGACCTCGCACGCCAGCCTTGGCCTTACGTTCCTGATCAGCCTGCTGCTGTCGGTGTGGAGCGCCAACGCCGGCATGAAGGGCCTGATCGCCGGCCTGAACGTCGCCTATGAACTGCGCGAGCGGCGCAATTTCATCGCGCTCAACCTGTTGTCGCTGGCGTTCACGGCGGGCGCGATCCTGTTCGCCATCGTGGCGATGAGCGTGATCGTCGCGGTCCCCGAGGTGCTGGCGGTGCTGCACCTGCAGATGTCGCCGGGCGCGAGCGTCCTGCGGTGGCCGCTGCTGCTCGTCGCGACGGCGGGCCTGCTGTCGGTGCTGTACCGCTTCGCGCCCTCGCGGCGCGGGGCGCGCTGGCGCTGGATCACGCCGGGCGGCGTGCTCGCGGCGGTCGTGTGGCTGGCCATGTCGCTGGGCTTTTCCGTCTATGTCGGCCGGTTCGGGCACTACGACAGGACCTATGGGTCGCTGGGCGCGATCGTCGGCTTCATGACCTGGATCTGGCTGTCCCTGGCCATCGTGCTGCTGGGCGCGGAGTTCAACTCCGAGATCGAGAACCAGGCCGCTGGCGGGGCTCCGGCGGCGCAGCGTGCGAACTCGCCAAGGCGCAACAAGCTGATTGACGCAAGCCGGACGAAGGCAAGGTAATTGGCGGCAAGCTTAGACGAGCCAAATGATGATGGCCTGAACTTTGAGCCTCGAGGTGACTCCATGGTCTTCTGGATAGCCAGCGTGGTGGGATTGGGGGTCGCCTACCTCCTCGGGTCCACGCCCACAGGCTATCTGGCGGGGAAACTGCTCAAGGGCATTGATATCCGAGAACACGGCTCCAAATCCATTGGAGCGACGAACGTACTGCGAACGCTGGGGAAATGGCCGGCGCTGGTGGTGATCCTGGTAGATGTGCTGAAAGGTGTGGGGGCGATCGTCTTTGTCCGCTGGCTCTATCCCTGGCTCTATGCGTTGCCGGCCCTCACGTCACCGACAGCGCCTGATCTGAAAACCTGGATTCCTTGGGCTGTTTGCCTGGCCGGACTTGCCGTGTTGTTGGGGCATGGCCGTTCGATCTGGTTGAATTTTACGGGCGGCAAGTCCGCGGCGACGGGGCTAGGCGTGTTGCTGGCGATTTCCTGGCCCGTAGGTTTAGGCGCCGCGACGGCCTTTGGCGCGGTGTTGGCTATTTTTCGGGTCGTTTCCCTTGGCTCTATACTGGCGGCATTGACTGCGATCGCTCTCATCTGCAGCCTGGAGCAACCGTTGCCCTATCGGTTACTGGTGATCGCAGGCGGCCTTTACGTGATCGTGCGCCATCGCGCCAATATCCAGCGGCTGCTGGCCGGGACAGAGCCACGCCTGGGGCAAAGCAGCCCATCATCGAAAGCAGAATTGCAAATCTAGGGCGCGCACTCCGGCATTGTCGCGATCGCCAAGATGGGCGGCTTGGGGCCCGTCGCGGAATGCTGCGTCACCGCAAGATCTCGGTCGTCTCCGGCGCGAAGCCGGTCGCCTTGATCGTCGAACTAATTTGCGATCCTCATCGCCGGCGACGACGCTCCCGGGTGATGATCGAGTTATCTTCCTAGCCGAACTCGTCCTCCAGGGCCGAGAGCCGCGCGGCCTGGTCCTCGGCGATCAGCGGACTGATGACGTCGTCGAGGGCTTCACCTTCCATGATCTTGGGCAGGTTGTAGAGCGTCAGGTTGATGCGGTGGTCGGTGACCCGGCCTTGCGGGAAGTTGTAGGTGCGGATGCGTTCGGAGCGGTCGCCGGAGCCGACCTGGGTTTTCCGCGCGTCCGAGCGGGCCGCATCGAGCGCCTCGCGCTGCTGGTCGTAGAGTTTGACCTTCAGCGCCTTCATGGCCCGCGCGCGGTTCTGGTGCTGCGACTTCTCCGAGGAGGTCACCACGATGCCGGTGGGCAGGTGGGTGATGCGCACGGCTGAATCGGTCTTGTTGACGTGCTGGCCGCCGGCGCCGGAGGAGCGGTAGGTGTCGATGCGGATGTCGCCGTCCTTGATGTCGATCTCGACGTCCTCGGGCTCCGGCAGCACGGCGACGGTGGCGGCGGAGGTGTGGATGCGCCCCTGCGCCTCGGTGGCCGGCACGCGCTGCACGCGGTGGACGCCGCTTTCGAATTTCAGCCGGCCGAACACCCCGTCGCCGGTGACTGCCGCGATGATCTCCTTGTAGCCGCCGGCGTCGCCCTCGGAGAGGCTGTCGATCTCCACCCGCCAGCCGCGCTCGGCGGCGTAGCGCTGGTACATGCGGAACAGGTCGCCGGCGAACAGCGCGGCCTCGTCGCCGCCCGTGCCGGCGCGCACTTCCAGGATGGCCGAGGCGTTCTCGTCCCGGTCCTTGGGGGCCAGCAGCAAGGCGACCTCGTGCTCCAGCGCCGGCAGCTTGGCCTTCAGCGCCTCCAGCTCGTCGCGGGCCATGCCGGCCATCTCGGGGTCGCCGCCGGCGGCCATCTCCTCCAGCTCCGGGGCCTCGTCGCGGACGCGCTGCAGGGCCTGGACGGCCTCGACGACGGGTTTCAGCTCGGCGTGCTCCTTGCCGAGCCGTACGATCTCCTGGCCGTCGACCGCCGCGCCCATGCGCGCCTCGATCTCGCGGAAGCGGTCGAGCACAGAATCGAGCCGGGCCTGGGGAAGTCGCAAGGGTTGGACGCCTGATGAGAAGGGGAGCTTCCTCTAGTGTCCCGATTCCGAAGTTCGCAAGCACTTGCGGCGGGCTTTGGCTAACTTCGGAATCGAGGAGGACACTAGCAAGTCTATGTTTCTAGTGTGCTTCTTGGATCTGAAGTTCGCTCGGCGCGTGGCCCGTGGAGCAGGCGAACTTCAGATCCAGCACACTAGCGCCCCGCCAGCCGCTTGCCAAACCGGCGCGCCCGGAACATCGGCCGGCGCGACCCGTTAGGTCGGCCGGATGCCCGGAGACCCTGAATGACCATCGACCCCGTATTCCCGTCGCGAGACGGGACGCCCAAAGCCGCGCGCCGCGGATTCGGCATCGGCGGGGTGCTGATCGCGCTCGGCGTCCTGGCGGTGGCGGCGGTTGTCGCCTTCGCCCTCCTGAGCGCCCACCGCGACCGGGCGCTGCGCACCGACGCGGTGACCAGCGCCGCCTCAAGCCTGGCCGAGGCGCCGGCCCCCGCAGCCACCCCGGCCGCCAACTAGGGCCGCCGGAGCGACCAAGGCCGCCGCCGCCGGCGGAGGCCCCGTCCGCGCGAAGTCCGGGCGGAATTACAATCAGCGAAGCACGCTTCAGCGAAAGCGGGTTCTAGGCGCGGACGCCGCTCAGCGGAGCGTTGCCGAAGGCGCCCAGCTTGACGTTGCCGGTCATCGAGTCGCCGCTGACGGTGGCTTCGAATTCCAGGGTCATGGGCATCGGTTGGGTGATGGCGGCGCTCCAGGTGAGGGTGTCGCCCGCCACCTTGCCGCTGATGTCGGCGTCGCCCATGCGGCCCGAGGTCTTGCCGGTGAAGGTGTCGCCGCTGGTGGTGATCGAGGCGTTCACCTCCTGCGCGCCCATGGGCGTGTTGATGGTGATCTTCCAATTGCCGTCTGCTGCGGACATCTGTCCCTCCCTGAATGGTGGCGCACCTAAGCGCGGAAGCCGGGAGGGTGCAAGAGTGACGCAGGCGTCATTTTCCTTCCTTTAATGGGGAGGGAAGGCCTATTCCGCCGCCTGCGGAACGGCCGCCAGCTCCGCCGCCCGGGCCTCCACCAGTTCGACGATGTGGTCGACCATGCCGTCGTTGTCCATCTTGTGGTCGGGGCGGCCGGCCACATAGACCATGCCCGAGCCCTTGCCGCCGCCGGTGAAGCCGAGGTCGGTCATCAGGGCCTCGCCCGGGCCGTTCACCACGCAGCCGATGATCGACAGGCTCATCGGCTGGGCGATATGCGCCAGGCGGGACTCCAGAGCCTCGACGGTCTTGATGACGTTGAAGCCCTGCCGCGCGCAGGACGGGCAGGCGATGATGTTGACGCCGCGGTGGCGCAGGCCGAGCGACTTCAGGAGGTCGAAGCCGACCTTGATCTCCTCGACCGGATCGGCGGCGAGGCTGACGCGGATGGTGTCGCCGATGCCGGCCCACAGCAGGTTTCCCATGCCGATCGAGGATTTCACGGTGCCGGTGCGCAGCGCGCCAGCCTCGGTTATCCCTAAGTGCAGCGGGCAGTCGATGGCCTCGGCCAAGAGGTTGTAGGCGGCCACGGTCATGAAGACGTCGGAGGCCTTCACGCTGATCTTGAACTCGTGGAAGTCATGGTCCTGCAGGATGCGGGCATGGCGCAGGGCGCTCTCGACCATGGCGTCGGGGCAGGGTTCGCCGTATTTTTCCAACAGGTCGCGTTCGAGCGAGCCGGCGTTGACGCCGATGCGCATGGAGCAGCCGTGGTCTCGGGCGGCCTGGATCACGTCGCGCACCCGGTCGGGCGAGCCGATGTTGCCGGGATTGATCCGCAGGCAGGCCGCGCCGGCCTGCGCCGCCTCGATACCGCGCTTGTAGTGGAAGTGGATGTCGGCCACGAGCGGGACCTTGGCCGCCTTGGCGATGGTCTTGAACGCCCTGGTGGAGTCCTCGTCGGGGCAGGAGACGCGGACGATGTCGGCGCCGGCCTCCTCCAACTGGCGGATCTGGCCGATGGTCGCGGCCGCATCGGCGGTCAGCGTATTGGTCATCGACTGGACGGTGATCGGCGCGTCGCCGCCCACCTCGACCGCGCCGACGCGGATCTTGCGGCTCTTGCGCCGCTGGATCGCCCGCCAGGGGCGGACGGAGGTGTGGTCCTGGACGTGGTCTTTGACGCTCATGGTCACGGAAAATAGGCCGTCGCGCCCGCGAACCCAAGCCTCGATCTGACGCAGGCTGTCCGGCGCGCCTATTCCGCCAGCTTGTTCAGCGACACCTGGGCCGCGGGCAGCACCCCCTTGGAGCGGCCCGCCACGAACACCTGGAAGCTGGCGGGCTCGGAGACGGTGGCGGTGAGGCCGGCGATCTCCGGCGCGCGGTAGGCCTCGCCGGGGGCGAACTGGCGGGCGAAATAGATCTCGCCGTCGGCGCCGCGCACGATCAGCGAGGCGGATTTCAGGGCCTGCAGGGTGACCGCCGACGGCTGCGAGGCGACTGCGCCATAGACCACGCCCTTCGGCGCAAACACCGGCGCCAGCGTGGACGGATCGACGGTGGCCTGCGGATCGGGCGTTAGTCCGGACTTGGCGCCGCCCGCGGTGGTGGGCGTGATCGTTCCGTCCGCATTGATGATCGGCAGGCCCGGCGTCTCATAGGGCGGCGGGGTGGTGGATTCCACCGGAGCCGGCAGGGGCGCCCCGAGCACCACGGGGCCAGGCTTCTGGGTGGCGAATGCCCTTGCGGTCGCCTTGGCCGAGGCGGTGGACGGCGGCGGGGCGTTGGCGTTCATGGCCCGCTGGGCGACGTTCCAAAGCACGATCGCCACCAGGATGACGATGACCGCGACGACAATGGCGGCGGCCCGCGGGTCGCTCGGCGCGCCGACGCCCACCGGCGCGCGCAGCGGCTCGTTGAGGTCGGGCTCGTCGGCCCGGAAGCGGTCGACGGCCGCCTCGCCATCGAGGCCCAGCGCCTCGGCGTAGGCGCGGATGTAGCCGATGGTGAAAGGCCGGGACGGCAACCGGTCCAGCCGCATGATCTCGATGTCCGCCAGGTAGGCGCTGCGCACGCGGGTGATGTCGGCGACCTCTTCCAGCGACAGCTGCTTGTGCTCGCGGACCGCCTTCAGCGCCTGGCCGATGTCGGCGCCGGAGTGGAGCGAAGGGATGTCGAAATCGTCGATGGCCACGCCGCGAAGCCCCCTAGACCGCCACGTAGATCTTGCGGGCCAGGGTCTCGATCTCGTTGCGGACCGAGCCGGCGCCGCTCTTCAGCAGCGCGGAGACGCCACGCCGGGCCGCCTCGCGGTCGCAGGAGAGCACCATCTGCTTGACCGGTCCGACCCCGGCCGGCGGCATGGAGAGGCGCTCGAAGCCCAGGGCCACGAGGGCGAAGGCCTCCAGCGGCCGTCCGGCCATCTCGCCGCAGACGCTGACCGGCGTGCCGGTCTCGGCGCAGGCGCGCTGGATCTGCTCCAGCGCACGCAAGGCCGGCGGCGAGAGCGGGTCGTAGCGCTCGGCCATCCGCGGGTTCCCCCGGTCGGCGGCGAACAGGTACTGCATCAGGTCGTTGGTGCCGACGCTGACGAAGTCGGTCATCGGCAGCAGGGCATCGAGGTGCCAGACCAGCGACGGCGCCTCGATCATAGCGCCCACGTCCAGCCGCAACGGCGCGGGGCGCCCGCGGCGCTGAGCCCAGGCGATCTCGACATCGACCCAGGCGCGGGCGGCCCGGAACTCGTCCACGTTGGAGATCAGCGGGAACATGATCCTGAGCGGCCGACCGCGCGCCGCGGCGATCAGGGCGCGCAGTTGCAGGCGCAGCAGGGCCGGCCGGTCGAGCCCCATGCGGATCGCCCGCCAGCCCAGGGCCGGGTTGTCCTCCCGTTCGGCCTCCATGTAGGGCAGCACCTTGTCGCCGCCGAGATCGAGCGTGCGGAAGGTCACCGGCAGGTCGCCCGCGGCGTCCATCACCCGGCCGTAGAGGGCGGTCTGGGCGTTGAAGCGCGGCATCTCCTCGGCGACCATGAACTGGAACTCGGTGCGGAACAGGCCGATGCCCTCCGCCCCGGTCTCGGCCAGGATGTCGAGGTCGACGTCGAGGCCGGCGTTCATCAGCAGGGTGATCTTGGCGCCGTCGCGGGTGAAGGCCGGGGTCTCGCGCAGCTTGGCGAACTCGGCGCGGCGCAGGCGGCGCACGTCGATGCGGGCCTGGATGGCCTTCACGATGTCGGTGCGTGGCCGCAGGTAGGCCTCGCCGGTTTCCGCATCGACGATGACCATGTCGCCTTCGGAGACCCGGTCGCGCAGGCCCGCCAGGCGGCCGACGCAGGGGATGTCGAGGGCGCGCGCCACGATGGCGGCGTGGCTGGCCGCCGAGCCCTCCTCCAGCAAGAGGCCGCGCAGTTTGGTGCGGTCGTATTCCAGCAGGTCGGCCGGCCCGAGGTTGCGGGCGATCAGGATGGCGTTGTCGGGCAGGTCGCGCGCCGCATGGCCATCGCCGGAGAGGTGGCGCAGCAGGCGGTCGTTGAGGTCCTCCAGGTCGTGCAACCGCTCGCGCAGATAGGGGTCGCGGGCCTGGCCCAGGCGGGCGCGGTGCTCGGAGCGCACGCGCTCGACGGCGGCCTCGGCGGTGAGGCCGTTGCTCACCGCGTCCTGCAGGCTGCGCAGCCAGCTCTGCGAATGGGCGAACATCCGGTAGGTGTCGAGCACCTCGAAGGAGGCGTCGACCAGGCCGGCGTTGCCCTCCAGCATCTGGTCGATCTGGGCCTGCAGGCTGTCGATGGCCGCCGCCAGGCGGCGCTCCTCGGCGGCCACGTCGTCGGAAAGCAGCTGGGAGGGCGCGACCGGCGGCTCGTGCAGGACGGCGACGCCATAGGCCAGGCCGTCGCCGAACTTGGAGCCCTTCAGCCTTTCCGGCCGGTGCGGGGCGATCTCGACGCCCTTCAGGGCCGCGGCGCCGATCAGCTCGCCGGCGGCGACCATCTCGGCCAGCACCATGGCGACGATCTGCAGGTCCTCGACCTCGTCCTCGGTGTAGACCCGCGCGGTGCGGTTCTGCACCACCAGCACGCCGATCGCCCGGCCGCCGCGCAGCAGGGGAACCCCTAGGAAGGCGTGGTAGGGGTCCTCGCCGGTTTCCGGGCGGTAGGAGAAGGCCGGGTGCTCAGGCGCGTCGGCCAGGTTCAGCGGCCGGCCGAGCTTCATGATCTCGCCCACCAGGCCCTCGCCCGGCTTCATGCGGGTGACGTGGACGGCGGCGGGATCGAGGCCTTCGGTGGCGAACAGCTCCATGTCGCCGGCCGCGCGGCGCATGTAGAGCGAACACACTTCGGCGACCATGGAGCGCGCGATGATTCGCACGACCATGTCCAGGCGCGCCTGCGCCGGGCCGCCCCCGGCCAGGGCCTCCCGGATCTGCCGAAGCAGGCTTCGCTGACCGCGTATGGCTACGCCGGGCTGCGCCATCGACCTGTGTCGTCCTCCCTCGAACTTCCCGCTCCCTAGCAGGTTTATGTCTCTGAACGGAGACGGAAAGGGCTGATTTCGGCGTTTGGCCGCAGCGCCTCTCGAAGGTCTGAAGGGGGCGGGAAGAGCGCGCCGCTTTTTATGAGATAGCGCTCGTCAATGTTCTTCATATGTTCTCGGTCGCCCCTCTCCCAGGCGCGCAGCGCCGTGGGAGCGGGGCGACGTGAGGAGTGGAAGCTTGAGCTTTGGCCCTGGCGGCCCCATCGTCCGGCCAACAAGAACATTTCCTTGGGGGGACGCCGTGCTGCGGAAATGGGGCTTCTTCATCCTGGGGCTGGCGTTGATCCTCGGCGGGTCGCTGCTGGCCCATGAGATCGAGACCGCCGGCGGCGTCACGCTGAAGGACGTGCGGTTCGCCGGTGACCCCATCTCAGGCGGGGACGGCCTGACCCAGTCGGCCCTGCTCTATGTGCCCTCCACCGCCACGGCCGCCCATCCGGCGCCGGCGGTGCTGGCCAGCCACGGCTACATCAACACCCGCGAGATGCAGAGCCCGTTCGCCATCGAACTGGCCAGGCGCGGCTTCGTGGTCATGGCCATGGACATGATCGGCCACGGCTATTCGCAGGGCGCGGTGAAGCTGGGGCCGGGCCAGAACCTGGGCGGGCCGGCGGCGCTCAGCTACCTGCAGAGCCTGCCCTACGTCGACAAGGCCAACATCGGCCTCGAAGGCCACTCGATGGGCGGCATCCCCATCGCCACCGCGGCCGCCTCGCAGCCGGACGGCTACAAGGCGATCGTCTTCGAGGGCTCCACGCCGGCGTTCCTGGGGGCGCAGACGCCGCCCAGCCTGCGCAACCTCGCCGTCGTCTTCGGCCAGTACGACGAGTTCGCGGCCCTGATGTGGGGCGTGCCCAAGGGGTCGCTGGTGGCCAATTCCCCGAAGCTCGCCGAGGTGTTCGGCGTCGAGGGGCCGGTGCTGGTGGGCAAGATCTACGGCAGCGTGGCGGATGGCAGCGCCCGGGTGCTGGAGAACCCGCCGGTGACCCATCCCTGGGAGCATTTCAGCCGGGCCGGCGTCGGCGGCGCGGTGGACTGGTTCCAGAAGACCCTGAAGGGCGAGGCCAACCCCATGGCGCCCGAGGACCAGATCTGGCTCTGGAAGGACATCGGCACGGGCATCGCCTTCGTGGGCTTCGTCTGCCTGCTGATCGGGACCTTCGAGGGGCTGCTCACGACGCCGGTGTTCGCCAGCCTGAACCAGCCGACCCAGCCGGTGGCCGAGCGGCGGGGCTGGAAATGGTGGCTGGCCTTCGTGCTGACCACGGCCGTGCCGGCGCTGACCTTCTATCCGCTGATGAAGCTGGGCGTGCTGTTCTTCCCCATGCGGCTCTTCCCGCAGTCGATCCAGAACCAGCTGATCGTCTGGGCCCTGGCCAACGCGCTGATCACCCTGGTGCTCAGCCTGGCGCTGCGCGGCGGCAAGCCGGCCTTCACCCACCAATGGGTCAAATCGGCGGCGATCGCGGTCGCCACCGTGGCCGTGGGCTACCTGTCGCTGGTCGTCGTCGATGCGGTGTTCAAGGTGGACTACCGCTTCTGGGTGCTGGGGCTGAAGCCGCTGGACGGGCGCCATGCGCTGATGGCGATCCCCTACCTGGTGCTCTGGGCGGTGTTCTTCCTGGTGGCGCTGCGGGCGCTGGCGGCCAACCTGGCGGTCAGGGGCGAGGGCTTCCTGGCGCAGGCCGGCGCCTGGAAACTGGCCATGAGCCTGGGCTTCCTGGTGCTGCTGGTCGTGCAGTATTCGACGCTGTTCCGCACCGGGCTGCTGTTCACGCCGGGCGAGCCGCTCAACACCATCGTGGCGATCCAGTTCGTGCCGCTGCTGGCGGTGATCGGAGCCATCGCGGCGGTGACCTACCGGCGGACCAACTCCTATGTGCCCGGCGCGCTGATCTGCGCGCTGCTGCTCAGCTGGTACGTGACCGCGGGCACGGCGACCCACTGGTATCCGGGGTTCAAGCTGCCGCCCGCCCCCGCGGCGCGGTCGAAGTAGCCGCGGAACTCCGCTAAGGGGGCGTCGATGTCCAGGCCCCCAGACGCCTCGTCCAACAGCTGGGCCGATCTGTTGTCGGACGGCCGCCTGCCGCGTTTTGCGCTGATCTGCCTGGGCGTCTGGCTGAACGCCGCCGACAACCTGGTGACCGCCACCATCATGCCGAGCGTCGGCGCGCAGCTCGGCGGCTACGCCTATTTCAGCTGGGCGACGGCGGGGTTCCTGGTGGGGGCGATCCTGGCCGGGGCGAGCTCGGGCCGCATCTCGGAGATTTTCGGCCTGCGCGGAGCGACGGCGGCGGCCGGGGCGATCATGGCGGCCGGTTGCGTGATGAGCGCGCTGGCGCCCGACATCTCGACCTTCCTGCTCGGCCGGCTGATCCAGGGGATCGGCTCGGGCTGGATCTCCGGCTTCGCCATGGTGGCGGTGGCGCTGCTGTTCCCCGAGCGGCACCTGGCGCGGGTGTTCGCCTCGGTGACCTTCGTCTGGGGGATCGCCACGGTGCTCGGCCCCTTGTTCGGCGGGCTGGTGGTGCAGACCGGCGACTGGCGCGACGTCTTCTGGCTGTTCGCGGCGCAGACCGCGGTGTTCGCCGCCGCGGCGCCGTTCCTGCTGCGCGGCTCCGCCAAGGCGGGCGGCGGGCCAGGCGTGCCGTGGCTGCAGCTGGCCGTGCTGGGCGCCGGGGTGGCGGCGATCGGCGCCGCGGACGTGGTGACCGACTTGACGCTCTCCGTCGCCCTGGTGGCGGGCGGGCTGGCGGTGCTCAGCCTGGTGATCTGGATCGACGGCCGGGCGCGGGTGCGGCTGCTGCCGCATCGGGCCGGGGACCTGTGCACGGTCTGCGGCTCGGGCTACCTGGCGATGTTCGCCATGACCGCCGCAACCATGGGGTTCGCGATCTACGGGCCGCCGATCCTGCAGCAGCTGCGCGGCTTCTCGCCGCTGATGGCCGGCTACACGATCGGCGCGGAATCCGCCGCCTGGACGCTGGCGGCCATCCTGGTGACCAATGCCGCGGGGCTGTGGGACGCGCGCTGGATCCGGGTGGGCGCGGCCTGCCTGATCGTCAGCCTGGTCGTCCTGGCCTTGACCCTGGCGGACGGCGCGTTCCTTTGGGTGTTGGTCGGGGGATCGCTGATGGGCGCGGCGTTCGGGTTTTCCTGGGCGTTCATGAGCCGTC
Organism: Caulobacterales bacterium; assembly: GCA_044445675.1. Lineage (GTDB taxonomy): Bacteria > Pseudomonadota > Alphaproteobacteria > Caulobacterales > Caulobacteraceae > Phenylobacterium. Next base: position 42,432 of record JBIOED010000002.1, on the reverse strand, counting down.
GGGTGCTCATGGCGTTGTCGGACGAGGACCGGGCCATCGGCTCCTCGGCGATCACCGCGGTGCGCCAGACGGGGGCGGCGGCCGGGGCGGCGATCTCCGGCGTGGCGGCCAATCTCGGCGGGTTCTCGGCCGGCCTGACCGCGGCCAGCGCGCGGTCCGCCTCGGTCTGGGTGTTCGTCTCGGTGATCCCGCTGGCGGCGCTCGGCGCCTGGGGCGCGTTCCGGCTGACCGGCGCGGCGCAGAAGGCTTAGCCGGGTCGGCCCCTAGGTCGCCGACGGCGAAGCGCCATGCGCTTGGGGCCACGCCAAGCGCACCGTTGCGATCACAAACAGGAGGAACGCCACCTGAAGTCCAAAAAAGGCCGTGTAGGTCCAAAGATTGAATGCAGCGGAGCGCCTCAGGACGTCGCTGAAGACTATCCCGTTATGGAGGACGTCCAGCCCAATGATCCCGGTCGTCAGGACCAACCCGAGACGCGGCCACAAGAACAGACAGGCGACCGCCACCGGGTCGGCGATCGCGAGAGACGTCCAGAACGCCGCGCTCACCCGGCCTACGCCGCCGTAGTCCCAGAACAGGCCATGCTGAAGGAGTGGAACGGCGTGCGTGTACGTCGCGACCAGCAAACATAGGGCGTAGACGCTTCTTATGAAGATGCCGGCGCGGGCGCGTCCATTCCGCATCGATGATCGCCTGTGTCCGAGACCAAAGGATCTACAGCTGGTCCAGCCCATAGGCCGCGTGCAGGGCGCGCACGGCGAGTTCGGTATAGGCCGCGTCGATCAGCACGCTGATCTTGATCTCCGAGGTCGAGATCACCTGGATGTTGACGCCCTTTTCGGCGAGCGCCGCGAACATGGTCTTGGCCACGCCGGTATGGCTGCGCATGCCGACCCCGATCACCGAGACCTTGGAGACCTCGTCGTTCACCGCCACGTCGTCGAAGCCGATCTGCGGCTGGGCGGCGCGGACGATCTCCACGGTGCGGGCGGCGTCGCGCTTGCCCACCGTGAACTCCATGTTGGCGGTGTCCTGGGTGCGGGCGTGGCTCTGCACGATCATGTCGACGTTGACGTTGGCGTCGGCCAGCGCCCCGAAGATGATCGAGGAGACGCCCGGGTGGTCGGGCAGGCCGAAGAGGCTGATCTTCGCCTCGTCGCGGCTGTAGGCCACGCCGCTGACGATCCGCTTTTCCATGATCTCTTCCTCGTCGCACACGATGGTGCCCAGACCTGAACCGTCCGACGCAGGGGCTTCGCCGGGCTCCACGAAACTCGACAGCACGCGGAGCGGCACGTTCTGGCTCATGGCCAGCTCGACCGAGCGCGTCTGCAGCACCTTGGCGCCCAGGGAGGCCATCTCCAGCATCTCCTCGTAGGAGATCTTCGAGAGGCGCCGGGCCTTGGATTCGATGCGCGGGTCGGTGGTGTAGACGCCGTCCACGTCGGTGTAGATGTCGCAGCGCACGGCCTGCACGGCGGCGGCGATGGCGACGGCGCTGGTGTCGGACCCGCCCCGGCCAAGCGTGGCGATGCGCCCGTCGCGGGTGACCCCCTGGAACCCGGCGATCACCGCGACCTCGCCTGCGTCCATGGCGGCGGTGAGCTTTTCGGGCGGCACCTCGTCGATGCGCGCGCGGCCGTGGGCGTCGTCGGCGATGATCGGGATCTGCCAGCCGAGCCAGGAGCGGGCCGGGACCCCCATGTTGCGCAGGGTCATGGCCAACAGGCCGGCGGTGACCTGCTCGCCGGAGGCCACCACCACGTCGTATTCGTCGTCGGAGACCGCCAGGCCCTGCGCCGCCGCACCCGAGCCGTCTGTCCAGGCGACCAGCTCGTTGGTCTTGCCGGCCATGGCCGAGACCACCACGGCGACGCGGTGGCCCGCCGCGACCTCGGCGTTCACCAGCCGGGCGACGCGGCGGATGCGCTCCAGGTCGGCCACCGACGTGCCGCCAAACTTCATCACCAGCCGGGACGTCATGCGGACACCGCCGGCCTGGCTTGGCCGGTGGGGTCGGCCACCGAGGCGGCGCCGCCGAATTTCATCACCAGCCGGGACACTTGGCCGCCGAACCCCCTGCATCCAGAGCGCGACCTTCTAGCGACGCGGCCGGAGCGGCACAACGGCCTTGACCTACAGCCGCCAGAAACCTATCTACCTACCTATCAAGCCGAGTGGGTCAAATGGATAGTCGGAACGTCGCCGATATCGTCGGATCGGACATGACGGTGTCCGACAAGATCCGCGGCCTGGATGCGGCCGGCTATCCTCGGGCCGAGATCGCCCGGCTGCTCGGCAAGCGTTACCAGCACGTCCGCAACGTGCTGGAGGCAGACAAGCTGAGCCGCCGCGAAGCGCGCAACGGTGTCGCAGAGCGGTCCGGCAAGTTTACCGGCCCGCGCCAGCCCGAACGGGAGGTTGAAGACCGCGGCGGCGGCGCCTACCGCCTGGTCGTGCGCGACGATGGATCGGTCGTTTTGCCGCCGGCCGTGCGCGACGCCTTCGGAGTGCAGGAACGCGGTGTGGTCATGGCGCGGATGGAGGGCGACGAGTTCAAGCTGATCGGCGCGGCGACGGCTTGCCGCCGGATCGACGAACTCATGCGGCCGTTCAGGTGGGCGGGCGGCCCTTTGGCCTCGGAGGAATTGATCGCCGAGCGGCGCGCGGAGGCGGTGCGCGAATCGGATGGCTGATGTCGTGCTCGACGCGTCTGCCATCCTTGCGCGGGCCTTCGGTGAGCCGGGCGGGGAACGCGTGGGTGCGGTGATGGTCGGCGCCTTCGTGTCGGCGGTGAACCTCGCCGAGGTCGTCCAGAAGCTGCTGGAGCGGGGTCTCACCGAGGCGGCGACCCAGGCCTTCGTCCGCGACTTTCCCTGCGAGATCGAGCCGCTGGAGGCTGACAGTGCGGTGCGGCTGGGGGGCCTTCGGCGCAAGACGCAAGCGTCAGGCCTCTCCCTGGCGGATCGCGCTTGCCTCGAGCTTGCAATCCGCAAGGCCCTTCCCGCCATGACCGCCGACCGCGCCTGGGCCGATCTGGACCTGGGGGTCGAAGTCGTGCTCATACGCTAGCGTCATGAGCGCCGCCGCCAAATCCTCCATCGACGCCGCCGAGGTCGCCCGGTTCTCGAAGATCGCCGCCGAATGGTGGGATCCGAAGGGCAAGTTCGCGCCGCTGCACAGGTTCAACCCGACCCGGCTCGCCTTCATCCGCGACCAGGCCCTGCACCGTTTCGGGCGCGACCCGGCGGCCCGGCGGCCGTTCGAGGGCCTGCGCCTGCTGGACATCGGCTGCGGCGGGGGCCTCCTGAGCGAGCCCATGTCGCGGCTGGGGTTCGCGGTGGTGGGCGTCGACGCCTCGGAGCGCAACATCGGCACCGCCCGCGCGCATGCCGCCGAGCAGGGGGTGGTTGTCGATTACCGCTGCTCGACCGCAGAGGCGCTGCTGGCGGCCGGCGAGACCTTCGACCTGATCCTCAACATGGAGGTGATCGAGCACGTGGCCGATCCGGGCGCGTTCCTGCGCGACTGCGCGGCGATGCTGAAGCCCGCCACGCTTGCGCCGGGGGGTCTGATGATCGTCGCCACCCTGAACCGCACGCTGAAGGCCTTCGCCCTGGCCAAGGTCGGCGCGGAATATGTGCTGCGCTGGCTGCCGGCCGGCACCCACGACTGGTCGAAGTTCCTCAAGCCGCAGGAACTGCGCGGCTTCCTGGCCGGCCAGGCGGTGGCGGTGGACGGCCCCTATGGCGTGGTGTTCGACCCGCTGAGCGGCCGCTGGTCGCAGAGCCACGACGCCGACGTCAACTACATGATGACGGTCGCCCGCGACGCGGCCTAACTGTCGCCACGCGGGTGGAGGAAGATCTCGGCGATGCCTTCGTTACGCGTGCTGAGCCACGCCTTCCGGGCCTGGCGGCGCAACCTGCGGTGGCGCAAGCACGAGCCCGAGACGCCCTATCTGGCGGACCTGTTGTCCGGGTCGCCGGTCTGCCTGCACGTGGGCGCCAGCGACGGGCGCCATTCCTATGTCATGACCCAGGTGGCGCCGAAGGCCACGATCTACGCCATCGAGCCCTCGGCCTTCTCCTATGCGGTGCTCAAGATCACGCTCGCCTGGCACGGCATCGCCGACCGGGTGACGCCGGTGCACGCCGCGGTGGGCGACAAGGCCGGCGAGATGCTGCTGGTCACCCCGCGCAAGATCACCGGCCGCATGGGCCGCGCCTACGCCTTCGTCGCCGAACAGGCGCCGGAGGGCAAGGTGCGCCCCGACCTGCAGGATAGCGGCATGGAGGTGCAGCCGACCCCGGTGGTGACCATCGACGGCTTCTGCGCCGAGCGCGGGATCGACCGGGTAGATTTCATCCGCATGGACATCGAAGGCGCCGAGCTGATGGCGTTGCAGGGCGCCAGCCACGTCCTCGACCGCGACCGGCCGCACGTCCTGCTGGAGATCCACCCCGCCATGCTGGCGGCGCGGTTCGGCGGCACGGCCGAGCAGGTGGCGGAGCTGTTCAGCCGCCGCGGCTACCGCATGTTCGCGCTGAACGGCGACCGGCTGGAGGAACGCTTCGGCGTCGTCGAGGACGAGCCCTGGAAAGACTACTTCTTCATCCACCCCACCCGCGCCGCGCGCCTGCCCGACGGGGTGTTCAAGGCGCGGATGGCGGCGTAGGGCGGAACGGAGGTTGGGGCCGAGGCTGGAGGAAGACCTTCGTCGCCCTCACGGTGCCATGATCGTTGCCGCCGTCATGGCGGACCTTCACTCCCACGGGTGTTCGTGAAGCCTGGCCTGGCTAAATCGCGCCCAAAAGCTTGTCAGCAGATGGCATACCCATGTTAGCCTGTTCGCGGGCGTAGCGAGGGGGCTGGCGATGGCGACTTTCGTATTGGTCACGGGGGCGTGGCACGGCAGTTGGTGCTGGAAGCGGGTGCGCGGTGCGCTGACCGCCCAAGGGCACACCGTCTTCACGCCGACCCTGACGGGCCTGTGCGAGCGGAGCCACCTCTTGTCTCCGGACGTCGACCTCCAGACGCACATCGACGATATCGCCAACCTGATCCGCTGGGAGGAGCTGACGGATGTTGTCCTGGTGGGTCACTCTTACGGAGGCTGCGTGATCAGCGGCGTCGCGGATCGAATGGGCGAGAGGATCGCGGCGCTGGTCTACCTGGACGCGTTCGTGCTGGAGAGCGGCCAGTCGCTGCACGACACCCTGCCGGCGGAACATCGCCAGGGCCAGTTGGACGCCGCTACGGCGCTCGGCGACGGCTGGCGCGTGCCGCCGATCCCGGCGGCGGTGTTCAACGTCAATGCCGCCGACCGGTCCTGGGTCGACGACCAGTGCACCGATCAGCCGCTCGCCAGTTTCCAGCAGAAGCTGCACCTAGACCCCAAGACCCCCGCCGTGGGGTCGATCCACTACATCTATGCGGCGGACTGGGAAGGGACGCCGTTCACCGGCTTCTACGAGCGCGCCAAGGCGCGGGGCTGGTCGACGCGCGAGATCGCGTGCGGCCATGACATCATGCTCGACCAGCCGGACGAGCTCACAGCGGCGCTGTTGCAGGCGGCTGCTTGCTGAGCACCCAAGCGCCTTCCCGCGCCTCGCTGAGCGCCCTCGCGTCAGCGGAGGCCGCCGGCTTGCAACACGAAGATCACGACGCGGCCAGACCTGCCGCAACCGACGTGCGCGCGCCCCAGGTCGACGGGCCCTTCGTCCCGCCGGCGCCGCCGCACGCCGCGGAGCGGGCGCTTTGCCGTCGCGGCGGCGCGATCAGCCCGCGGGCTTGACGAACTTCAAGGCGTATTGATCCGTCCTGCCCTGGATCTGCGGGTCGAAAATCGACCGGGTATGGTCGTCGCCGGGACGGTTGAGAAACTTGCCCTCCGCGACCAGCTTGAACCCGGCGGCCGTCACTTCGCGGATCACCTCGGCCTTCTCCACGCGATGAAGCTTGGCGATCTGCTCGCGCGTCGTGCCGGGATTGGCCTGGTGATCCAGGATGAAGTAGATCCCGCCCGGCTTCAGGGCGTCGAACACCTGGCGGTTGAAGGCGGCCATGTCCACGGCGCCGAACTGGGCGATCTTCAGGTCGTGGTAGTTCTGGGTGATCCAAAAGAGATCGACCTTCCGCGGCAACTTCATCTGGCCGAAAGGCTCGACGTCGAGTTGGAGGTTGGGTCGATCGAGCGCGGCCAGCGTCTTGCGGTCCGCCTCGACGGCGCCCTTCCACCCGGCGTTTTCGATGCCGATGACGGCGCCGTTCGGCCCCACGATGTCGCTGATCATCCGGGTGTAGTAGCCGCCGCCGGGAAACAGCTCCGCCACGGTCATCCCCGGCTTCACGCCGGCGAAGGCCAGGGTGTCCCGCGGATCGCGGGAAACGTCGGTCGCGGTGTCGGTCTTCGGCCGCGCGGGGTCGGCGACGGCTTTGTCGATCGGTGAAGCCACCGGCGCGGCGATGGCGCCGCCGGCGAACAGCGCGAGCAGCAGAAGGGCGTGGGCGATGGGCGTTTTCACAGCGGCGCTCCGAATGCGGCCTGGGCCTGGTCGAGCCGATAGCTTAGCGGTTCGGCGGAGCTTGTCTCGCCGTCTTGTCGTGGACCGCCAAGCGAAGACGTGCGGGCCATGACAAGACCTTTGATTTGACACCGGAGGACGGGCTCATCTCCCAGGGAGCCGATCGCCCTGCGGAACGCCAAGACGGGTGAACCGCTTGACGGCGGGGCGCGCGCGGGCTCGGCCTTGAGGAGCGGGGACAGGCATGGACGAAGCACAGGGGCCGGTCGATCTGCTGATCGTCGGCGGGGGCGTCAACGGGACGGGCATCGCCCGCGACGCCGCGGGGCGCGGCCTGTCGGTCGTGCTGTGCGAGCAGGATGACCTCGCCGCCTGGACGTCGTCGGCGAGCTCCAAGCTGATCCACGGCGGCCTGCGCTATCTGGAATACTACGAGTTCCGGCTGGTGCGCGAGGCGTTGGCCGAGCGCGAGGTGCTGCTGGCGTCGGCGCCGCATATCATCCACCCGCTGCGTTTCGTCCTGCCGCACCATGCGGGCCTGCGGCCCGGCTGGATGCTGCGGGCCGGACTCTTGCTCTACGACCACCTCGGCGGCCGGCGGAGCCTGCCCGGCACGCGGCGGGTGAACCTGCGCGCCGACGCGACCGGCCAGCCCCTGAAGGGGAATTACCGCCGGGGCTTCGAATATTCCGACGCCGCCGTGGACGATTCCCGCCTGGTGGCCTTGCTGGCCGTGGACGCCACGGCGCGTGGCGCCCGCATCCTCACCCGCACCCGCCTGGTGGAGGCCGGTCGCGACGGCGGCCTCTGGCGGGGCGTGCTCGAGGGCGGTGACGGCGGACGCGAGACCGTCACCGCGCGGGCCCTGGTCAACGCCGCGGGACCCTGGGTCGAGACCGTCCTGGGGCTGACCGGGGTCCCGGCCGACGGTCGCTCGGTCAAGCTGGTCAAGGGCAGCCACATCGTCGTGCCGCGGATGTACGACGGCGAGCAGGCCTACACCCTGCAGGGCGGCGACGGCCGGGTGGTGTTCGCCATTCCCTATCAAAGCCGCTTCACCCTGGTGGGCACCACCGACCTTCCCTACGCCGGCGACCCCGCCCGCGTCGAAGCCTCGGCCGAGGAGATCGACTACCTGTGCCGCACGCTCGGCGACTATTTCGAAAGGCCGCCCGGCCCCGCCGACGTGGTCTGGGCCTATGCCGGCGTCCGGCCGCTGTTCGACGACGGCCACGCCAACGCCTCGGCGGTGACCCGCGACTACGTCCTCGACCTGGACGACCGGGACGGCGCGCCGCCGTTGCTGACCATCTACGGCGGCAAGATCACCACCTTCCGGCGGCTCGCGGAACACGCCCTGGAGAAGCTACGCGCGCCGCTGGCCTTCGCGGGCGGTCCCTGGACGCAGGACGCCCGGCTGCCCGGCGGCGACCTGCCAGGTGGAGACTTCGAACGATTTCGCCGCGCCGTGGCCGCCCGATATCCCTGGCTGCCCGAGCCGAGCGTGACCCGCATGTGCCATGCCTACGGTACGCGGATCGACGCCCTGCTGGCCGGCGCGACGGCCTGGGGCGACCTCGGCAAGGACCATGGCGCGGGCCTCACCGAACGCGAGGTGCGCTACCTGGTGGACCGGGAATGGGCCCGCGAGCCGCAGGATATCCTCTGGCGGCGCACCAAGCTGGGCCTGCACATGAGCCCGGCCGAACGCGCCGCCTTCATGGCTGCCCCGCTGCCGCCGGCGACGACAGCGGCCGGCCGCTGCTGCGGGTGACCCTGCGGCCCGGCCAGACGGCCGACGGCCCGCGTCGCCAAGTGGTGGGCGCCCGCCGAGGTGCGGATCGTGGGCGCCCTGCCGATCGGTCCGACCGGCAAGGTGCTGAAGCGGGACCTGCGTGACCAATTGAGCACGCCCGCCGATCTTCCGGCCGGATGAAGAAGACTTCACAGAACCAAGCCTTGAAACAGGCGTTGGAAACCTCAGGTGACATCTGACGAGTGTTAAGGAGCGCGAGGCCTTGGCCCGCAAGAGACCCAAGGGCGTGCTGGCGATGGGCTGGGCATGCGTCGAATGCGCCGCCACCGGGCGCACCGAACATGCGCCGACCTCGGCCGACTATCCGGACAGCGTGATGCGCCGCACCAGCTTCACCGCCGGCGGCGGACACGGCTGGCGGATCTCGGCGCTGGAGACCCCGCGCGAGCGGCCCGCCCCCTGGAAGATCGTGGTGATCACCGGCGCGCCCTCCTGGGCGGAGTACTGGGCCGAGACCCTGGCCGCCCTGCCGCAGGACCGCGAGATGATCGTCGTCGACCGGCCGGGCTATGGGGCGTCGGAACCCGCCGAGCCGGTGACCGACATCGGCGTGCAGGCGCAGGCGCTGGCCCCGGTGCTGCGCGCGGCGCGCGGGCAGAAGGTGATGCTGGTGGGGCAGAGCTATGGCGCGGCCATCGCCGCGCTGATGGCCGACGCCAATCCGGGGCAGGTGGAGAGCCTGGTCCTGCTGTCCGGCTTCTTCGGCGAGACCGGACCCACGTCGCGCTGGCTGCTGGACGTCGGCGCGAAGGCCCTGAAGGTGATCCCGAGAGACCTGCGCCATGCGGTGATCGAGGCCTCAGGCCAGCGACCGCAACTGGGCTGCGCCAAGCGCGCCCTGGGTCGGATCGCGATCCCGATCCACATGATCCACGGCGACAAGGACGACTTCGCCCCGATCGAGGCCGCCGAGCGGTTGGCCGCCGAGACGGCGACGCGCCAGCCGATCCAGTTCATCCGGACGCCAGGCGCCAACCACTTCCTGAACGACGGCCCGGCCGATCAGCTGCTGGCCGCGCTCGAAGCCTGCATGCCGGCGCGCAAGCGCTGGACCTTCCGCTGGCCGAAACTATCGGCGATCCACCTGCCGCGCGCCCTGGGCTTCGGCGCGCCGGGGCAGGTGGCTGGGGCCTGATCGGCTAGCGGGAAAATGCGCCGACCGTGGCGGCGAAACCGGTGACCACCAGCCAGGGCGGCAGCTTGGCCACCGCCAGGAACACATAGGCCCCCGCGGCGAGCGCCCAGTCGCTCGGCCGCTGGATGGCCGTCGTCAGCACCGGATTCCACAGCGCCGCCGCCAGCACGCCGACCACCACGGCGTTGACGCCGGCCAGCGCGGCGCGGGCGCCGAGCCGGGTCTTCAGGCGGTCCCAGAACGGCAGGACGCCGATCACCAGCAGCAAGCCGGGCAGGAAGATGGCGACCAGCGCCAGCAGGCCGCCCAGCCAGCCGCCGGGGCCGACGTTCTGGGCCGCGCCGACGAAACCCGCGAAGCTGAACAGCGGGCCGGGCAGGGCCTGCACGGCGCCGTAGCCGGCCAGGAAGCTGTCCTGGTCCAGCCAGCCGCGCTGAACGACCTCCTGCTGCAGCATCGGCAGCACCACGTGGCCGCCGCCGAACACCAGGGCGCCGGCCCGGTAGAACACGCTCGCCACCCCCAGGCTGGGCGCGTCGAACCCCGCGGCGGCCAGCGGCAGGCCGGCGAGCAGCAGGGCGAACAGCCCCAGGGCGCCGGCCGAGACGGCGCCTGGGACCCGGCGCGTCGCCGGATCGTCGGGCGGCCCGGCGGCGTCCTCGCGCAACCAGGCCAGGCCGAACAGGCCGCCGGCCGCCAGCGCCAGGATCTGCGCCACCGGGCCGTGCGCGATCACCAGGCCGAGCGCGGCGCCGATCGCCATGCCGGCGCGGATCGGCCCCACCGCCAGGGTGCGCGCCATGGCCGCCAGCGCCTGGGCGACCACGGCGGCGGCGGCGATCTGCAGCCCGTGCAGCACGCCGGCGCCCCAGCGGCCCTGCAACTCGGCGCTGAAATAGGCGAAGGCGATCATCGCCGCGCCGGCCGGCAGGGTGAAGCCGACCCAGGCGGCCAGCAGGCCGAGATAACCGGCGCGGCGCAGGCCGATCGCCATGCCGAGCTGGCTCGACGCCGCCCCCGGGAGGAACTGCGCCAGCGCCAGCAGGTCGGCGAAGGCGGCCTCGTCCAGCCAGCCGCGCCGCTCCACGAACTCGCGCCGGAAATAGCCGATGTGGGCCACCGGGCCGCCGAAGGCGGTGAGGCCCTGGGCCAGGAAGGCGCCGAACACCTCCAAGGCGCGGCGCGGCGTCGGCGTCTCGTCCATCAAGTCCCTGTCTTGCGGTTCCCGCGCCGGGCTGTCGATAGCTTGTGCGCCGCGCGCCGGCGTTTTGGGCGCGAAGCCGGCAAAAGCTGTTGGCCGGCTCATCTGATCGGCGATAAGGCTTGGCCTCCAAGGCCCCCGGACGTCGGGCCACGAACCAAGGGGAATCGCGATGAAGGCCGCCGTGCTGCGCGAAGTGGGCCAACCGCTTCAGATCGAACAGGTGCAGATCAACAAGCCCGGCCCGCACGAGGTGCTGATCCGCACCGTCGCCGCCGGCCTGTGCCACTCGGACCTGCACTTCATGCAAGGGACCTATCCGCACCCGCTGCCGGCCGTCCTCGGCCACGAGAGCGCGGGCGTCGTCGAGCAGGTGGGCTCGGAAGTGCGCACCGTGAAGCCGGGCGACCACGTGATCACCTGCCTGTCGGCCTTCTGCGGCCACTGCGAATTCTGCCTGACCGGCCATATGAGCCTGTGCGTCTCGCCGGACACCAAGCGCGGCAAGGACGACGAACCGCGCCTGTCGGCCGAGACCGGCCCGATGCTGCAGTTCCTCAACCTGTCGTCCTTCGCCGAGCAGATGCTGATCCACGAGCACGCCTGCGTGGCGATCCGGCCGGACATGCCGCTGGACCGCGCCGCGTTGATCGGCTGCTCGGTGACCACCGGGGTCGGCGCGGCCATCCACACCTCGAACGTGCGGCCGGGCGAGACCGTGGCGGTGATCGGCTGCGGCGGCGTCGGCCTCGCGGCGATCAACGGCGCGGCGATCGCCGGCGCCAGCCGCATCTTCGCCATCGACACCGTCGCGTCCAAGGGCAACCTGGCCATGGAGTTCGGGGCCACCGACTTCATCAACGCCGCCGACGTGGACGCGGTGAAGGAAGTGATCGAGGCCACCAAGGGCGGGGTGCACCACGCCTTCGAGGCGATCGGCCTGGCGAAGACCGCCGAGCAGGCGTTCAACATGCTGCGCCGCGGCGGCACGGCCAACATCATCGGCATGATTCCGGTGGGCCAGATGGTCTCGGTCATGGGCGCGGCCTTCCTCGGCGAGAAGAAGCTGCAGGGCTCGCTGATGGGCTCCAACCGCTTCCCGGTCGACATGCCGCGGTTCGTGGACTTCTACATGTCCGGCAAGCTGAAGCTCGACCAGATGATCTCCCAGCGGATCAAGCTGGAGCAGGTCAACGAGGGCTTCGAGGACATGAAGAAGGGCGAACTGGCCCGCTCGGTGATCGTGTTCGACGCGTAGGCAGACGCGCCACGCGGCCTTCTCTGCCGCCTGCGAGAGAAGGCCGACCTACGGCGCGGGCTTGGGCGTCATCACCAGCCACGGCGTCGGCCGGGCGCGCCATTCCCAGACCGCCAGCAGCTGGTCGAGGTGCGGTAGGGCCTGCAGCCAGTCTGGCATCACGAAGGTCTTCGGCTGCTGGTCGACGCGAAGGATGTCGTGGCTGGGCGAGAACCGTTCGACCATCGTGGCCATGGCGCCGGCCCGGTAGAGGTCGTGGGTCTCGACGATAATGCTCATGCCCGCGAGCGACGGGCTCAGCGCCGGCTGCAGGATGTCGACCTCGGCGCCCTCGGCATCGACCAGCACCAGGGCGCGGCGGCCGGCGAAGGCTTCGAACCCGTCGGGCGCAAACTCGCCGCCGACGATCACCCGCTCGGCTACTCCGTTCCTGGCGGCGAGCGCCGTGCAAGCCGCCCGCGCCTTGGGGTCGATGTCGTGGGCGTAGACGGTGGCGTCCGGCGCCATGCGCGCCAGGCCCACGGCATAGTAGCCCTCGGCGCAGCCCACATCGACCACGCAGTCGAGGCCCGCGGCGACGAAAGCCGCCAGGTGCGGATGCAGCTCGGACTCATAGGTCCCCAGCAGGCGGGGGATCAGGGCGCCCTCGGTGGCCTCCGAGAGATATTCCATGCCGGCGAAGGGACCGCTCCAGATGCGGGCGCCGTGCTGCTGGACGTAGGTGTTGGCGAGCACGTGCGAGCGCCAGCGGCCCATCAACCGCAGCAGGTCGTTGAGGTCGCCCATTTCGGCGCCCTGCGGCCAGGCTTGCGTCTGCGCGCGGACGCGCCCGGCGATGTGGGTCGTCAGGCCTGAAGCCATCTGGTCCTCCTTGCGGCTCGCGGCGCCTAAAGCAGGCCGAGGACGAGGTCTGCGGGGCGGCAGAGGGCCGCGCCCTTCGGCGTCACCACGATGGGCCGCTCCACCAGGATCGGCTCGATGATCATGGCTGCGATCAGCGCCTCGTCGGAGGCGCTGGGGTCGGTGAGGCCGAGTTCGTGGGCGTCGGTGCCGCGCACCCGCAGGACCTCGTGCGCCGATTTGCCGAGCCGCCTCAGCAGGTCCTGCAACTGCGGCTTGGTCCAGCCGGTCTTGAGGTATTCGACCACCTTGGGCTCGACGCCGTTCTCACGGAGCAGGGCCAGGGTGTTGCGGGAGGTCCCGCAGGCCGGGTTGTGGTAGATGGTCACGTCGCTCATGGCGGCGGCTTAGCCAATTGTCGGGCGATCACCAAGCGAAGCCGCGGGTTCCCGTGAGCGAGGTGGAGTCGGAATCGGCGAAGCCCATGAGATCGGCGGGCCGGTTTGGCAGGGGCCTGGCCTCAGCCGGCCAGCGCTCCAGCGTCGCCACGTAGCCGACCTCGAGCTTTCCCGGCCCGCCGGGGCGCAGGACGACGTCGAGCCCCTGCGGCGCCGCGGCCCACTGCAGGACGGTCTTGCCGCCGGGCTTCAGGGCGATGGGCGCGCTGACGCCGGCAAGCTCGGCGATGGATAGCGCCGTGTTCGACTGGAGCGTCAGCAGCATAACCCGTGCGCCGGGCGGCGGGACCGCGTGCAGCAGCAGGGCGCCGTCGGGCTGTTTGGTGAGGCTGATCTGCGGCGCCGGCTCCTTGATGAATGGCGCGGGGGCGGCGTCCACCGGCTTGCGGAACGACCAGTGGGAAAGCTTCGTGATCTTGCCGCCGTCGGCGCTCAGCACCCGATCGGTCCAGGCGGTGCGGTCCGGCGCGTTGCTGAACCGCCAGGCGCGGCCGGTGTCCTGGTCGATGTGGTAGCCGACGTAGGTCACCTGCGGATGGCGGGCGTCGTAGGGATGGCCGAAGCGCACGGCGAGCAGCACGGCGAGGCCCGCGACCAGCAGGACGGGCCCCACCAGCCGGGCCGGCGGCGCGCCCTCGTCGGGCTGGGCCAGCGGCCAGAGCAGCAGGGCGGCCAGCAGCAGCGGCAGGCCGAGGAGCTCGGTCAGGTCGAGGGACAAGTAGGAGGTGTGCGCCAGGCCGCCCACCCAGCCCAAGCCGATCGCCGCCATCACGGCGACGGCGGCGAGCGGGGCGATGCCGGGCCGGGCGTTGAGCGCGCTGACCGCCGCCGCCAGGGCGGCGAGCGCCAGGGGCCAGGCCACCACATAGGCGGCGACGGGGGCCAGGATCTGGGCGGCGACGGCGACCGCAAGGCCGAGGACGAGGACGCCGGTCCAGGCGCCGGCGCGGCTCACCGGCCGGCCATAGGAGACCACCGCCAGGATCGCGGCGACGACGCCCAGACCCAGGCCCAGCTTGTCGAACCCCGCGAAGGCGCAGCTGCCGAGCCCGGCGGCCATGGGGACAAGCGCGATGAAGCGCCGCCCGCGGGCCAGCTCGGCGGCGGCGAAGATCAGGAATCCGAGGCCCAGTAGGAACAGGGCGACTTCCCATCGATCGGCCTGCGCCAGCAAGAAGCGCTGTTCCAGGAAGCCGAAGGCCGCCCCGGTGGCCAGTCGCGCGAAGTGCAGCACCGCGCAGCCCCCAAGGACCGCGAACAGCCCCGCGCCGGCGCCGCGCGCGACGTCCGTCCAGGCGAAGGCCTCGACGCGCCGGGCGCGGCCGACGGCGAAGGCGATCAGGCCAGCGGCGACGACCAGGATCGCCCACCCGACCCACGCGGGATAGGCCAGGACCACGCCGGCCAGCGCCTGGCTGTAGACCAGGTCCGGGCTTCTGGCCGGCAGGGTGGGCGAAAAGGCGATCGGCCCGGCCGTGGCCAGCACCTGCTGGCCCATGTCCTGTATCGTGCCGGGGTCCGTGGTGGCCGGCGTCGAGGTGGGCGAGTGGTACTCGAACTGATGGCCGAGGAAGGCGAAGTTCAGCCCGGCGACGCCGCGCTTGCGGGACACCGTGAAGTCGGTGTCGTTGGGCATGTGGGCGTAGATGAAGCCGGTCAGCGAGGAGGCGTGCGGATCGGGCGCGGCGCGGCGCAAGAGCTCGATGGCGCCGCCATTGCGCTCGCCCGCCTGGAACATCTGCGCCCGGCCCGCCGCGCCGCGCGCTTCCATGTTGACGATGAAGCCCACGTGCCCCGCCAGGGGATCGCGCGCGTAGAAGGCGTTGGCGCCCAGGAGGCCGGCTTCCTCGCCGTCGGTCAGCAACACGATCACGTCGCGGGCCGGGACGCCGCGGGCCTGCAGCGCACGCACGGTCTCCAGCGCGGTGGCGACCCCGGCTGCGTCGTCGGCCGCGCCGGGCGAGCCGGGCACGCTGTCGTAGTGCGCCATCAGCGCCAGGGCTGGCGCGGTGCGGTCGCGTCCGGGCAGCACGCCGACCAGGTTCTCGACGTCGCCGCCGGTGATGAACAGGTCGCCGCCGACCTTGCGCTGATAGAAGCCGACGCCTGGATGGACCCGGGGGCCGAGGCCCAGCGCGGCCATGCGCGCCATCAAGTCGTCGCGGACGGCGTGGTTGGCGTCGGACCCTATCGGATGTGGGACCGAGCCGATGGCGCGCACGTCGGCCATGGCGCGCTCGGCGGAAAACGCGTTGGCCGGAGCAGTGGCCGGCGCCGGACGCGGATTCTGTTCGCCCGCCCAGGCGATGACGGCCGCGGCGATAAGGGCCGCGGCGAGCGCAAGCAGTCGTCCCAAGGGGGTGTCTCCGACGCGATTTGCGCGGAACCCTAGCCGTAAGCTCGCGAAAACGAAAACCCGCTCGAAGGGCGGCCGCGAAGATAGTGGGGCCGGGTCGATTTTCGCGGTTGCGTTCGTCTCGCGTTAACCATGATCAGCGCAGCTGACGGCAGGTTGAGGCCGCCCCGGAGACGTCCATGTCCGCCCTGTCACGTCAGTCCGGGGCCGCATCGCCAGCCGCGGAGCCGGCCGACCGCCAGGGCGCAGCGCCCGCGCATCACACCCGGATCATGCCGCCCCAACCCACGCCGGCGGTCGGGGTGACGCGGCAGGGTCTGGCGCTCTTTGCGGTCGGTGATTTCTGCAAGGCCGAACAGGCCTTTCGGATCGTCGTCGAGGTGGCTCCCGATCAACCGCTGGCCTGGAACAACCTGGCGCTGGCCCTGGTGGGCCTCGACCGGCTGGCGGAGGCGGCGGCCGCGCTGGAGCGCGCATTGGCGCTCGATCCGGCGCAACTCTCGGCCTGGACCAGCCTGGCAGGCGTCCGGCTGCGGCTGGGCCGAACCGAGGCCGCGGACGAGGCTTGCGGCAACGCCCTGGCGCTGGATCCGGATTGCGCGGAGGCCCTGCAGACCCGCGCCTTCGTGCGCGCCGAGGCGGAGGACTTCGCCGGCGCTGCGGACGCCCTGTCGCGCGCCCTGGAGCTGTCGGGCGAAAGCGCGGCCCTGCGACTGAATCTCGGCGCTCTGCTGATGAAGTGCGGGCGCTTCGAGGACGCCGCGATCAACCTTGCACGGTCGCTGGCTCTTGACCCGGCCTGCGCCGTCGCCGCCGAGTTCAAGCAGACCTGCGACCTCATCCTTGCGGCGATCGGCGGCGAGGTGAGCGGCGCGGCGCCGGCCTCGGAGTCGGATCGGACGTTCAAGACCGCCTTGCTGCTGCTCAACGCCGCGGACCGGCGCGAGGCTGCGGCTGTGCTGGCGCAGGCGTGGGCGGCGGCGGCGCCGGGCAATATCGAGGCCCTGCATCTGCGCGACGCGGCGCTCCGCCTGGAGGCGAAGCGCCAGCCCGCCGAGCTCGTCGCGCAGCACTTCGACGGCATCGCCGAGGACTTCGACGACCGGCTCGTGCGTCGCCTCGCCTACCAGGGCCCTGAACGGCTTGCGGACCTGATCGGCGCGCAGATCACCGCCGACGGGACGCTCGACGTGCTCGACCTGGGCTGCGGCACCGGCCTCTGCGCGCCGCTGCTGCGCCCCTTCGCCCGCCGGCTGGCGGGCATCGACCTGTCAGAGGGCATGCTGGCCAAGGCGCGCGCGCTCGGCCTCTACGACAGCCTGGACACAGCCGACCTGCTGAGCGTGCTCGGCGACCCGGCCGCACGGTGGGACCTCATGACGGCCACCGACACCTTTCCCTACCTCGGCGACCTGGAGGCGGTGTTTGAGGGCGCGGCTGCAGCCCTCAGGGCCAAGGGCTGGTTCGCCTTCTCCACCGAAGCCGTGGAGGGCCAGGGTTTCGTGCTGAAGGCCAGCGGCCGCTATGGGCACGCGCCGCGCTACATCGAGCGGCTGGCGGCCGGCCGGTTCACGATCGTGGACCGGGCCACCGCTCCGATCCGGCGCGAAGCGGGCCACGCGGTGACCGGCGATTTCTTCCTCCTGCGACGGCTCTAGGCCAGGCTCAGGCGTAAAGAAGAAGGGCGCCCCGCTTGCGGCGGGACGCCCTTGTCTGATTCGAAGCGACGGTCGGCGTCAGGCGGCGACGGTGGCGACCATCTCCTGCGGGTCGCGCAGCACGTAGCCGCGGCCCCAGACGGTCTCGATGTGGTGCTTGCCCTCGGCGGCGGCGGCCAGCTTCTTGCGCAGCTTGCAGATGAAGACGTCGATGATCTTCAGCTCCGGCTCGTCCATGCCGCCGTAGAGGTGGTTGAGGAACATTTCCTTGGTGAGCGTCGTGCCCTTGCGCAGCGAGAGCAGCTCCAGCATCTGGTATTCTTTGCCCGTCAGGTGGACGCGCAGGCCGTTCACCTCGACCGTCTTGGCGTCAAGGTTGACGAGGATGTCGCCGGTCTTGATCACCGATTGGGCGTGGCCCTTCGAGCGGCGGACCACGGCGTGGATGCGCGCCACCAGCTCGTCCTTGTGGAACGGCTTGGTCATGTAGTCGTCGGCGCCGCCGGAGAAGGTCTTCACCTTGGTGTCGATCTCGGCCGAGCCCGACAGGATCATGATCGGGGTGTTGATCTTACCGACCCGCAGGGTGCGCAGCACGTCCATGCCGCTCATGTCGGGCAGGTTGAGGTCGAGCAGGATGAGGTCGTAGTCGTAGATCTTGCCCAGATCGACGCCTTCCTCGCCCAGGTCGGTCGTATAGACGTTGAACCCCTCGGATTTCAGCATCAATTCAATGCTTTGAGCCGTGGCGCTGTCGTCCTCGATCAACAGTACCCGCATCTGCCTCTCCTACTTCGTCCCCGTACGCCCGGCGGATTTCTGGTGAATCCGCCCGGACCTCGCCGTTAACCTGCCGCCGAGTTAATTTAAGACTGGTTAATCGGGAGTGTCCGCCAGAACCGAATCGTTAATCCGATGCGGAATCCGCTTCAAGGGCCGCAACGCCGGCGGGACGTCGCGCGGCTGTTGAATCTTTTGTGATTGGACATCGGCGTCGAACCGGAAGGGCCGCGGAACAGGCCTTGGCGCCCGGCCGTTTGATCCCCAGGTTCCGGGTGGCGGACGTCAAAGGAAATCGCTATGCGCGCAAAGTTCAAGCCCCTCGCGGGACAGGTCGTCGTGGTCACCGGCGCAGGCTCGGGCCTGGGGCTGGAGGTCGCCCGCCTGGCGGCCAAAGCCGGCGCGGCCGTGGTGCTGGCGGCCCGCGACGAAAAGGCTGTGCGCGACGCCAGCGAGACGATCGGCAAGGCCGGCGGCCGCGCCCATCCGGTGGCCGGCGCGCCCGAGACGGCAGACGGGTGCGACCGTGTGGCGCGGGCCGCCGTGGCGAGGTTCGGGCGCATCGACAGCTGGGTTGCGGCGGACGGCGACGAAGCGGCCCTGGCCCATGCCGCGAAAGCCCTGGCGGGCCACCTCGGCGAGGGCGCCGAGGCCGGCGCCCTGGTGGCGTTCGGCCCGCGGATCGGCAAGGCCGCGCGGGCCGAGCTGCGGCAGGCGAAAGGCAAGGTGGCCGCGACCCTGATCAAGCTGCCCAAGGACTGGCGCCACGACAGCCCGGCCAAGGCCGCGGCGGAGGCCGCCTTGCACGCGGTCGCAAAGCCGATGGGCCGGATGGCGGTGGCCGCCAAGGGCCAGGGGCTGACGCCCGTCACTCAGGTCAAGAAGCACCCCGGGATCCTGGTGGGCGTCGGCCTGCTGACGCTGGCCGGCGTCGCGGTGTGGTTCGGCCGCGGCCGGCTCGCCCAAGCCGCGGCGATGGCGCGCCCAAGGCTGGCCCGGGCCGTGCGCCCGGCGGTCTTCGGCATGGCGAGGCGCCGTCCCCTGCAAGTCGCCAAGCTGGCCGCGAAGCATCCGAAGCCCGCCTTGAAAATCGCCCGGGCGCTACGCTAGCCAGGCTTGCGGATCGCGCCCTCCGCCAAGGCTTCGAAGGCGTCGATCACCGCGCTGGCGGGCACGGCCTCGGGGCTTAGGATGCACTGGTAGACGAACCCCATGGCGAGCGATTGCACGGCCAGGGCCAAGCTGTGGGGTTCGATGGCGAGCGTCTGCCCGTGCCGCGTCCGGAGTTGGTCGGCCATCTTGTCGAACAGGCCGGCGAAGCCCGCCGCGAGACGCTGGCGCAGGCCGGGATCGGCCGCGATGTGGACCATCAAGTCCGCATGCCAGCGCTGGGTCCCTTGCGCATCGGGCAGCGCCTCGACCAGTCCCTTGGCGAACCCGAGCAGTTGGTCCTTCAGCGTGCCGGGTCCACTGAAGTCGCGGTCGATCTTGAGGCCTCGCGCGCCGGCCATTGCCAACAGCAGGTCGGCGCGCGAAGGGAAATTCGAATAAATCGCGCCGCGGGTCATGCCGGCGCGGCGCGCGATCTCCTCCAGGCTGGCGGCCGCAAACCCCTTCTCGTCCACCACGGCCCAGGCGGCGGCAATCAGGGCCGCGCGGGTGCGTTCGCGCTTGTCGCCCCGCCGAGGCTTTTCCGGTAGCTCCGCCATTGCATCCTAATATGCATCCTGCATAATATACACGATGTATATTATGTATCGGAGGTCGGGACATGCCGGTGCTCAAGGGTCTTCTCGCGCCGCTGCCCTTGATCGCGGTGGCAGCCATCCTGCTACTTTCGCCGGCCGGGATCGTCGCCGGGGCATGGGTCTGGCCGCGGGCCTGGGGGTTCCTGACCGTCTTCGGCCTCTCGTCGCTCGCGAGCTCAGTGGCGCTCGCGGTGGGGGCGCCGGCCAGCTTCAAGGTGCGCCAGCAAGGAATTGTCGCGGCGAAGGCGAAGCGGCAACCCCTGATCGACGCGGTGGGATCGGTGTTCTACGCCTTCTACATGATGGCCTGGTTCGCCTTCATCCCGATCGACCTCTTCCGGCTGCGACTGCTGCCGCCGCCGAGCGCCGCGATCTCGGCCGCCGGCGCCGCCGCGACGATCGCGGGCGTGGTCGTCGCCTATGCAGCCATCGCGCAGAACCGGTTCGCCGCCCCGACGATCCACGACCAGACGCTCGACGGGCAGCAGGTAATCGACACCGGCCTCTACGCGGTCGTGCGGCACCCGTTCTATGCGGGCATGCTGCTGGTCTACGCCGGCGCGGCGCTCTGGTTGGGAAGCTACGCGGCGCTTATCGGCGCGTCGGGCTTCCTCATCCTGACGCTGGCGCGGATCGTCATCGAGGAGGCCTATCTCCGCCAGGCCCTGCCCGCCTACGCCGCCTACGCGCGCCGGGTCCGCGGCCGGCTGATTCCCTACCTACTGTAGAGTGACGCGCCTCGGCGCTGCGGTCCGGGGGGCGGCGGCTTGCGACCACCATCGAAAGGCGTTCAATTGGTCCGATCTTCACCACCCCTTAATCGCGTCCGCCGGATTCTGCGGGCTCGGATTTCGAGGGCTGGTCTTGAAGAATTTGGTAGCCGCGGTCGAGCGGCTCGATCCCCTGACCGTCGCCGGCCGGGTGGCCGCGGTGAACGGCCTGCTGATCGAGGCGCGCGGCGGGCTGACCCGGCTGGCGGTCGGCGCGCGGGCCGAGATCATCCGCCTTGGCGAAAAGCCGCTGTCGGCCGAGGTTGTGGGCTTTCGTGACACCCGCGCGTTGCTGATGCCCTTTGGCCCCGTCGAGGGCGTGGCGCCGGGGGCGGAGATCCGCATCGAGCCGCTGGGTTCGGCCGTGCGCCCGACCACCGGCTGGCTCGGACGGGTGATCGACGCCTTCGGAAACCCGGTGGACGGCAAGGGGCCGCTGACCCAGGGCGCGGCGGCCTATCCGCTGCGCGCCGCTCCGCCCTCGGCCCACGCCCGGTCCCGGGTCGGGGAGCGGCTGGACTTGGGCGTGCGAGCCATGAACGTCTTCGCCACCTGCTGCCGCGGCCAGCGCCTGGGCGTGTTCGCCGGCTCCGGCGTCGGCAAGTCGGTGCTGCTCTCCATGCTGGCCAAGAACGCCGACTGCGACGCCGTCGTCGTGGGGCTGATCGGCGAGCGAGGCCGCGAGGTCCGCGAGTTCATCGAGGAGACGCTCGGCGAAGACGGGTTGAAGCGGGCCGTCGTGGTGGTCGCCACCTCCGACGAGCCGGCCCTGAAGCGCCGCCAGGCCGCCTACATGACCATGGCCATCGCCGAATACCTGCGCGACCAGGACATGGAAGTCCTGTGCCTGATGGACAGCGTCACCCGCTTCGCCATGGCCCAGCGGGAGATCGGCCTGGCGGCCGGCGAACCGCCGACCACCAAAGGCTATACCCCCACCGTCTTCACGGAGCTGCCGAAGCTGCTGGAGCGCGCCGGCCCCGGGCCGATCCGGCCGGACGGCACCCGGGCGGGTCCGATCACCGGCATCTTCACCGTGCTGGTGGACGGCGACGACCACAACGAGCCGATCGCCGACGCGGTGCGTGGCATCCTCGACGGCCACATCGTCATGGAACGCGCCATCGCCGAGCGCGGAAGATTTCCGGCGATCAACGTGCTGAAGTCGATCAGCCGGACCATGCCGGGCTGTCATGGGCCGCAGGAGCGGGAGATCGTGAAGTCGGCGCGCCAGTCGCTGTCGGCCTACGCCAACATGGAGGAGCTGATCCGCATCGGCGCCTACCGCTCCGGCGCCGATCCGGTGGTCGATCGGGCCATCGTGCTCAACCCGGCGCTGGAGGCTTTCCTGGCGCAGGACAAGGACGAAGTCACCAGCCTGGAGGCCGGCTTCGACCGCCTGGCCGGCATCCTCGACAGTGCGCCGCAATGAGCTGGTCGCAATCGCTCATCAAGCTCGCCACCTATGAGGTGGAGAACCGCCAGCTGCAACTTGCGGAGATCGCGCGGCGGCTGGCCGACGCCGAGACCCGGCTGGCGGTGCTGTGCGCGGAAGGCGAGGCCGAGGCCAAGCACGCCGGCCAGGACGCCGAGGCCGGCTGGTATCACGTCGGCTACGCCGACGGCCTGCGCCGCCGCAAGGCCGCCGCCCAGGCGCAGATCGACCTCATCGCCGTCGAGGAGCGCGGGGCCCGCGACGCGCTCGCCCAGGCCTTCGAGGAGCAGAAGAAGTACGAGCAGGTGGCCGAGAACGCCCGGCGGGTCGAGGTCAAGGAAACCAAGCGCCGCGAGAACGCGGAGCTGGACGAAGTGGGCATGCAGGCCGCCCGGCGCAGGGCCGGGTCGGCGGCTTAGGTTGTCGGGCCAGTCCTCCCGCGCTCGGCCTCGACGTCGGCGCGCAGGACGGCGAGATCCTCGCTGATCCGGAAGATCGCCACGTAGAACTCGCAGAACGACCGCCACAGCAGGATCAGGGCGCCCATCACCAGGAAACCGCCGACGATCACCGGGATGGCCAGCAACAGGCCGAACAGCGTCGGGTCGCGGATCACCAGCCCCACCGCCGCGCCCATGGTCCCGAACGCGCCCAGCGCGATCAGCGCCAGGCCCGCCCAATAGATGATGTGAATGACCTGGTTGGTCATCAGGTGCTCGAAGGTGAGCAGGTCCCACAGGACCGCGGAACCCGCGCCCTTTGGTCGGTTGAGAGGTCGCCGCATCCGTTTCCCAAGACTTGAGACGAGCTTGAACGCTGCTCTGTCGCGCGCACCGCTATCAGCCCGGGCGGGCGCCTGCAACGGCGCAGGGCTGGCGCCGGAGCGGGCTTAGATCGTTCCCACGGTCTTCAGCTTGGCGCGGGGGTGAACCTCGTTCTGGCTCATCACCGGGGTCTGGCCGCGGAACCGCTCGATGATCGAGCGGACGTAGGGGCGGATGTTGGGGCTGGTCAGCAGGACGGGCGAATCGCCGGCCAGGGCCGCGCGTTCGAAGGTCTCGCGCACGCTGCGCACGAAGTCCTGCAGCCGCGAGGGGGCCAGCGCCAACTGCTTGTCGTCGCCGGTTCCGACCAGGCTTTCGGCGAAGGCGTTTTCCCACTCGGGCGTCAGGGTGACGATCGGCAGTGCGCCGTCGTCGCCGCGATGGGCGAAGGACAGCTGGCGGGCGAGACGCGCGCGCACCTGCTCGACCAGCAGGGTGACCGAGGCGGTGTGCGGGGCGGCCTCGCCGATGCCCTCCAGGATCGCCGGCAGGTCACGGATCGAGACTCGTTCGCGCAGCAGGGCCTGCAAGACGCGCTGGATGGTGGTGGCGGTGACCACGGAGGGCACCAGGTCCTCGACCAGCTTCTTCTGCTCGGCCGGCAGGTCCTTCAGCAGCTTCTGGACCTCGGCATAGGAGAGCAGGTCGGGCATGTTCTCCTTGAGGATCTCGGTCAGGTGGGTGGTCAGCACGGTCGCCGGGTCGACGATGGTGTAGCCGCGGAAGGTCGCTTCCTCGCGCAGGTTCTCGTCAACCCAGGTGGCCGGCAGGCCGAAGGCGGGTTCGCGGATGTGCTCGCCCGGCAGCTCCACCTGGCCGCCGCGGGGGTCCATGGCCATCATGTGGCCCAGCCGCACCTCCCCGGTGCCGGCCTCCATCTCCTTGATGCGAATGGCGTAGCCCTGGCTGGGCAGGCGCATGTTGTCGAGGATGCGGACGCTGGGCATCACGAAGCCGTAGTCTGCGGCCAGGGTGCGGCGCAGAGCCTTGATCTGGTCGGTGAGCCGGCGGCCCTCCAGGTCGTTGATCAGGCCCAGCAGGCCATAGCCCAGCTCGATCTTGATCTCGTCGATGGCCAGAGTCTGGGCGATCGGCTCGTCCTGCGGGGCTTCCGACGGGGCGATCTCCACCGGCGGGGGCTGCATCGCCGTCTGCGACCGGCGCCACGAGAGCGCGCCTGCGCCGATCGAAATGGCGGCGAAGGGCAGGAGCGGCATGCCGGGCACCAGCGCGATGACGCCGGCCGCCGCGGAGACCATGCCGAGGCTCACCGGATTCATGGCGAGCTGAGTGACCAACGCCTTGTCCGCCGAGCCCTCGACCCCGGACTTGGAGACCAGGAAGCCGGCGGAGATGGAAATGATCAGGGCGGGCAGCTGGCTGACCAGGCCGTCGCCGACGGTCATGATGGTGTAGGTCGAGGCCGCCTGGGCGATCGGGATGTGGTGCTGCAGCACGCCAATCAGGATGCCGCCGATGATGTTGATGGCGACGATGATCAGGCCCGCGACCGCGTCGCCGCGCACGAACTTCGAGGCGCCGTCCATGGCCCCGAAGAAGGTCGATTCCTGTTCCAGATCCTTGCGACGCTGCTTGGCCACGGTCTCGTCGATCAGCCCGGCCGACAGGTCGGCGTCGATGGCCATCTGCTTGCCGGGCATGGAGTCGAGGGTGAAGCGCGCGGCGACCTCGGCGATGCGGCCCGAGCCCTTGGTGATGACCGTGAAGTTGACGATCACCAGGATGGCGAAGACGATCAGGCCGATGACGAAGCTGCCGCCGGTCATCAGCTTGCCGAAGGCCTCGATGATGTGGCCCGCGCCATGCACCCCTTCGTGGCCGTGGCCGAGGATCAGGCGGGTCGAGGCGATGTTCAGCGCCAGGCGATAGAGGGTGGTGACCAGCAGCACCATGGGGAAGCCGGTGAACTCCAGCGGCTTCTTGATGAGCAGCGAGGTCATCAGGATCAGCACGGCGCTGGTGATCGAGATCGCCAGCAGCAGGTCCAGCAGGAAGGCCGGGATCGGCAGGATCAGCAGGACGACGATGCCGACCACGCCCAGCGCCAGCGCCACTTCGCCACGCGCCACCCAGCCCCACACGTCGCGCGCCGTGGGGGCCTGGCCGTAGCGGGCGGGAACGGAGGCGTCGGCCATCGTCAGGCGCTCTTCCTTTCCCGCGAAGCGGGAGAGGGGGACCGCATGCCGAGCGAAGCGAAGAGCGGGGGGTGGAGAGGGAAAGCCGCACCTACCGAGTCATGCGCCGACCACCGTTGCACTGAGCTTGAGGCTTGCCCTCTCCACCATCGGCTCTTCGGCCGATGGTCCCCCTCTCCCGCTTCGCGGGAAAGGAAGGGGCTATTCTCAGGCCGCACTGGCCGCCCCCATCTGGGGAGCGGGCACGGCGACGCCGGCTTCGGTATATTCCTTCAGCTTGTTGCGCAGGGTGCGGATCGAGATGCCGAGGATGGTGGCCGCGTGTGTGCGGTTGCCGAAGCAGTGCTCCAGGGTGTCGATGATCAGCTGCTGCTCCATGGCCGCAACGGTCTGGCCGACGTAGCCGCGGTTCGCGGTCTCGGCGGCGAAGGAGGCGGCCTGGGCGGCGCGGGCGTGCGGGTCGGCCGAAGCGAAGGGCTGGCCGTCGGGCAGCCGGATCGCCTGTTCCTCGATCTCAGGGCCGCTCGCCAGCAGCACCGCGCGGTGCATGGCGTTCTCCAGCTCGCGGACATTGCCCGGCCAGCGGTGGCCGGCGAGGCGCCGCCGGGCTTCCGCCGACAGCGGCCGCTCCGCCGCGCCGTTGGCGGCGGCGTATTTGCGGACGAAGAACTCGGCCAGCGCCAGCACGTCGCCGGGGCGTTCGCGCAGGGGCGGCAGGCGCAGGTTCACCACGTTGAGGCGATAAAGCAGGTCCTCGCGGAAGGTCCCGTCGCGCACGGCCTGGGTCAGGTCGCGGTTGGAGGTGGCGAGGATCCGGATATCGACCTTCACCGGCTTGGCGCCGCCCACCCGGTCGATCTCGCGCTCCTGCAGCGCGCGCAAGAGCTTGGCCTGCAGCCGGCCGTCCATCTCGCTGATCTCGTCGAGCAGCAGGGTGCCGCCGTTGGCCTCCTCGAACTTGCCGATCCGCCGGGCCACCGCGCCGGTGAAGGCGCCCTTCTCGTGGCCGAACAGCTCGCTTTCGAGCAGGTTCTCCGGGATGGCCGCGCAGTTGACCGAGATGAACGGCTTGGCCGCGCGACGCGATTTCTGATGCACGTAGCGGGCGATCACCTCCTTGCCGACGCCGCTCTCGCCGGTGATCAGGATCGAGGCGTCGGAGGGCGCGATCTGGTCGGCCATGGCGATCACCGCCTGCATCGACGGGTCGCGGACCACCATCGGGCGGTTGTCGTCGGCGACCGCGGCCAGGACCGCGGCGATCAGCTGTGCGTCCGGCGGCAGCGGGATGAATTCCTTGGCGCCCGCCCGGATCGCCCCGGCCGCGCCGGCGGCGTCGGCCCCCACGCCGCAAGCCACCACCGGCACACGGATGCGCTCAGCCTCGTTGGTGGCGATCAGGCCTGCGATGTCGAGCTCGTAGTCGACCATCATCAGGTCGGCGCCCTGACCGGCGCGCAGCGCGTGGGTCGCCGCCTCGATGGTCTCGACGTGGCTGACCTTGGCGCCCGCGCTCATCGCCATCTTCACGGCGGTTGAGAGCTGCCCGTTCAATTTTCCGACGACCAGTAGCCGCATGGCTTATCTCCCTTGGACGGCAGGGCCTAAGCCTGGCCGTCGCCGTCCTTGATGATTTCCGTCATGGTCACGCCAAGCCGTTCGTCGACGATGACGACCTCGCCGCGCGCCACCAGGCGGTTGTTCACATAGATGTCGATGGCCTCCCCGACCTTGCGGTCGAGCTCCAGCACGCTGCCCTGGCCGAGCTGCAGCAGCTGGGCGACGGAGAGGCTGGCGCGGCCGAGCACCGCGGAGATGTTCACCGGCACGTCGAAGACCGGCGCCAGGTCGGTGGCGGTCTTGTCCTCGTCGGTGGTGGCCTCGGGCAGGGGGCCTTCGCCAGGAGCGAATTCGTCCAGCTTCAGCTCCGTGCTGGTTTCGGCGTCGGGCGTTTCGGACATGGCCTAGCTTTCGAGCTCTTGAGGATCCGGCGCGGGCGTTCCGCCGCCCGGGACCAGCGGTTCGGCGTGCAGGCCTTCGGCCGCCAGCGCCGCGTGCAGGGCCTGGGAGACGCGTTCGGCGGCGGCGGCGGGATCGAAGCTCGCCGAGCCGTCGCCGAAGTCGAGGGTGAAGGCGTGCGGGCCGAGGCCCGGGGTGGCGCGGACCTGGATCGCGCCGGGATAGCCCACCGCCTGGGCGGTCTCGTCCAACAGAGCCTGCAGGCCCTCGGCGAGGTCCGCGTCGGCGGTGACGATCAGGCGCGGCGCCGCCTCGATCTCACGGGCCAGGGCCTCCAGCGCCGCGCGAACCGGCGCCTGCGGGAACCTGTCGAGGGCCGCGGCGGCGATGGCCCGTGCGCAGGCGAGCGCCAGCTCCGCGGAGCCGACACGGTGTTCGTGGGCGACGCCGGCCAGGCCGGACAGGGCCAGCTGCGCCGCATTGCCGATCACCGCCAGCGCCTCGGCCTGGCGATCGGCGACGCCGGCCAGCGCCCTGGCCTCGCCGGCCGCTTCGGCGGCCTTGCGGATCGCATCGACCTCGTCGGCGGAATAGCTGCGCTTGGGGCGCGGCGCGGCGTCGGTCACCTCGCCGGTCGCCTCGAACACGGCGCCGAAGAGGAATTTCTCGTGGGTGACGCCGACCTGGGGAGGGGAGATGGGCATCAGTACACCAGCTCGTCGTCGTCGCCGCCGGCCCCGACGAGGACGATCTCGCCCTTGTTGGCGAGGTCCTTGGCGGCCTGCACCATGGCCATCTGCGCCTGCTCGACCTCGCGCAGGCGGACCGGGCCCATGGTCTCCATGTCCTCGCGCATGATCTTGGCGGCGCGCTCGCTCATGTTGGAGAAGAACATGTCGCGCAGCGCGTCCGAGGCCCCCTTCAGCGCCAGGGCCAGCTGGTCCTTCTCGACGGTGCGCAGCAGCGTCTGGACCCCGCCGGGATCGAGCTTGGAGAGGTCCTCGAAGACGAACATCAGGGCGCGGATGCGCTCGGCCGCCTCGCGGTTGCGCTCTTCCAGGGCGGTGATGAAGCGCGTCTCGGTCTGGCGGTCGAAGGCGTTGAAGATGTCGGCCATCATCTCGTGGCTGTCGCGTTTGGACGTGCGCGCCAGGTTGGACATGAATTCGGTGCGCAGGGTCTGCTCGATCTTGTCGAGGATCTCGCGCTGCACGGGCTCCATGCGCAGCATGCGGGTGACGCATTCCAGCGCGAAGTCTTCGGGCAGGCAGGTGAGCACGCGCGCGGCGTGCTCCGACTTGATCTTGGAGAGTACGACGGCGACGGTCTGCGGGTATTCGTTCTTCAGGTAGTTGGCGAGCACGGCCTCGTTCACGTTGCCGAGCTTGTCCCACATGGTGCGACCCGCGGGGCCGCGGATCTCCTCCATCAGGGTGTCGACCTTCTCGCCGGGCATGATCGAGGCGAGCAGCTTCTGGGTCAGCTCCACCGAGCCGGTGATCGCGCCGCCGCCCATGTTGGAGACGAACTCCACCAGCAGGTCCTCGACCACGGTGGAGGTGACCTGGCCGAGGCCGGCCATGGCTTGGGAGATCACCTTGATCTCCTCCTCGTCGAGCTGGCGCCAGACGCCGGCGTGCTCCTCGCCGAGCGCGAGCAGGACCACGGCGGCCTTTTCAGGCCCGGTCAGCCGCGCGGCGTCGATGACCCCCTTGGGTTTGGGCGCGCGGGCGTTCATCCGGCCTCGCTCCTGGCGGAGCTTTGCCCGGCGGGGGCCTGAAGGGTCAGGGCCGGGGGGATTGCCCCGCGAAGCCTATGGCGAGGCAGGGTCATGCGGACTCATGCAGCCAGGTGCGGATGATCGAGACCGATTCCTCCGGGTGCTTGTCGACGAATTCGGCGACCCGCTTGACCGAGCTGGCCTTCACCTGGCCTTCGATGCGGGCGATGTCGATCTTCTGCTCCAGCTGCTCGTTGCCGGGGGGCGGCAGGGCTATCTGCTGGCCGGTGGCGGGGTCGATGGAGATCTGCATGGGCTGGCCGCCGGGCCCGCCGCCGCGCGCCGCGCCGCCCGGACCGCCGAGCATCGCCATCGGCCCGCCGCCGCCCATCGCGCCCTTCAGTAGCGGGCGGACGATGAACAGCATCATCAGGATCGCCACGACCGCCATGACGCCGAGTTCGGCGGCGCGCATGACGTCATTCTTGTCGAACCCCATCAGCGGGTTGGCCGAGGTGACCCCGTCGGGGTCGTCCAGCGTGGGGAACTTGACGTTGACCACGGTGACCTGGTCGCCGCGTGTCTGGTCGTAGCCGACGGCCGTGCGCACCAGCTGCTCGATCTGCGCCATCTCGGCGGCGGAGCGCGGGGTGTAGGCGCCGGGTTTGCCCTTCTTGCCGGCCGGGCCGGTGACGCCGTCGACGGCGACCGCCACGGCGATCTTCTTCACCGCGCCCGGCTCGCGGACCTCGGTGGTGACGGTCTTGGAGATCTCGTAGTTGGTGGTGGACTCCTGCTTGCCGCTGGCGTTGGAGGTGTCGCCGCCCGGATCGACCGGGGAGCCGCCGGGGATCTTGGCGGCGGCCGACGACTGGGTCACGCCGCCGCTGGAGCCTTCCTTGGAGTTCTCGTCGGTGGTGCTTTCCGAGCGGGTGACCTGGCCGTCCGGATCGAAGACCTCCTTGTGGGTGGTGACCTGGGCGAGGTCGATGTCGGCGGTGACGTTGACCCGGGCCTTGCCGGCGCCGACGACGCCCTCGACGAGGGTCTTCACCTGCTTGGCGATCCGCTGCTCCACCTCGCTCTTGCGGCCGTCCGCCTCGGCGGCCATGCCGGTGTCGCCGCCGGAGAGGGTCTTGGCGTGCTGGTCGATCACCGTGACCCGGTCGGGCTTCAGGCCCGGCACCGCGCCGGCCACCAGGTTCTGGACGGCGCGGACGTTGTCGGGACCGGGCTCGCGGCCGCCGACGCCGAGGCTCACCGAGGCGGACGGTTGCTCGGCGTCTTCCTCGAACAGCTGGCGCTTGGGCAGCACCAGGTGGACGCGGGCCGAGGTGATGCCGTCCAGGCTGCGGATGGTGCGGGCCAGTTCGCCCTCGAGCGCGCGCTGGCGATTGAGCTGCTGGACGAAGTCCGTCTGCCCCATGGCGCTCTGGTTGTCGAAAATCTCGTACCCGACCGAGCCCGCCGTCGGCAGGCCCTTGGACGACAGCATAAGCCGGGTGGACGCCACCTGGTCGCGGGGCACCAGGATGGTCGACCCGTCGCCCTTCACCTCATATTTGATGCCGCCGGCGTCGAGCGCCTGGGTGATGGAGCCGGCCTCCTTCAGGTCGAGGTTGGAATAGAGCAGCGCCTTGGGCTGGCCGAGGCCCATGGTCACGGCGACCAGGGCCGCAGCCACGCCGGCGCCGATGCCGAGGATGGCGGCAAGGCGGCCGAACCCGAATCTCTGAAGCGCGGCCAGCACCTGGTTCAACGCTCGCGTCCTTCCGCCAACCCAAAAGGCGGCCGGGCATACGGACTTTGCCCACCGCTAGGCAGGATTTACCCAGTGCTTGGTAAACGCGGAGTTTAAGCGGAGCCTTATAGCCGGCTCAGCCGCTCCAGGGGCTGAGCGCCCCCCAGAGCGCCAGGTCCACGGAGAACGCGGCGTAGATCAGCACGGTGACGCTGAAGAACGCCTTGCGGAGGTGGGTCCAGGAATCGACGCGGCGCCCGCCGCGCCAGATCGACGGCATGGCGACGAAGGTGGTGATGGTCAGGCCGGCAGCCACCAGGGCGCAGGCCGAGGCCATGATCATCAGGGCGCCCGGCCAGCGGTACATGATCTGCGCCACATCGCCGCTCTTGGCGGCCCACAGGCCGAAGAGCGCCAGGGCCACCAGCCAGAGCACCGCCTGGATGTTCTGCACCAGGCTGGCGCGGGTCTGGATCTGGTTCTCGCGGAACTCTCGGCGGTTGCGCACCACGACGCCGGCCAGGGTCGCCAGGGCTGCGGCGGCGGCCAGTGCGGTCAGGATGGCCAGCGCCCGGGGCTGGCGCCAGAACGGCATGCGCTGCATCACCTCGGTCCCGTTGGCGACGTGGAAGGCGCGCGCGCCGCCGTCGGCCATATCGAAGGCCAGCCGCTCGGAACCCTGCGAGGCGATGAAGCGGCCGTCGTCCGGCGGCCCCTCTGGAACCCAGGTCCGGACGCCGCCCTCGCCGGCCGTGACCAGCTTGCCGTCGTGGGTGACCGCGACGCTGGCGCCGCCGGTCAGCTGGTCGACGAAGCCTTCCAGGCCGGAATAGGCCCGGCGCGTGGTCAGATAGTAGCCGGCGAAGTCGCCGGCGCGCTGCGCCAGGTCCGGCGAGCCGGGGCGCGGGAAGACGTCCGGCGCGGCGTAGAAGTGCTGCACGATCCGATCGGGGAAGCGGTTGGCGAGCGGCCGGCCGGTGTCTGTGTTGGTGGAGATGAACATTCCCAGGTTCAGGTCGGGAACGACCACCATGTTGGAGAAGAACGACAGGGTGGCCCCGCCGTGGCCGTAGCCCCGATGGCCGCCGGGCAAGTCGAAGACCATCAGGCCGTGCGCCCAACCGTTGATCCCTGGCGGCGTCTTGCGCAAGGGCGTGCGGAAGGCCTGTGCGGTCACCGGGCCGTAGATCGTCACGCCGCCGAGTTGCCCGCCGCCCAGCTGCATCAGCATGTAGCGGGCCATGTCGCCGGCGGTGGAGGACGCCGCGCCCGCCGGGGCGATCTGGCCGATGAACTCATAGTCGCGGCGCGCATAGCCCACCGGCGTCCACCGGTAGCCGTCGGAGATGTCGCCCACCAGCCGCGCGGGCATCGGGCCGGGCAGGCCGGCCTTGGGCTCGTGCGGCTCGCGGAAGGTCGTGTGGCTCATGCCCAGCGGCCCCAGGATCTCGTCCTCGATCAGCCGTTCGTAGGGCCGGCCGGCGGCATAGGTCACCGCCTCGCCCGCCAGGGCCGCGCCGTAGTTCGAATAGCTGGAGATCGCGCCTGGCGCGTGCACCCGCTTGGGCCGCTCCTGCCGCAGGTAGACGTCGAGGGGCCGAACCCGGTCGTAGTCGCGCTCGAACAGCTGGCCCAGCGCCCGATCCTCGAATCCGGCGGAGTGGTCCATCAGGTTGGCGACCCGAACCGGCTGGTCATAGCCCTGGTCGCGGACCTGCACCCGCTCCGGCAGGTAGAGGTTGACGGGTTGGTTCAGCCGCATGCGGCCGGCCTCGACCTCCTTCATCAGGGCGATCCAGGTGAAGGTCTTGGAGATCGAGCCTACACGGAACAGGGTCCGGTCGGGATCGACCGGTCGGTTGGGCGCCAGGCTGGCGAAACCGTAGCCCTTTTTCAGCAGCACCTGGCCGTTCTGCACGACGGAGACGGTGACGCCGGCGATGTGCTCGCTGGCCATGGCGTCGCGCACCATGCCGTCGACGAAGGCCTCCAGCTCGGCCGCCGGCAAGGCCTGGCCAGGCGTCAGTCTCGCGCCGGGAGAGGCGACCACCGGGGGCGCGGCGGCGACGGCCGGCTTCGGCGCGGCGGGCTTCAGTGTTGCCGGCGCAGGCTTCGGCGCGGCGGTCGCAGTGGCGGGTTCTGCCGTCGGCCTGGAGGGCGGGACCGCGGTTTCGGCCGGTTTGGGCGCGGTGGCCGCGGGATGCGGCTTGGACCTGGCAGGCTTCGGACTGAGTTTGGCGTAGGGCACTGGCCGCTTCGGCAGGGCGGTGGCCGCAGCTGCATGGCTGGGCGAGGACTGGCCGTCCTGGGCGAGGGCGCCGGCCTGCGGGACGAGCAACAACGCCAGTGCGGCGACGGCGGCGAAGACGGTGGACCGCATCAGGGAAACCCAGGACCGAGCGGAACGCTCAACAGCTTGTAGGCCGCCGTGGCGAGTCCCTCCAAGCGGGCGCCGGCCCGGCCGGCGCTTCGTCCCCTAGTTTCGTCGCGCGCCGCC
Source organism: Caulobacterales bacterium (assembly GCA_044445675.1). GTDB lineage: Bacteria > Pseudomonadota > Alphaproteobacteria > Caulobacterales > Caulobacteraceae > Phenylobacterium. The sequence goes on along the minus strand of JBIOED010000002.1, from coordinate 9,553 downwards.
GGCGAGCGGGTAGAGCGGCAACAGGGGCTTCAGCTGGGCGCCGATGTAGAGCTGCGGCTCCGACGGCGGCTTCATCCGCTCCTTGATCTCGCGCCGGGCCACGCAGGCCCGGACGGTGTTCCCCAGCGCGGCAAAGTCGGCCGCGTTCGGCAGCGATTCCAGGACGCACTGGTCGAAGTAGGGGTATCTGTCGGCCTCGCCGCACCCGAAGGAGGAGCGGTCGGCGCGGGCCGCGGTCAGCACCATGCGGTCGGGGCCGGCCAGGGCGGGCACGAACACGCCGGAGAAGCAGGCGGAGACGATCACTACGGTCGGCCGCTTGCCGCAGGTGGTGTTCAGCATGCTGGCCAGAACGCCCGGCGGCAGCAGCTCCTGGTCGATCACCACACCCTGCGGCGCGCCATGCGAGCTGAAATAGACCAGGCATCCGCCGGCCGCCTTGGCGGTCAGGTCGGCGAGCGCGTCGTAAATCGCCTGCGGCTCGGACCGCGTCAGCGCTTCGGCCCTGTAGCGCTCGGGCCGGACCGAGAACTGGCGCAGGTTGGCGGGTTGGAAGCCGGCCTTCTCGAAGGCCTGGGTGACGTCGCGCCGGGCGTTGTCGAACGCCTCGGACGGGCCGCCGGAATGGGCGTGCCAGTCGCCGGCCACGATGACCGCGCTCCAGTCGCTGAACGGCGCGGCGGCGGCGGGCGCGGCGGCGGCCAGCCCGAGGGCGCCGATCAGCCAGGCCAGGCGCGCGAGCCGCAGCACGGCTATTTTTTGTAGGTCTGGAATGGCGTCGGGATCGCCGTGCCCGTGGCCTTGGCCAGCAGCCGGCCGTCGGCGTCGTAGAGCTCGCCCTCGGTGAAGGCGACCTGGCGGCCCCACTTGGCGACCCGGCCGACGCCGCGCAGCTTGCCCGGCAGACCTGGGCGGAAGAAGCTGGTCTTCATCTCCAAGGTCGGCGCGACCGCCGTCATGCCCGAGGCCACCATGCAGGCTACGCTCATGCACTCGTCCAGCATGGCGCAGAGGTAGCCGCCCTGGATCTGCTTCATCGGGTTGAGCAGCAGCTCGGCTCGGGCCTCGAACTCGACCTCGACGGTCTTCGCCGCCTGGTTCACCGAGAGCATCCGAAACCCCAGGGTCTGGGAGCCGGTCGGCTGGTTTCGGGTGTTCTGGAAACGCTCGAGGATCGCCGCGTCGGTCATCTTCTCGGGCGCGGAGGCCCCGGGCGCAGAGGCCTCAGGCGCAGCGGTTTCACTCATCACTTCTTCCGGAACTGGTCGAGGGAGACGATCTTGGCCTCGCCGTCTGGCGGCGGCGCCTCGGGGTCGGGACCCGTGGCATCCGCCTTGGCCTCCGGCTTGGCCGCCTCGCCCTCGACGGCCGGCGCCTCGAACTGCAACAGGAACTGCACGCTGGGGTCGTAGAAGCGGGTCACCGCGGCGTAGGGGACGCTCAGGCGCTTGGGCTGGCCGCCGAACTGCAGGGTGACCGAAAAGAAGGTCTCGCCCGGCGCCAGGTCCCAATACTGGTGTTGCAGGACGATGGTCATCTCGTCGGGGTATTTGCCGAGCAGGTCGGCCGGGCCGGAGACGCCGGGGGCCTCGGTCTTGAAGGTGATGTAGAAGTGGTGCGCGCCCGGCAGGCCCTCAGGCGCGGCGGCGCGCTTCAGCGCAGTCTTCACGACGCCCCGCAGCGCATCCTGAGCCATCGCCTCATAGCGCATCAAATCCTGGGCCGGCGGATCCTGGGCCATGGGGTCTCCGAAAAACGCGAGCGCGAACCTAGCGCCTCGGCCGCGACGCGCAAAGCTGCTTCATGCGGGGAAATATAGGGTGGAAGGCTTCTGTTGGCAGGCGTCTCGCCCTCCTTACCAAGAAAGAGGGAGGCGCCCGCGCGCGGAGTTAGGTGGGAGGCTTCTGTTGGCAGGCGCCTCGCCCTCCTCACCAAGAAAGAGGGAGGCGCCCGCGCGGAGTTAGGTGGGAGGCTTCTGTTGGCAGGCGCCTCCCGGGCCCCGCCTAAGGATCTGAACCCCTAGGACTTAGGTTGAGAACCGTCGAACCGCTTACGCGGCCAGGCGGACTTCTCCAGCGAAGTTATCGTTCGCAGTTAGTTTAAAAACCCGGGACGGTGGGTCAGGCCGAGAGAAAGCAACACCTTTAGACGTCTGTCGATGCTGATCGGCCCCATGCTTCCACCCAACGAGGGCGACCCGGCGATACCCGGGGGAAGATTGGTGGAGCCGCCGGGAATCGCACCCGGGTCCAGTCCGCTTATTACGTGCGCGTTTATCTCCATAGTCAGGGCAAGCCCCGACCGGGCCAATATAGGGCTTGGAGACCAAAAACTGAAGCGCCGTCTCTTCGCGAAGCGTGGACGGCGGGGGGTTTTCCGCCAATCGCCACCACCGGTTCGTGAGCGGGCTAGGGGTGCGCGGGTGGCGGCCGTAGCCTTCCAGGCATAGGTTTTCACTGGAGAATTCGCATGAACGGCCTGCTCTATGCGGCGCGCCCGCTGGTCTCGGACTTCCTGCCCACCATCGTCTTCGCGGTGCTGGTGGCGCTGAAGGTGGACGTGCGGATCGCCACCGGCGCCGCCCTGCTGGTCGGGATCGCGCAGGTGGCGATCCAGAAGCTGCTGAAGCGCCGGATCGAGCTGCTGCAATGGGCGTCGCTGGGCCTGGTGGTGGTGTTCGGCGCGCTCGGCATGGCGACCAACGACCCGCGCTTCCTGATGGCCAAGCCGACGATCATCTACCTGGCGGTCGGCGCGGTGATGCTGAAGCGCGGTTGGATGCTGCGTTACCTGCCGCCGGTGGCTGGCGAGCACGGCAAGCCGCTGATGATCGCCTTCGGCTATGTGTGGGCAGGGCTAATGGGCCTGACGGCCCTGGCCAACCTGGCGGTGGCGGTGGCCCTGCCCAGCCGGTGGCCGGCGTTCGTGGCCGTCGTGCCGCTCGCCTCGAAGCTCGCGCTGTTCGCAGTCCAGTACCTCACGGTCCGCGTCGTCGTGCGGCGCCGCGTCATGGCGGAGATGGCGCAGGTTGCGGCCTGATCTCGGCGCCGGGCGGGCGCGGCCGGGCCTGCGGGTCCGGCTTCAGGGCGCCGCCGTGGCCGATCAGGTCGCGATAGGCGCCCCGCGCGGCGGCGAAGTCGGCGCCTTGCGGGAAGATCACGTCGAACCGGGCATCGTGGCCCAGCGCGGCGCGCAGCACAGGCTCCAGGATGTCGGCGGCCTGGCCGATCGCGGCGTTGTCGCAGGCCCGGCGGATCGAGCGCGACTGACCCGGGACCAGCAGCGTCAGGTCGTAGGAGGCGCCGTCGACGCAGATGTCGTCGGCGAGGTCCGGGCCTTCGCTGACCCGCACCGAGCGGGGCGCGGCCCACAGGGGATCGGTGCGCAGCGCCAGGAAGGCTTGCGCCTGGCTGGGCGGCAGCTCAGCGTCGAAGCCGATGCGGCGGGCGATGTCGGCCTCGCAGCAGGCCAGGCCCGCGCGGCCTTGCACGAACGCCTTGCCGTCGCGGCGCACGGTGACGCGCATGACGCTCTGGCGCACGCTGCGCGCCGGGCGCACCCAGACCTCGAGGATCATCTCCTGGCCGCGCAACAGCTCCCATTGCAGCGGCGGCAGGCCCCAGAGGCGATAGGTGGACGGCTCGACGCCGCTGTCGACCTGGATCAGCCGCTCGCCGCGACCCATGCGGCGCCCCCCCAGCGGGTCGGCGGCATCGGGCGGGGCCGGGCGCTTTTCGTCCCACCAGGCTCTGGGGTCCGGCGGCGGGAACGGCCAGATGTCCGCCTGGGCCGGCGGCAGGTCTTTCGGCGGCGGCCGGACCGGCTGCGCACCAGCCGCGCCCGCGGCGGCGATCAGCAGGGCGGCGAGGATCAGACGGCGCACGGCGGCAATGCTCTCCAGGCGTCTGGGACAGCTCCCGCTCAGAGCGCCTCGACGCCGCGCTGGATGGAGAGCACCCCGGTGCGTGACACCTCGATCAGGCCCAGCGGCCGCATCAGGTCGGTGAACTTGTCGATCTTCGACGGCGCGCCCGTCAGCTCGAAGACGAAGCTCTCGTGGGTGGTGTCGATCACCTTGGCGCGGAAGATGTCGGCGACGCGCAAGGCCTCGACGCGGTCGGGGCCGGCGCCTCTGACCTTCACCAGCGCGAGCTCGCGTTCCAGGCCGTTGGGGTCGCGGGTCACGTCCTGCACATGACGGGTGGAGACCATCTTGGTGAGTTGGGCCTCGATCTGGGCCAACACCTGCGGCGTGCCGCGGGTGACGATGGTTACGCGGCTGGTGTGAGCCTTGCGGTCGGTCTCGGCGACCGTCAGGCTCTCGATGTTGTAGCCGCGCGCCGCGAACAGGCCGACCAGCCGGTGCAGCACACCCGGCTCGTTGTCCACCAGCACCGCGAAGGTCGCCAGGCTCTCGGCCTGGTCCTCGTGGGCGAGATCGTAGACGGAGGCGGGCTGGGTGTCGGTCATGGCGCCCTTATAGCCTTCGGCGGTATGCTGCTGCCAGTACGCTGTCACAAGTCGGGGCCAGGGTGAGGTTTCAACGACAGGAAACGAAAACATGACCACTCAAGACATAGCCAACGACCTGGTCGCGCTTTGCAAGCAGGGCAAGTTCGCCGAGAGCGGCGAGAAATACTGGGCCGAGGACGTGCTCAGCGTCGAGGCCGGCGCGCCGGGCGGCGGCGACCCGGCAAGCCGCGGCATCGCGGCCGCCCGCGGCAAGGGCGAGTGGTGGGCGGCCAACCACGATGTCCACGGCGTCGAGGTCGAGGGCCCCTACGTCAACGGCGACCAGTTCGTCGTCCGCTTCAAGATGGACATAACCCCCAAGGCGAGCGGTCAACGCGTGACCATGGACGAGATGGGCGTCTACACGCTCAAGAATGGCAAGATCGCCGAGGAGCGCTTCTTCTACGGCGGCTGAGGCAAAGCTTGCGCGCGCGGGGCGGGGCGCCAACATGGGCGGCCATGTCCTCGCTCCGCATGCCCCAGAGCCTTCTCGAACGCCTTGGCGCCGACAGCGCCGAGGCGGCGCTCAACTATGAGATCGTGGAGGAGCAAGTCGCCGCGCTGGGGCGCGTGGGTCGTAAGGCGGAGGCGGCGCTCGCGGCGCTGAAGGCCCATGAGGGCGCGGGCCGCGCAGCGGTGCTGAAGGCCGCCGCCGACGCGGTGTGGTGCTTCCTCGTCCAGCGCGAAGTCATGGGCCTGCGCGACCGCGCCCAGATCGTCGCCGACTATCAGATCCCGCGCGAGGTGATGGCGCGGCTCGGCGCGCGCTGAGGCGCCCGACCGGGGCCAGGCTTTGAAACGATCCTGAAATACTGCTGTAAGGCGGACGGCCAATGGTCGAGGTTCTGGTGGCCTCGGGAGATCGGCGAATGCGTGCTGCAACTGTCCTGCTCGCGGGCGCTGCCGCCTTTTCTTTGAGCGCTACGGCCCTGGCGCAGGAACGCCATTACGACGTCACCGTCAGGCCGGTGGGCGGGCATCACGACGCCGTCCAGAAAATCCGCGTCTCCAAGGCGGCCATCGGCGATTCGCCGATCGTGATCTGGGGCGGCGCGGCCATCGACCCGGATTGCACGGCCCATCCCGGCTACACCCTGTCGGTCGTCCAGCCGCCCGCGCATGGCCAGGTGAAAGTTGTGGAGGAGGGCGTCTACCTGGCGTTCCCGCCGAACAATCCCCGCGCGGCCTGCAATTCGCACAAGGTGCCGGGGCGCCAAGCCTACTACACGGCCAATCCCGGCTATTCGGGGCGCGACCGCATCGTCCTGGAAGGCGTCACCGAGGATGGAACAATCCGCCACGTAACGGTCGACGTGGATCTGCGCAAGGCGGGGTAGCGTTAGCTAGCCGGTGATCCGGGCCAGCGGGACGCGGATATCGACGACCAGGCCTTGGGCCCAGTCGCGCGAGAGGCTGCCCCCCAACTGGCGGACAACGGCGTTGTCCAGCAAGACCGAGCCGAAGCCGTCCGATTTGTTGATCGGCGGAGGCCGGCTGGCCACGCCATGTTCGGTCCAACGCATCGAAAGCATGTCGTCGGCCACCGCGATCCGCAGGTCAATCTGTCCGTCCGCCGCCCGTAGCGCGCCGTACTTCATGGCGTTGGTCGCCAGCTCGTTGATCACCAGCGCCAGGGGGGTGATCGCCGAAACGGCGACGGGCGGATCATCGCCCTCGACGGTGATCTGGCGGCCGTCGCCGGTCATCTTTCCGTAGGGTTCGAGCACCACCCCGAGCAGCCCTTGCAGGCTGCGGGGGCCGCCTGCCTCGCGCTCCGGCGTTTCCTGCGGCGTCACGAAAGCGATGGCGCGCCCAAGCCCGGCCAATCGCCGCCGAAGCGCCTCGGCGAAGGGCTTGGCCTCATCGACGGTGCGCACCGACAGGGCGATGACGCCATCGACCACGCTGAACATGTTCTTGATGCGGTGCGTCAGCTCCCGGGCCAGCAGCGCCCTTTCATTCTCGATCCGCAGGCGTTCGGTCACGTCGCGCGAGATCGAGACCAGGCGGACGGGCCGGCGATCGGCGTCCAGGACCGGCCAGACCACAACCTCCCAGGACCTTGGGTCGCCCTTGGCGGTGGGACAGTCGGCGACGAACTTGGACCCCCGCCCGGCCGCGGCCTCGGCGACCGCGGTTGCGATGGTCGCACCGTGCTGTTCCGGCCACAAGGACTGCCAGGGCGCGCCGCGCAGCCGCTCGAAGTCGTCGATCTCCATCAGGCAGATGCCGTTGGCGTTCATCGCCAGCAACCGACCGTCGAGATCGACGATCTTGACGCAATCCTCGCTGGCGTCGAACAGGCTTGCGCCCAGCCCGTCGTCAAGGCGGCCGAACGCTTCGCGGTGAAGGGACGGCGAATGCGGGGACACGCGGGGCTCCTTCGGAAGCGACCTCTTCCGATCATTTAACACGTGCCCAGGTCGTGAAAAGGAACGCAAGCGCGCCAGCCGTCGCAGCCTAGATCCGTTTCCGTTTCGATTGAATCGAAACGGGGCTCCAGGCGGCCAACACTTTAGACCAGCCGCTTGCCCGCGTCGTCGATGATCGAGCCCAGGTCGCGGGCTTCCTCGGCCATGATCATCTCGTTGTGGGCCTTGCCGGAGGGGATCATCGGGAAGCAGTTCTCCTCCTTGGTCACCCTGCAGTCGAAGATCACCGGCTTTTTCACCGCGATCATCTCGCGGATCTTGTCGTCGAGTTCGTCGGGATGCTCGGCGCGCAGGCCGACGCCGCCGTAGGCTTCCGCGAGCTTCACGAAGTCGGGTAGGCTGGCGGAGTAGGAGTGCGAATAGCGCTCGCCGTGCAGCAGTTGCTGCCATTGCCGAACCATGCCCATCCATTCGTTGTTGAGGATGAAGATCTTGATCGGCAGGTCGTGCTGCACGGCCGTCGACATCTCCTGCATGGTCATCTGCACGCTGGCGTCGCCGGCGATGTCGATGACCAGGCTGCCCGGGTGGGCCATCTGCACGCCCACGGCGGCCGGCAGCCCATAGCCCATGGTGCCCAGGCCGCCGGAGGTCATCCAGCGATTGGGCGCCTCGAAGCGGTAGAACTGGGCGGCCCACATCTGGTGCTGGCCGACCTCGGTGGTGATGTAGACGTCGCGGTCCTTGGTCAGTTCGTAGAGCCGCTGGACGGCGTGCTGCGGCTTGATCAGCTTCGTGTCGGGGCGATAGCGGAACGAGTCCCGTGCGCGCCAGACGTCGATCTCCTGCCACCAGTCGGCCATGGCGGCCTTGTCGACGCTGAGGTTCCGCTGCTTCCAGACCGCAATCAGGTCGGCCAGAACGGAGCCGGCGTCGCCGACGATGCCGATGTCGGTGCGCACGTTCTTGCCGATCGAAGAGGCGTCGATGTCGATGTGGATCTTGCGCGAGCCGGGCGCGAAGGCGTCGAGGCGCCCGGTCACCCGGTCGTCGAAGCGGGCGCCGATGGCCACCATCACGTCGCAGTCGTGCATGGCGTTGTTGGCTTCGAAGGCGCCGTGCATCCCCAGCATGCCCAGCCATTGCGGGCTCGACGCCGGAAACGCGCCCAGGCCCATCAGCGTCGAGGTCACCGGCGCGCCGGTCAGCGCGGCGAACTCGCGCAGCAGCCTGGAGGCTTCCGGCCCGGCGTTGATCACCCCGCCGCCGGTGTAGAGGATCGGCCGCCGCGCCTTGGCGATCATGGCGGCGGCCTCGGCGACGCGGCCGGGGTCACCCTTGGTGCGGGGGCTATAGTTGTGCGCGTGCTTGACCTCTGCGGGACCCTGATAGGCGCCCTTGGCGAACTGCACGTCCTTGGGGATGTCGATGACCACGGGGCCGGGCCGGCCGGAGGTGGCGATATGGAACGCCTCGTGCAGGATGCGCGGCAGGTCGGCCACGTCCTTCACCAGGTAGTTGTGCTTGGTGCAGGGTCGGGTGATGCCGATGGTGTCGCATTCCTGGAAGGCGTCGGTGCCGATCAGATGGGTGGCGACCTGGCCGGTGATGACCACCAGCGGGATGGAATCCATCAAGGCGTCGACGATGCCGGTCACCGCGTTGGTGGCGCCGGGGCCGGAGGTCACCAGCACGACCCCGGGCCGGCCGGTGGAGCGCGCATAGCCCTCCGCCGCATGGGTGGCGCCCTGCTCGTGGCGGACCAGCACATGCTTCAGGCGCGGCTCGGCGAACAGCGCGTCGTAGATCGGCAGCACCGCGCCGCCCGGATAGCCGAACAGCACGTCCACGCCCTGGTCGAGGAGCGCGCGCACGACCATCTCGGCGCCCGAGAGGGTGATGGTTTCGGCTTCGATCGTGGTCGGGTGGGCGGTCATGGCGTCGGCTCGGGCTGGAGCAATAAAAAAGGCCCGCGAGGGGGCCTGTGGGATAGCGACCGTTGGCGGGCTGAGCGATGTCAGTCCGCGGCGGGCCGCCTTACGAGTACAAGAATGCTGCGCACGGGAATTCCTTAGAATGGTCAGATCACGCGTTTCGCATGCTGCGCCGGGGGCGTCAACCCGGGGTAAAGCGCAAGAAACTGCCTCCACTGGCCGTCCGGATCGATTTCCGTCAGCCGCGGCCAATCGGCCATCTGACCGCGCATCCAGGTGGCCTGGCGCTTGGCGTAGTTGCGAGTTTGCTGCTGGGCCGCGGCCAGCGCCTCGGCCAGGGTGGCGTCGCCGCGCAGGCAGGCTGAGAATTCGCGGACGCCGACGGCCTTCATGATGGGCAGCGCCGGGTCGAGGTCGCGGGCGGCGAGGGCGCGGACCTCGTCGAGCGCGCCGGCCTCAACCATGGCCGCCAGGCGCGCGTCGCACCGGGCGTAGAGCGCCTCGCGTGGCGGCTGCAGGGCGACGGCCCGCCAGGCGCCGGGCGCCAGCGCCGGCGCGCCGGCAGACTGCCAGTCCGAGAGCGGGGTGTCGGTTGCGGCGAACACCTCCCAGGCGCGGACCAGCCGCTGACGGTCGCCGGGCGCGATGCGCAGGGCCGCGGCGGGGTCGTAGGCCGCCAGGCGGCCGCGAAAGGCGCTCTCGCCCATCATGTCGTAGTCGGCCTGGGCCTGCCGG
>JBIOED010000001.1:0-87464 GCA_044445675.1 Caulobacterales bacterium | reverse complement strand
GCGGGTTTCGAGGCGCTGGCGACGAGCAGCGCCGGCTACGCCTTCGCGCGCGGCCAATGCGACGGCGCGGTCGGGCGCGAGGCGATGATGTCTCATCTCCGCGACCTGGCCGCCGCCACTGTCCTTCCAATCAGCGCGGACCTTGAGAACGGCTTTGGCGATGCGCCGGACATCGTCGGCGAGACCATCCGGCTTGCCGCGGCCACCGGTGTCGTGGGCGGCTCCATCGAAGACGCGACCGGCCGCCCCGAAGAGCCGGCCTATGATATCGGATTGGCGAAGGAGCGGGTCCAGGCGGCTGTCGAGATGGCGCGGGCGGCGCCGTTTGCCTTCACCCTGACCGCGCGTGCGGAGAATTTCCTGATCGGCCGCCCCGACCTGGCCGATACGATTCAAAGGCTGCAGGCCTACCAGGAAGCGGGCGCCGATGTGCTCTACGCGCCGGGCGTCACGTCCCTCGACGACATCGACACCATCGTGCGGTCGGTGGACCGGCCGGTCAATGTGGTCATGGGTCTCGCGGGCGCAGGGTGCGACAGTGTCGCCCTGGCCAGCGTCGGGGTGCGGCGCATCAGCGTCGGCAGCGCGCTGGCGCGCATGGCCTACGGCGCGGTGGTCCGTGCCGCGCAGGAGATGCGCGAACACGGCAGCTTTGGCTTCGCCAGGGACGCCGTCAGGTCCAATGTGCTGAACAGCCTGTTCTCCGTCCCGCCGCAGGCTTTCGAGACCGTCCAGTCATGACCATGATCGCCAGACCGGCAGCGGTCGCCGCCTGTGCCCTGAGCCTCGCCATCACCGCCGATGCCCGGGCCGGGTCCCGCCTGCCCCCCGATCTCGCCCGTGCCGCGGCTGACTACGACCGGGCGCAGTCGAGCGGCGACCGCGCCGCGCTCGAGCGGCTGCTCGCGCCGGACTACACCCTGGTGAACAGCGGGGCGCAGGTGGAGACCCGAGCGCAATTCATTGCGGAGTCCACTGCGCCCGGCTTCACCCTCAAGCCGTTCGCCGTCGAAGATCCGGTCGTCCGGGTGTGGCCGGACGGCGCGGTGCTGGCCGGGGCTGTCACCTTGGAGGGAGTCAGCGATGGCGCGCCCTTCAAGGGTCGAATCCGCTTTGCAGATGTGTGGCGCAAGCGCAGGGGCCGCTGGCAGGTGGTGTTCACCGAGGTCACCCGCATCCCCAAGCCCTGACAAGAAGGCGAAGATGGCGCCCGACGGCCTCAAGGCCCGCCTCCGCGCCACAGCGCGCCGGTCTCCCTGTCCGCAATCCTGGCGTTGACGGCGCGGGCGGCCCACCTTGCGCCATCCCTGGCCGCCCTCCCCAAAGCCGCGGCCGGACAGGCCCCGGACGGGCCTCAGCGGGCGGCCAGGGTCTTGAGGACCCACTGCTCCAGGGCCGGCGTGTCGGCGATATCTCCGCCATAGGGGATTGCCGGCGCGAACGGCCCGTACCTTGGCGGATCGCTCGGCGACACCGCCTGCAGCGTCGAGAAATTGGACAGGCCCGACGGCAGCAGTTCCTCGCGGACCTCCGTGTAGTGGGTGTTGGCGTCTGTGGTCTGCCCCACGTGCAAGGCGCCCAGCTTGCGGAACTCGTTCGTCACGACCAGGCAGGAACTGAAGCACAGGTTGTCCGTGATCAGGACAAGCCGGCCCTGCAGCAGCGAGGCGGCCCGGTCCTTGGGCGCGCCCTTGGCCCGCGCGCACGTCAAGGGGCCGGAGAGCGCCTGCCCCTTGGCCTGGGCGGACTTGGCGTCGTTGAGCAGCCGGGTGACGATCTTGGTAAACTCCGGTCCGTGGGTGGGTCCAAGGACGTCGACATAGAACTGGAGTTGCCGGATGTTTCCGTCCGACACCCGCCACACGCCGTCACACCCGGGGTCGTCGGCATCAATGACGCTTGAGACGTAGTCGACCCCCATCAAGGCGCGGGCGATCTCCTCTCCGAAGAACGAGCTGCCGCCACTGTTTCCGCGCAGATCCAGGACCACAAAGGGCGCACGTCGCAGCTGCGCAGCGTTCGCCTTGACCGCCGCGACGACGGGCGCGGCGGGATCGAGCAGGCTCTGGAGCCCGATCCAGTAGCCCTCGCCGACCTTTCGGACGCCGAAGCCCGCGGCACCCGCGCCCACCGCCACCGCGATCCGTGGCGTCAGCGAGTCTCGCTTGATGCCACGCCACGCGAGCGTGATCGACAGTCGCCGACCCTGCTTTTCGAAGACGCAGGTCTTTGGTCGAGAAACAAAGGGATTGTGCTCGTCCACCAGCAGCCAGGGCGCGGCCTGCACCTGCTGGGCGCCGACGCTCCAATCCACGCGATAGACGCCCAGGGACTGGCGCGCCCAGTCGTCCGGCGCGCGCCCATCACAGCTGATCAGCTCGGCGCCCAGGACGCTTTCCGCCGGCGGGCTGGCCTCCTCATCGGCGACGATCCAGTGGTTGCCGCGCCGGCTCATCAGCAGGCCGGCCCAGTCGGGACGGCCGACCAGGAAGGTCGGCCGCGACCAGATATGCTTGTCGCCGAGCGCGTCGGCGAACGCCGCCAAGGTGGCGGCATAGCCTTCATAGCTGCCCACCGACCCGGCCCGCCGCGCCGCCTGCGCGTGGGCCTCTTCGACGGCGTTGCGGAAACCCGCATCGCCGACCGCCGGGACCATCCCGGGGTGGTTGTCGCGAAGCAGCCGGTAGGCCGCCGCCACATCGGCGACGGCGGCGTCGCGCCAGAACGCCGCCCCCTCCGCGGCAAGACCCGCCGGCTGTGCCTGCCGGGTCGCGGACCGGACGCTCGGCGCAGGCAACAGCAGCAAGGCGGCCAACGGCGCCAGCAAGGCGCGGGCGAGGAACCTGATCCGGAACATATCGACCTCTTCTGGTCCGCCGTCGTCACCGACTGCGGGAATCGCGGAAGGCAAAAGGGAGTGTTGCGCAAAGACCGAGGCCTGCGCCGATCCCGGGTTCTAGACGATCTTGCCGCCCAATGTTTCGGCGCCCGCCGAACTGTGAAGGCGGGACGCTGGGGCGGGCCGGCGCATCGAACGCGCGGGCGCAAGCGCAGGTCGCGGCTGCGCTCCAAAGCTAGATGGACGCCCCCGAGCCCACGGCGCCGGGCGGGGGCCGGGCGCAGCTGAGTGCTGCCGCGCTATTTGTTCAGGTAAATTCCACGAAGGAGCGTCTGGGCCGCGATCGCCATGCGTGGCTCATTGTGATCGACCCCGGGAACTTCGATAAAGCGCACGGAGGAGGGCTGATGATGGGCCGCGGCGAGCGCTTGCATTCCCTTCACCCAGGCCCGCCCCCGATCCAGCCGGCTGGCGCCGGTTTGTCCGGGCGCCGGCGGCCGCGTCTCGACATCGCGGGACCCCACCAGCACGTCGATGGGCGCGCCGGTCGCCGCCGCCGTCCATGACCGCTCGCTGGGCGCGGATCGGCCCCGAGCGTCCCTCGCGGGGGCCATTCCAAAGGGCCATGCCAGCGAGAGCGTGGGCATCGCGTAGGTGGATGGCGCGCTCAGGATCGCGCATTCGATCCGGTTGGGGTTGGCGACCACATAGCGGGCGACGAATTGCGCCCCCGCCGAGTGGCCGTGGATGCAGAACTTGCCGTCGGAGTCCGGCATGGCCCGGCGCGCCGGGCCGTCGACAAGCGCGTTGACGAAGGTGTCGGGATCGATGAGGCGCCCCGACAACGTCCGAAAATCCAGGAAATTGCTGCCGCCGAGCACAGGAGCGACGATCATCACATGATCTTGCTGCGCGAACCTGGACCAGGCGCGAACATTGGCCTGGGCATAGGCCAGGATCTTGGCGTCCGGCACGTCGTCCCAGGGATACCCAAACGCCAGGACCAATATGTGCTGGGGGCGTCGCGGGACAAGGTAGACGACCGGCGCATAGGGGGTTTGCAGAACGGCTACGGCGTCGCGCTGAGGAAAACGCCACGTCGAGGCGATTGCGGCAACGGCTTGGGACCGGGCGGCATTCGCGGGGCGGCTCGGGGTCGTCGAAACGGCGAGGGCCATGGCGGCTGCAATTGCGCATCTCACAGCAGGGATGCGCCCGACGGCGGGGCGCGCGGGCTTGGACGGAACACCCAGGGGCGGGCTGATCATTGGACTGGCGCTAAAATCTGAACCGAAAGGATTGGATGGCCCGCCGCCGGCGGATCGCGTCCAAGCTAGACGACCTGTCCTGTCGGCGGGCGTTACAAATGGGTCAACGGCGTTTGCGACGGCGCAGTGGCGCCAAGGCGCAGGTCGTTTCGGCGGCGACCCCGGCTCCTGAACCCGGGCCTTTCCGCTTCGGCCCTCGTGCGCCGGAAATGGCGGACCCGGCGCCCTTCGGCTACCCTCTGCCCCGCGCCGCGAGTTGAAGATCAAGGGGCGTCTCGAAGAGCAGTTGAAGAGCGGGATTCGCGCGCCTCCCTCACCGTCACGCCGGACCGTCGACGGGATCGCAACCCTTCGGCCACGACGGTAACATCCGCCGACGCGGCGCCGCTACCTTAGGGGCCAGCCTTGCGAATCCGACCGTCGCCGGGAGAGCGCCGGCATCCGGCGGCGATCTCGTCCTCCAGGAGAAGACCTCAATCATGATCGTCCCGCTCCCCGCCCATGCCCTCGACGGCCGAACCGCCGAGGAGCTAACCGCGCACGCCATGGCGGCGCCGGGCAGGCCTGGTCAGAAGGCCTTCGCCATGGATCCGTTCGGAGCGGTCCTGATGGATCTCGCTAGGATGACGGCCGCGATCGACGCACGCCTGGGCGCGGTCGCCCTGCGCCGTCGCTGCAGGGGGGCCCGGGTTCATCGTTCAGCCAGGCCGGCCCGGGGCCATGTGGCGACGCCGTGACAGCGTCCCCCCACATCATCCCCGTCCGCATCGCCGCAGATGTCGCGACGGCCGCGATGCTGTTCGCCGACTATGCCGCGTCGCTGCCCGTCGCGCTCGACTACCAGGATTTCGCCTCGGAGCTGGCGACCTTGCCGGGAAAGTACGCGCCGCCGAGCGGCGAACTGCTGCTGGCCCGCGACCGAGAAGGACGCGCTCAGGGCTGCGTGGGATTGCGGCCGATCGCACTGGACGGATGCTGCGAGATGAAGCGCCTGTTCGTCCTGCAGAGCGCGCGGGGCCTGGGACTGGGCCGCGCCCTGGCGGCCGCCGTGATCGAGACGGCCACCGAACTGGGGTACCGCGAGTTGCGGCTCGACACCCTCTCGACCATGACCGCCGCCCAGGCGCTCTATGAGCAGATGGGGTTCGAACGGATCGCGCCCTACTATGGACCCACCCCGCCCGGCACGGTCTTCATGGCGCTCAGCCTCTAGTGTGCTGGATCTGAAGTCCGCCTGCTCCACGGGCCGCGCGCGGAGCGAACTTCAGATCCAAGACGCACACTAGAAACATAGGCTTGCTAGTGTCCTCCTCGATTCCGAAGTTCGCCAAAGCCTGCCGCAAGTGCTTGCGAACTTCGGAATCGGGACACTAGCCGACCGAGGCCGCCGTCGAGTCCCGGAGCAGATCGCCGGCTACAGGCCCAGCACCATCTTGGCGATGATGTTGCGTTGGATCTCGTTGGAGCCGCCGTAGATCGAGGTCTTGCGGCCGTTGAACATCTCCCCGGCCACGCCGGCGGCATAGTCCGGCCCGACGCCGGCGTTGTGGCCCAGGTCGCGCAGGAACGGCGCGCCGTAGTGGCCGACCGCCTCCAGCGCCAGCTCCTGCAGGCGCTGCTGGATCTCGGTGCCCTTGATCTTCAGGATCGAGCTTTCCGGCCCCGGGCCCTTGCCGCTGCTTTCGCCGGCCAGGGTGCGCAATTCAGTGAACTCCAGCGCGGTCAGGTCGATCTCCAGCTCGGCGACCTTGCGGCGGAAGAAGGCGTCGCTGAGCAGGCTGCCGCCGGCGTCAGACCGCTCCGTCCGGGCCATCTCGCGCAGCTTTTCCAGGCCGCGCTTGGAGCGCGCCACCCCGGCGATCCCACTCCGCTCGTGCGCCAGCAGCGCCTTGGCGCAGGTCCAGCCCTGGTTCTCGTGGAAGATGCGGTTCTCCACGGGGACCTTCACATTGTCGAGGAAGACGTCGTTGACCTCGTGGCCGCCCTCCAGCGTGACGATCGGCCGGACGCTGACGCCCGGGCTCTTCATGTCGATCAACAGGAAGGAGATGCCGGCCTGGGGCTTGGAGTCGGGATCGGTGCGGACCAGGAAGAAGCCCCAGTCGGCGAACTGGCCCAGCGTCGTCCACGTCTTTTGCCCGTTGACTATGTAGTATTCGCGACCGTCGTCGGCGGTGATCCGCTCAGCCTTGGTCTTCAGGCTGGCCAGGTCCGAGCCCGCGCCCGGCTCGGAGTAGCCCTGGCACCACCAGACCTCGCCGTTATAGATGCCCGGCAGGAACTTCGCCTTCTGCTCCTCCGTGCCGAAGGTGTAGATCACCGGCGCCAGCATCGCGACGCCGAACGGCAGCACCGGCAAGGCGTCGGCCTCGGCCAGCTCCTCGGACCAGATGTACTTCTGCGTCGGGGTCCAGCCCGTGCCGCCGAACTCCACCGGCCACGACGGCGCCACCCAGCCCTTCTTCGCCAGCACCTTGTGCCAGGAGAGGTACTCGTCCTTGGTCAGCGGCCGGCCGGCGTCCTGCGCAGCGCGCAGTTCGGCGGGATAGTTCTGCTTGATGAAGGCCCGGACCTCCTGGCGGAAGGCATTCTCTTCGGGCGAGAAATCGAGGTTCATGGCCGGCTCCCAGGAACGCCTCGTTAGGGCGTGTCCGCTCGGGATGAGCATACGCGGCGGGTATGAGGTTGGGAAGATGACGCTTACGTAAGCGTAATAGCCCCGAGACTTGGGCGACCACGGCCCCGCTCCAGCCGTTCCTCGACCTTGCCTCAGCCGCTAAAGCCGTGCACGCCCCAGCCTGATGCCCAGGATCGTCACCTACAATGTGCACCGCTGCATCGGCAACGACCGGCGGCTGGACGTCGGGCGGATCGCCGAGGTGCTGGCCACGCTGGAGCCGGACATCGTGGCGCTGCAGGAGCTGGACGTCGGTCGCGCGCGGACCGGCGGCGTCGACCAGGCCCACGAGATCGCGCGCCGCCTGGACATGGCCTGCCATTTCAACGCTGCGCTGACCGTGGAGGAGGAACGCTACGGCGACGCCATCCTCACCAGCCTGCCGGAGCGGCTGGTGCAGGTGGGTCCCCTGCCCGGCCATCCGGCGATCCGGGCGCTGGAGCCGCGCGGGGCGCTGTGGGTCGAGGTGGAGATCGACGGCGTTCCCGTGCAGATCCTCAACACCCACCTGGGCCTGGTGCCGCGCGAACAGCAGATCCAGGCGGCGTTCCTGGCCGGCCCCACCTGGCTGGGCCACCCGCATTGCCGCGGCCCCAAGATCCTGCTGGGCGATTTCAACGCCACGGCGACTTCGGTGGTCTACCGCACCTTCCTGAAGGAACTCTCGGCGGCCCGCGGCCTCGCCCCCAAGAAATCGCCGACCGCCACCTTCCCGTCCCCCTTGCCGGTGCTGCGGATCGACCACCTGTTCGTGAGCCCCGAGGTCCAGGTCGCCCACGTCTTCGCCCCCTTCGCGCCGCTCACCCGCATCGCCTCGGACCACCTGCCGCTGGTGATGGACTTCGAGGTGACGAGTTAGGCGGGATCCGGCTTCTCAGTCGGCGGCTCGCCCGGCGTCTCCAACACCTGCATCCGGCGCACGGCCGCGTAGAGCCGTTCGCGGCGGCGGATGGGATTCCAGGAGTCCTTGGGGCTCTGCGGATCCCCCAGGTGGTACTGGGCCACGAACTCGCCGAAGCCGGTGACCTTGGGCGGCTCGATGGGCTGGAGGCGGTTGTCGCGGTTGAGCGCGTCGATGGCGCCCACCAGCCCGCCGTAGTCCGCCCGGGCCTTGGCCACCGCGTCGCCAGTGTGGCCCATGAAGTGGCCCACCAGCCGGTCGCGGAACACCTCGATGGCCCGGCGTGACGCCTCGTCCTGCCCCTCGACAACCAGCTCGCACTCGGTGTCGAAGCCGCCGGAGCGGTTGTTGAGGTTGGCCGAGCCGACGCGCGCGATGCGGTCGTCGAAGATGCTGGTCTTGGAGTGCACGATCACCGTCACCCCGCGCGCCGTCGCCGGCCAGAAGGCGCGGAAGCGGCCGAAGATGTCGGCGGAGCGCAGACGCCAGAGCATCGCGCCCCGCGCCCGGTCCATGGTCAGGTGGTCGAACCAGCTGGGCGCATGGCCGGTGGAGATCAGCACCACCTCGGGTCCCTCCGGCTCGGCCAGCCGCGCGGCCAGGGCCTCGGTGATCAGCGGCGAGGTGAAATACTGGTTCTCCAGATAGATGGTCTGCTTCGCCTCGGCGATTGAGGCCAGGGTCAGCTGGCGGATCTCGTCCACCTCGGCCTGCCGCTTCCACTTCGGGACCGTGCGCGCGATCCCCACCTCGACGTCGAGCAGCGCCGGCGGCACGAAGTCCGGCCAGGGATCGCCGCCGGCGTCCTCCGGCGGCGGCGGCGCCTCCTTGGCCGCCCGGCGCCAACGCTCGCGGAAGAGGTCG
The DNA here is from genome assembly GCA_044445675.1 of Caulobacterales bacterium. Lineage (GTDB taxonomy): Bacteria > Pseudomonadota > Alphaproteobacteria > Caulobacterales > Caulobacteraceae > Phenylobacterium. The sequence goes on along the minus strand of JBIOED010000001.1, from coordinate 78,915 downwards.
CCGAGCGCCCGCGCCGCCGCGCCGTCGACCATCATCATCACCTCGTGGCGGGGCGCGTGATATTCCTGGTCGGGCATGATCCGGCGCTGGTCGTCGTCGCGGTGGCCGGGCGTGTCCCAGCGGTCGACGGCGATGTCCCCGCCGCCGCAGAACGCCAGGCGGTCGTCGATCACCAGCACCTTCTGGTGGTGGCACGCGCCGAACGGCACCTGATCGTCGAGCCGGAACTTGACCGGCGTGTCCTTGAACCACTTGCGGGCCTTGTGGGGGAAGAAGTCCTGTTGGGCGGCGATCGGGAACGCCGAGCGCCAGATCAGCAGGCGTACGTCGAGCTCCGGCCGCGCGCAGGCCAGCTCCACCAGGATGCGGCCGACCTCGTCGGGGTCGTCGGGACCGTCGTAGCCGTCGGGGAACAGCCGGGTGCGCGGATCGAACCCCCAGCCCAGCAGCAACACCGAACGGCGCGCCTTCTGCAGGGCGTCGAAAACCGCCGTGAAATAGGCTTCGGTGTCCACGAGGAAGGCCGCCCGGTCCGCCCGCGCCGTGCGCCAGCAGGTCTCGCCGGGTCTCAGTACGGAGCTCAAGCTGTCACAAACCCTTCCACGCCGCCCGCAAATGGCGGGGGCGCAGGTTGGGTTCCCCGGCGCGAAACCGCAAGCAGAAGCGTCGAGAAGAAGCGGCAAGAAGAGGCGCGCCAGCCGGGGGACCGGCGCCCCCTCCTTCAAGCGAAAGAAGAAGCGCGCCGGCCGGGGGACCGGCGCGCTGGCCAGGATTCAGCCGAGTTGGGGCAATCTCTAGCGGGACGCGGCGGTCTCCCGGCCGGCGCCGCCGCCGGCCATGAACGCCGTGCAGGGGCCGTTCAGCTCGGCGGTGAGGCGTTCCTTGCTGTCGATGTGGCTGGCGTCGCGCCTGCCGCGCTCCATCTCCTGCTGGCCGCGGGCATAGACCATCTCGATCCGGCTGCGCCCTTCGGTCTTGAGGAGACTGTCGAGGCTGGCCGTATCGCCCGCCCCCAGGCCGGCCGCCAGCCCACGGCAGCGGTTGGCCTTCAGGTAGTCGACGTCGGTGAGCTTTCCGGAAGCCATGGCGGAGCCCGCGACCGCGAAGCCCAGGGTCGCGAGAAGGATGGCGGCGGTCTTCATGTCTATTTCTCCCTCAGAACAGTCCCTGAGTTGATCGTGCCGCCATGCTTGCAATTCCTCAAATGAATTAAGTGAAATGAACAGTATTTAATGCTCCTACGCTAACATTATTACGATGCGACTACTTGTGACTACAATTTACTTGTCCACGACATGGCTGAGCTGGCATCTAGGGGCCATGCCCATGCCGATCCCCGTACTGGACGCCGCCGGCGTCAACGCCCTGTTGCGGCAGGCCTTTCCGGGGGCGCCGCCCGTCGCCTTCCCGACCGTTCTGGCGGTCTCGCCCGGTCGGGTGAAGGTGGTCGCGGCCTATCGCGAGGGCCTGTTGCGTCCAGGCGGGGTGATCTCCGGCCCGACCCTGATGTCGCTGGCGGACACGGCGGCCTATGCGCTGGTGCTGGCCCACATCGGCGACCAGTTGATGGCGGTGACCGCGTCGCTGACCATGAACTTCCTGCGCGGCGCCCAGCCCGGCGACCTGCACGCCGAGGCCGAGATGCTGCGGCTCGGCCGGCGCAACGCGGTCTGCGACGTGCGCCTCTGGACCGAAGGGCCCGGTCGGCTGGCGGCGCAGGCCGTCGTCACCTACGCTCTGCCGCAGCCATGAACGAGCCGCCGAAACCCGCCTCAGGCCCGCCGCGCGCGATCGCCACGCCGTGCGTCAAGGTCTGCGTGGTCGACGGCGAAAGCGGGCTTTGCCTGGGCTGCTACCGGCTGCTCTCCGAGGTCGCCGGCTGGGCGCGCCTCACCGATGAGGATCGCGCCCGCATCATGGCCGAACTGCCCGCTCGGCGCAGCCGCATCCGCCCGGAGAAGCTGGCGATGTTTGGTTAAGCCTGCCCGTTCACGGCTTCTAAAACCCCCGCGCCTTAACCTTACGGCAGATGACAGGCCCACAAGGGCCGCGGTGGGATGGGCCTCGTGTCGAATTTCTGGAAATTCAGCTTTGTCATGGCGGTGGCCGGCCTTTCGGCCCTGGTCAGCGCCCAGACGGTGGTCCTGCTCGCCAAACGGGCGCCGGTGTTCCGGGCCGCCAAGGCCGAGGCCGCGATCTCCGCGGCGAACGCGCAAGCCGCCCACGGCGGCCCGCCTGCGATCATCCCCAAATCCGGCGACGGCCACTACTGGGCCAGGGGCGAGATGAACGGCGCGAGCGCGCGCTTTCTGGTCGACACCGGCGCGACCGCGGTGGCGCTGACCCCCAGCGACGCCCAGCGGCTGGGCGTCGACGTCGGCGCACTGAGCTACACCAGCCGGGTGATCACCGCCGCCGGCCAGACCCGCGCCGCGTCGGTGAAGCTGGCCAGCCTGACGGTATCCGGCGCCAGGCTCGAGAACGTCGACGCCCTGGTGATCGAAAAGGGCCTCGACACCTCGCTGCTCGGCATGACCTACCTAGGCCGCCTCGCCAGCTTCCAGGCGACCCCCCAGGCGCTGATCCTGCAACCCTGACACGGCCGCCAGCGCCGCATCGACGACCTCGAGCCCCGCGCCGGCCTTCACGCTCTCCACGGTCAGGATTCGCCGCCAGGCGCGCGCGCCTGGCGCGCCGTGGAACAGGCCCAGCATGTGGCGGGTCATGGCCGCCAGGTGCGTCCCGGCCGCAAGCTCGCGGGCGATGTAGGACCGGTAGCGCGCCACCGCCTGCGCCGGCGTCACGACCTCGCCCGCGCCGAACAGCCGGAGATCGACTTCGCCCAGCAGGCCCGGCGTGTGATAGGCTGCGCGGCCGAGCATCACGCCATCGACGTGGGCCAGGTGCGTTTCGGCGTCCCCCAGCGAACCGATCCCGCCGTTGATCACGATGGTCAGCTCCGGCCGCTCGGCCTTCAGGCGCCAGACCAGCGGGTAGTCGAGCGGCGGCACGTCGCGGTTCTCCTTCGGCGACAAGCCCTTCAGCAGCGCCTTGCGGGCATGGACCACGAAGTGGCGCACGCCGGCCTGCGCGCAGAGGTCGACCAGGCGGAACAGGCTTTCCGCCGGCTCCTGGTCGTCGACGCCGATACGGCACTTTACGGTCACCGGAACCCGCACGGCCGAGGCCATGGCCGCCATGCCCTGCGCCACCAGCTCCGGCTCGCGCATCAGGCAGGCGCCGAAGCGGCCGGACTGCACGCGGTCCGACGGACAGCCGACGTTGAGGTTGATCTCGTCGTAGCCTTCCGCCTCGCCGACCCGCGCCGCCGCCGCGAGGTCCGCCGGCTCCGACCCGCCGAGCTGCAGCGCCACCGGATGCTCCACCGGATCGAACGCCAGCAGGCGCGCCCGATCCCCGTGCAGGACCGCGCCGGTGGTCAGCATCTCGGTATAGAGCGTCGCCCGCGCCGTCAGCATCCGGTGCAGCACCCGACAATGCCGATCGGTCCAGTCCATCATAGGCGCTACGGATAACATATTGAATTTATTCACGGATTTTTGGCGGAAACCTACCCCATGTCGGACTGGACGGACTCAATAGCATTTTCAATCACTTACGCGAAGTCGCGTGCAATTGGGCGCCAAGGGGACAAGGCCTGTTCGCCTTTGAGCGGGCTCAGCACCGATCGCAACTCTTGGCAATTTGGGGTTGGCGGCGCTTGAGATCGCATTTCGGCTGACCGCTATAGAATCCACGGCTTTGAGATCGCAAAATGCGACCTCAAACGCCGACCACGGCGAGTGTCCTACCGGTTGCCTGAAGACGAGCGTTGCGCCTGACCCCCGTCTCGTCGGCGCCTCCGCCTGCGAAATCCGCCACGGCACCGCGGCGCCCGCCAAGGCTATAGCCGCGCGGCGTCCGCCTGGATTGACCCCGCCGCATCTTGATGGCTGAAATGTAAGAATAAATTTTAGACCGCCATCGCGGATGAAGCCATAAGCTTGCGTGCGAGCGTAGCCGCGAAAGGTGCGGAACCCGCCTTCGTCTGGATCGCCGGCTTCCCGGTGCGCGTGGCCTCTTTCCCGTTGCATCCAGCGCCGACATCGCGATGATCGCGCTTCGCCGACGGAATCATTGCGGGATTGCCGCGGGAGCATCCTTAGCCTTTGGATGACAGCGACCCGACCCCTCTTCTTGCGGCCTATCTGGAGCGCCGCGCGGACCTCGTCCGCTATTTTCGTGTGCGGTTGCGGTCGGAGGAGGCGGCAGAGGATCTTGTCCAGGACGTCTACCTGAAGATTTGCGGCCTGCCGGTGGACGATATTGGAAACCCGGCGGCGTACCTCTTTCGGCTCGGCACGAACCTGATGCTCGACCGCCTGAAGGTGCAACGGCGCGGCCAGCGCCGCGACGCCGCCTGGCGGGAGGCGCACTTCAGCGCCGCGGGCGGTCAGGAGATCGCCGAAGCCTCGCCGGCCGACAGCGTGGTGGACGCCCGGCAGCGGCTGCAACGCATCATCGAGGTGGTGAACGATCTTCCGCCACCCGTGCGCGAGGCCTTTCGCCTGCATAAGCTGGAAGGCCTCAGCCACGCGCAGACCGCGCAGGCCATGAACATTTCGCGCTCGAGCGTCGAGAAATACATGATGACCTGCCTTAAGCGAATTCTCGCCGAGGTCGGCCGATGACCGGCAGGCTCGACGCGTTGTTGGAGGCGCCTTGCGGCTTGTGGCGTCATTTGGGGCGACCACCAATTTTCGCGCCAACCCCTAGCGGCCCCACATGAGCCCGCCCAACGATCGGGAGACCACGAGCACCCTGCGCGACGAGGCTGTCGAATGGCTCGTGCGCGTGCAATCCGACGCCGCGACGGCGGAGGACTGGGTTGCATTGACGGGTTGGCTGGAAACCTCCGCGGCCCATGCCGAGGCGTTCGCGCAGGCCGAGCGGCTGAGCGACGAGATATCCGGCAACGCCGCAGAGATCGCCGCCGCGACGCAGCCCGTAGCGGCCGTTGCGCCGCCGCTCAGACCAGGCCGGGGGCGGTCGCGGCGGTGGCTTCCGCTCGCCGGCCTGGCCGCGGCGGCGGCCGTTGTCGCCGCGGTCGCCGCGCCCGGCCTGCAGCGGGCGTACGAAGGGGCGCCGACGGTCTATCGGACCGGCGTCGGCGAAACCCGCGAGATCGCCTTGGCGGATGGGACGCGGATCCATCTGGACGCCGCCTCGACGATGAGCGTCCGGCTCGGATGGCGGCGGCGGAGCGTCGACCTGGCCCAGGCGCAGGCCAGCTTCGACGTGGCGAAGAACCCAGGCCGGCCGTTCGTCATCGACGCCGGCGATCAGCAAATCCGGGTGATCGGCACCGAATTCAACGTCCGGCGCTTCGACGGGACGGTCGTCGTGACGGTGCGGCGCGGCGTGGTGGAGGTGGACCAGCCCGATCTCGGGCCGGCGCCGGTGGCGCGCCTCGCCAGCGGCCGCCAGCTTCGCCACCGGGAGGGAACGAGCGCCTCGCGCGCGCAGCGGGTCGATCCCGACGCGGCCTTCGCCTGGCGCGACGGCCGCCTCATATGCGATGACGAGCCGCTTCCGCAAATCGTGGCCGAGCTCAACCGGCGCTACGTCCTGCCGATCCATGTTACGGGAGCGGCAGGCGCGAAGCGGTTTTCCGGCGTCCTGGACATGAGCGATCAAGGGGCGCTGGTTCGCCGCCTCGCCGACTATCTTTCGTTGTCCGTGCGGCGTACGGAGCGGGACATCACGCTGAGCTGAGCCGTCCGGCGCCGAAGGAAAGGTCGCTCTTGTTTCGCCATGAGTGGCGCCGACGCGCGGCGATATCCATCTCTTCGACGTTCCTCCTGTTGGCGGGCCGAGCGTTTGCCGCGCCCCCGCAGTTCGTCTTCGAGGTCCGCCGCCAGCCGTTGAGCGCAGCCCTCGTTGAACTGGCCACCCAGGCGGGCGTGAGCATCAGCACGCGGGCGGCCGCCCAGTGCGCGCCGCAGGGGCGCGCGGTATCCGGGCGGTTGCCCTTGGACGAAGCGCTGAACCGGTTGTTGGCCGGAACCGGCTGCGGCTATCGGATGATTGACGCGAAGGCCGTCGAGATCGTCCGGCTGACCACGCCAAAGGCCATCCCTAGACAGGTTTCGCCGCCCCATCCCTCCTCTCCTTCGCCTTCCGCTTCCAGCCTGGACGAACTGATCGTCGTGGCCACCCGCCGGCCGGCGCGCGACGACACCCTCGCCTATCCGGTCAGCGCGCTGGACGGGCGCTCGCTCCTGGACCTGGGCGTGGAGGACGCGCGCGACCTCGCCCTGACGACGCCGTCGATGACCGTGACCAACCTCGGCTCCGGGCGCGACAAGATCCTCATCCGCGGCCTCTCCGACGGTCCCCTGACCGGCCGCACGCAATCCATGGTCGGCCTCTATCTCGACGACCTGCGGCTAACCTACAACGCGCCCGATCCGGACCTGCGGCTCGTGGACATGGCCCAGGTGGAGGTGCTCCGCGGCCCGCAAGGGGCGCTCTACGGGGCCGGATCCCTGGGCGGGGTGCTGCACTTCGTGACGGTTCCGCCGCAGCCAGGCGTGTTCGCCGGCTGGATCTCGGCGACTGGCGCGCTGACGCGGGGCGGCGACCCGTCCAATGTCGAGGAGGGCGTGGTCAATCTGCCGATCGCGGCCGGCCGCGGCGCGATCCGGCTGGTCGGCTATCGGGAAGTCCAGGGCGGCTACATCAACGACGCCGGCCTCGGGCTCACGCGGGTCAACGAAACGGCGCGCGACGGCGCGCGGCTTGCCTCGACACTTCAACTGACCGACCGGTGGGTGCTCTCGGCCGGCTTGGTCAGCCAGGGGATAAAGTCCGTCGACACCCAATACGCCGTTGCGGGCGAGGCGCCGCTGACGCGCCGCAACCAGGTCCGGGAGCCGCACGACAACGACTTCGAAGCCGCCCACCTCGGCCTGCGGGGCGACATCGGCTGGGCTGACCTTCAGTGGACCGCGGGGCTCGTCAAACATCACATTTCGAGCCGCTACGACGCCACGGCCGCCCCGCCGGCGGCGCTGCCGCCCGGCCCTGCCGCATTTGACGACAATGACGCCATCACCAGCCTGGTGACCGAAGCCACGCTCGAGTCGCACTCCACGGATCGGATCCAATGGCTCGCGGGCCTGTTCTACAGCCAAAGCTGGCAGAACATCGGGCTGACCCTGACAAGGCTCACGCCCACGCCGATCACCGGCTTCGACGAGGCGCGCCGCGATCGCCTGGAGGAGGGCGCCCTCTACGGCGAGGCCATCCTCCCGCTGACCCGTACGCTGAGCCTCACCCTGGGCGGACGGGCCTTCAGCTCCGACGCCAACACCCGCAGCACGGTTCGCATGCCGCTGGTCAACGGCGTGGCCGCGTTCAGCGGCGGCGTCTCCCATTCGGGGTTCGCGCCCAAGATCGTGCTGGCCTACAGGCGAAATCCGTCGCTGCTGCTGTACGCCCAGGCGGCGGAGGGCTACCGGTCCGGCGGCGTCAACACGACCGGGGCGGTCGGGCAGGTGTTCAGCGCCGAAGGCGGGGCCGAGCCCAACCGGCTCTATCAAGGCGACGAATTGTGGAGCTTCGAGGCCGGGGTTCGGGCCAGCGCCCTCGGCGGCCGCCTCAGCCTGCGCTCCGCGGTGTTCGAGGCGACCTGGAAGAACATCCAAAGCGACCAGCTGCTGCCGTCAGGCCTGCCGTTCACCGCCAACATCGGAGACGGGCGCAATACCGGCCTGGAGTTCGAGGGCCGCTATCGTGCGGGGGAACTCCTCCTGCAGGGCGAATTCCTGATCAACACGCCCGAACTGAGCCGCGCCAATCCGGCCTTCCCCGCACGCCCGGACCTGGGGCTGGCGGGCGTGCCGGGCGCCTCCGCCGGCGTGTCGGCGCAGTATACGTGGCGCCTGCCGCAGGGCCGGGCCTTGGAGCTTGACGGCCGCTACGCCTATGTCGGGCCGGCGCATCTGACGTTCGACGCGGCCACGTCCCCGCGCATGGGCAGCTATGCCACCGGCCGCCTGGCGGTGACGCTGGTGGACGATCGGTGGCGACTGACGCTGGCCGTGGACAACCCTGCCGACGTCCAGGGCGACACCTTCGCCTATGGCAACCCCTTCACGCTACGAACGACCCACCAGATCACCCCCTTGCGTCCGCGCACGATCTCGCTGGGCCTGCGCATGGGCTTTTGACGCAAGCCGCCGTCCGCCCCGCTGAACAAGGCCTGGCGCCGCCGATCGATCGTATTGAGGTCATGGTCCCGCCGCGTCGTCTGATGCTCATGCGCCCCAGGGGGTTGGAGCGTGGATTCGGAGAACTCCGGCTATGGGCGGCTTGGACTGGCAGGCGATCGAATCGGCCAAGCTGGACTCTTGCCCCTTCGATCACGTCGCCATCAAACAGGTGCTTTCTGCACACTGCGCATCGGCGCTGCCGCTGGAATATCCGGCCATCCGGAGCCCCGGCTCGTTCTCGCTCGCCGACGCACCCCCTGGGCCAGCGCTGGCCGCGCTCATCGAGGATCTGCGGTCGCCCCGTTTCCGGGCGCAGATGGAGCGTATCTTTGGGCTGGACCTGGAAGGCCGGCCGGCGGTGGTGACGCTTCGCGGCCAATGCTCGTCCCGCGACGGGCGAATCCATACGGACTCGCGGTCGAAGATTCTCTCGCTGCTGCTCTATCTCAATGCAGGCTGGGTCGATGGCGCGGGACAACTGCGCCTGTTGCGCAACGGATCCGATATCGAGTCCCATACGGTGGAGATTCCCGCGAGCCTCGGGTCGATGGTCGTGTTCCGTCGCGGTGATCATTCCTGGCACGGGCACACGCCATTCATCGGGGAACGGCGCGTCCTGCAGATGAACTATCTGCAGTCGTCCCGAGACTCTCTGGTTGGCGCTCTTCGTCATCGCCTTTCCGCCTTCGCCAAGCAACGCGTCGCCTGATGACCTCGCCGGCGGCCGCCGAGCGGCCCCATGATCTCCGCGTCTGGTACATGACGACAGGAGAAGCCGGCACCCACCAACAGGCGCGCGGCCTGGCCCAAGAACTGTCCGCCGACGCGCAGGAGCATCTGCTGCGGGTCAGCCGCTTCTGGGCCTTGATGCCGCCGGCGCTCTTCAGTTTGAGCCTGCGCGGCGTCTCCAGCCTCTGCGGGCGGCTTGAGCCGCCCTGGCCCGACGTTCTCGTCACCTGCGGCCGGCGCAGCGCCCTGGCCGCGATGGCCGTGCGGCGGCGCAATCCGGCGCCCATGGTCACCGTGCACATCCAGCCGCCGGGCGTTCCGAGCGCGTTCGATCTGGTCGTCGCCATGGCCCATGACCGCATCGAGGGCCCGAACATCCAGCATATTGCGACAGCGCTTCACGGCATCCGCGCCGGCGCCCTTGCAGACGCCGCGGCCCTCGGGGATCCCCGCTTCCGCGACCTTCCCCGGCCGTGGACGGGCGTTCTGGTGGGCGGTTCGACCCGACGGGCCGCCTTTACCTCGGCGAACGCGAACTGCCTGGCGGACCAGTTGGACGACCTGCGCGCCGAAAGCGGCGGCGCGCTCCTGATCACGCCGTCCCGCCGAACACCCGACGCCGTCGTCGCCGCGCTGCGCGGTCGCTACGCCGACGATCCAACCGCCTTCCTCTGGGACGGGCGCGGGGCCAATCCTTATCTTCCAATCCTGGCCTCTTGCGACCGGCTGGTGGTCACCAGCGACAGTATCTCGATGATCTCCGAGGCGCTCGCGACCGTCGCTGAGGTTCGCATATTCGACGTGCCGGGCCACCGCCGGCATGCGCGCTTTGTCGCCGATCTGGTGGCCCGGAATTTGGTGGCGCGCCTCGGCGGCCCACCGCCCCCGGAGCGCCGGTCCGGCTGTGACGCCACGCCGGCCGTGGCGGCCTCCGTCCGGCGGCTGGCCGCCGCGAAACTGGGCCGCGTGGCGCCCCCTGCACCGCCTCGTTGAGGTGAAATCCCGCGCCCGTCGTCACTGGGCTTAGCTCGGGCGCTCTTGAGCACGGTCGAAAGAGACCGAGCGACGAACCCCCTCGTTTGGACGGCTCACCTGTGGCCGCGGAGGCTGAATGCGCGACGTTCGACGGCGATCCGGCGCGGCAAGGCCATGACGCGCCCCGGGGCCTCGCCAGTCAACGGAGTCTGAAATCATGCACCATTTCGAAGGCTTGGCGCTGACGCTTTGCTGGGCGATCTCGATCGGCTCGGGGGCCTATCTTGCGCTGGCCATTGGGAGCCTGCTGACGCATCGCTTCGACCGCAACGCCGCGCCCGCGTTTACCTGTTCGACGACGGTGCTCAAGCCCCTATGCGGCGACGAGCCCGATCTCGAGATGGCCCTGGAGTCCTTCGTCACCCAGCAGACCCTCGGCCCGGTACGATATGTTTTCGGGGTGGCCGACGCCCGCGACGCGGCGCTCCCCGTGGTGCGCGCCCTGGCCGCGAAATGGCCGCAGACAGCGATCGACGTGGTCATCGACGCGCGCGTTCATGGGGCCAATCCGAAGGTCAGCAACCTCATCAACATGGCGGGCGCCCGCGCCGGCGTCGACGAGGTGGTGGTGATCGCCGACAGCGATGTCGTCATCCCGCCGGGCGCCCTGCAGACCCTGCTCAACGAGTTCAGCCTCCCCGACGTCGGGGCGGCCACCTGCCTCTATCGCGGGCGGCCGTCGCGTCCCGGCTGGGCGAGCATCCTTGGGGCCCTCTATCTGGACGGCTGGTTCCTGCCGACGGCAATTCTCCATGGGCGCCTTTCGAGCCCGCAGGTCTGCTATGGCCCCATGACGGCCCTTCGCCGGGATGTCCTGCAAGGCGCCGGCGGCTTGCCGATCCTCGCCGACAGCCTCGCCGACGATACGGAGCTCGGCCATCTGACACGCCGCCAGGGCTTGCGTATCGCCATCGCGCCGGTGATTGCAGAGACGCTGGTGGACGAATCGCGGATCGGGGACCTCTTTGCGCACGAGCTGCGCTGGGCGAAGATGATCAGGGCGCTGCAACCTCTCGGCTATCCGGCGATGGTCTTCACCCATCCTGGGCCAATTCCGCTCATCATGGTTTGCCTCGATCCGGGCGCCGCGACGGGCGTGGCGGCCCTGTCGCTGGTGGCGCTGCGCTGGGCGCTCGTGCATTTGGCGCACCGCAGGTTTGGCCGGTCGCAGGGCGTGCCGGCGGCCGGCCCCATTCTGCTTTGGCTCCGCGAGCAGCTCTACTTCTGCGTCTGGGTCGCCGGCTTCTTTGGCGACCGGATCACCTGGCGCGGCCGCGAGTTCAGGATCGGGCGCGGCGCGACCCTGCAACGGCCATCGTTGGCCAGCCAACGCGATGTGGGATGGAATGAAGCGTAGGCTCATCGTCACGGCCGACGACTTCGGCATGTCGCTGGAAGTCAACGAGGCCGTCGAGGAGGCCTTCCGGAACGGGATTCTGACCTCGGCCAGCCTGGTGACGGCCGGCGCCGCGGCGCAGGACGCTATCCGGCGGGCGAAGCGGATGCCAGGCCTGGGCGTGGGCCTGCACCTCGCGCTCTATGGCGCGCCATCCCAGGCCGCCGCGCAGGATGTCGCCGACCTGCTTCATCCGTCGCGCGGAGGGCTCGGCGAGCGGCCGGTTGCGACGGGCGCCCGCATCGCGCTCTCCCGGCGCCTGCAGGCGCAGGTCGGCGCCGAGGTGGCTGCCCAGTTTGCGGCCTATGCCCGCTCGGGGCTGCCGCTCGACCACCTCGACGGCCACTGGCACTGCCACCAGCATCCGTTCGTGCTGAGGACCCTGATTTCGCTGGGCAAGCCGTGCGGCCTGCGCGCCGTCAGGGTCACCTACGAGCCGCCCCTCGCCTCGTGGCGCGCGGCGGGGCGCACGCAGCTGGCCAACCGCGTCACCCATGCCGTGGGGCATGGCCTGTTGGCGGCGAACATGCGCCGGCGCCTGAGGGCCAATGGCCTGGCCTTCAACGACTGGTTCTTTGGGAAAACCGACGAGGGCGCCATGGATGCGTCAACTCTGGCCCGGCTTATGGTCCATCTCCCCCCGGGCGTCAGCGAACTCGGCCTGCACCCGGCGACCGCGGCGTGGGTCTCCGACCATGCGCCGCCGGCGCATTGGCGCGCGGCCGGCGAACTCGCCGCCCTGCTGGATCCCGACGTGCGCGCGGCGTGCGACCGCGAAGGTATCGCGCGGGTCCGCTTTGGCGACCTTTCGGCATGATCAAGAACCGCGCCTGGGCCGCAGCCATCGGGCTTTGGGCCATGCTGGGGCTTGGCGCGGCGGAGGCGCTCGCCCTGACTCGGTCCCACAGCGGCGTGGCGTCGGTCCTGGGCGCTGTGAATTGGTCGGCGATGGCGGCGGTGGTCCCGGTCCAGATCCTTTCCATCGGGATTTGCGCGCTGGCCCTGCGGGGGCTTCGGCCCGGCGCGCCCTATCTGGCCTGCCTCTATTCGCGTTGGCTGCGCGATGCCGGCGGCAACCTGTTGGTCTTCGCCCCGGGGATCGGGGAGGTCGCGGGCGTGCGGGCGCTGACCTTGATGGGCGCCACGACGGTCGGCTCGGTCTCGGCGAGCGCCATGGACGTCGGGGCCGAGTCCCTGGCCCAGGTTCCCTATGCCATCTTTGCGGTGCTCGTGCTGCTGCCCACCTCGGCGGCGCGGCTGGACCTGCAGTTCTGGTTTCGCTGCGCGCTGAGCCTCGGCGGAGCTGTTGCGCTCGTCGTGCTGGCGTGGCGCAGCGGACGCATCGCGCTGGGCCGCCTGCCGCCGATTCTCGTTCCGATCCGGCGCGGACTCGCCGCGCTCGGCGGCGCCTTTGCGGCTCGGCGCCCGGAGATGCCCGTAGCCACCCTGCTGCATCTGGTCGCGTGGATCATGGGCGGCGTCCAGGTCTGGCTGGCGATCCGAACCATGGGCTTGCATGTCAGCGTGCTGAACGCCGTGGCGTTGGAAAGCCTGGTCTACGCCGCGCGCGCCGTGCTGTTCATCGTGCCGGGCGGCCTCGGCGTCCAGGAGGCCAGCTTCGTCGGCGCAGGACTGCTGTTCGGCCTGTCGCCAACTCAGGCCTTGTCGCTGTCCCTGGTCCTGCGCGCCCGCGACATCCTGATCGGCGGCCCGGCGCTGATCCTATGGCCCGTCATCGAGGCCGCCGGGGCGGCGCGCGGCCCTAAAACGCAGTTGGTCCGGCGCGCCCACATCGACGAATCGCTATGATGGCGATCGGCAGCACGATTCCCTGGAGAGCCACATGAAGCCCGCGACGATAGCCGCCCTGTCCGCCAGCGCCGCCCTGCTGGCGGTCCTCAGCCCGCAAGCCGCCCAGGCCCAGGCGGCGCCGGCCTACAAGGTCACCCGCAGCGTGGCCCTCGGCGCGCCCGACCGCTGGGACTATGTGGTCTTCGACCCCGCGTCGCGCCGGGTCTATGTGGCGCACGGCGACACGGTCTCCGTGGTCGACGGGCGCGACGGCCGCATGATCGGCAAGGTGGAGGGGATCGCCGGCGGCACGCACGGGATCGGCATCTCAACCGCCACCGGCAAGGGCTACACCGATGACGGCAAGGCTGGGCAGGCGGTGGTGTTCGACCTGAAAACCCTGAAGGCCGGCGCGCGCATCCCGGCCGCCGCCGACGCCGACGCCATCGCCTTCGATCCCGCGAGCGGCCATGTGTTCGTCATCGAGGGTGATCCGGCCTCGATCACGGTGATCGACCCGAAGACCGACAAGGTGGTCGCCACCATCGACGGCGGCGGCAAGCTCGAATACGGCGCCTCCGACGATCGCGGCCATCTCTACGTCAACGGCGCCGCCAAGCGCGAGATCGTCAGCGTCAACACCCGCACCAACGCGGTGGACGGCCACTGGCCCATGCCGGATTGCGCCAACCCGCACGGCCTGGCCATCGACACCGCCCGCCACCGGCTGTTCTCGAGTTGCGTGAACGGCCAGCTGGCGGTGGTCAACACCGACACCGGGCGGGTGGTCGCCACCGTGCCGATCGGCAAGGGCACCGACGCGGCGGCCTACGACCCGAAGCGCCATCTGGTGTTCAGCTCCAACGGGCTAGACGGCACGCTGACGGTGATCCGGCAGAAGGACGCCGACACCTACGCGCCCGTGGCGACCATTCCCACGGCGATCAGCGGGCGCACCATGTCGATCGATCCGCAGACGGGCCGGCTCTACGTCGCTGCCCTCGACATGGAGCCTGCCACAACCGCCGGCGCAAGGCCCAAGCCGCGGCCAGGCACCCTGCGCCTGATGTTCCTCGACCCCTCGCACTGATCGCCGTGCGCCCGGCGCCCGGCGCGCCGTCGTCGGGTTTGCCTGCGGCGCGGCATACCGCGCGGGTTGAACCGCCGGATCAGCGGACGGGAACGGCCTCGGCGTCGGGCCGGCGGGTGTCCGCTGCGCCGTAGAACACGCCGTCCGGCCCGATCATGATCGACTGGGTCGAACCGATGATCTGGGACCGTTGGACCTTGTGCCCCTTCGCCTTGAGCCCGGCGACCAGATCCTCCGGTATGGACTCCTCCAGCTCCAGGGGCCCGTCGGCGCCGGCCTGATAGACGCGCGGCCGCTCGGCCGCCTCGGCGATGTTCAGCTTGAAGTCGATGACGTTGACCAACATCTGCACCATGGTCGCCAGGATGGTGCCGCCGCCCGGCGTCCCCGTCGCCACCCAGGGCTTGCCGTCCTTGAACACGATCACCGGCGAGATGGTCGACTGCGCCCGCTTGCCCGGCTCGATCTTGTTGCCGAGGCTCGACGCGCGCGAGCCCCAGTCGAAGTTGCCCAGCGAGTCGTTCAGCAGGAACCCTGTGCCCGGCGCGACCACATGCGCGCCGAAGGAATCCGACAGGGTGTAGGTATTGGAGACCACGTTCCCGTACCTGTCGGCGATCGTGTACTGGGTGGTGTTGGGGCTCTCGTAGGGCGTGGGGTCGAGCTTCGGCAGGGTCTTGTCGTCCAGCGAGCTGTCCATCGAGATCAGCTTGGCCCGCGCCTTGGCGAAGTCCTTGCTGGCCAGGCCGGCCGCCGGGGTGTGCCACTGCGGCGTGCCGCCCGAATAGCGCCGGTCGACGGTGACGATCTTCAGCGCCTCGGCCACCAGGTGCATCTCGTTGACATTGCCCTGGCCGTAGGACGCCATCGGGAACTGCTCGATGATGTTCATCGCCTCGGCGACGCTCGACGCGGCCGAGGTGGGCGGCATGTAGGCGATCCTGTAGCCGCGGTAGCTCGACCAGATCGGCGGCGTCACATTGGCGCGGTAGGCGGCCAGGTCGGCCAGGCTGACGATCCCGCCGCCGGCCTTCATCCCGGCCACGATCTTCTCGGCGACCGGACCCTTGTAGAAGCCGTCGGCGCCGCGCGCCTGGATCTGCTTCAGGGTCCAGGCGAGGTCCGGGTTCCTGAACAGGTCGCCGGGCCGGTAGGGCGAACCGTCCGGCTTGAAATAGACCTTGAGGGCCCCACCAGGGTCCTTGGCCATCTGCTTCTCGCGCTCGGCGAGCGCGATCGACTCGTCGTCGCTCATGCGGATGCCCTGGGTCGCCAGGTCGATGGTCGGCTGGATCAGCTGAGCCCACGGCAGCTTGCCGAAGCGCTTGTGCGCCGCCCACAGGCCCGCCACGGTGCCCGGCACGGTGACGCCCTTGAACGACAGCACCTTCGCCCGGTCGAACTTGCCGTCGGCGTCGAGCAGCAGATCCGGCTTCACGGCCAGCGGCGCCTGGCCATAGTACTCGATCGCCGTCGTCGTCTTGTCGGCTGCGTTGTAGACCAGCATGTAGCCGCCGCCGCCGATGTTGCCCGCCCGGGGCAGCGTCAAGGTCTCGGCGATGGCGACCGCGACCGCCGCATCGACCGCGGTGCCGCCCTTGCGCAGGATGTCCGCGCCGATCCGCGCGGCGATCTTGTTCTGCGAGACCACCATGCCGTCCCGGCCGATGGTCGGATGGTGGATCGAGCCATAGCCGATCAGGTCGCCGCCGGTGGCCGGCGAGGTCCCGGCCGCGGGGGCCGCTTCCTGCGCGAGCACCGACAGCGGCCAACCTGCCGACAGCGACAGCGTCAGGACGCCGACGATGGCGGCGCAAGCCAGCTTCCGGCGCGCAACCTGGGTGCGATCAGCCATTACCATCTCCCCGGGCTCGCCCCTGCAAATCTGCAGGGGCCTGGGCCAGTGCTGCTAGAAGGTCTTTTTGACGTCGACGTAGAGGTAGCGGCCGTAGGGGTTGTAGACCGCGCCGACATAGCCGCCGGACACCAGGGGCGGGTCCTTGTCGAACAGGTTCCGCACCCCCAGCCGCAGCTGGGCGCCGGACCACCGGCCCTCGCTGAACTCGTAGGCCACCGAGACATTGTGGGTGACCGTCGCGGGCACCTTGAAGAACGAGCCATCGGTGTTGACCAGGGCGGTGCTGTAGAAGTCGCCGATGTAGTCGACGAACCAGTTCGCGCTGACAGGGCCTCTGCGCCAGGTGAACGAGGCCGACCCGCGCCAGGCCGGAGCGCCGTTCTGGCCGATCAGGTCGGCGGCGCCGGTGATGATGGTGCCGGCGTTGATCTTGCCGGCCGCCCGCGCGGCGAGCAGCGCGGAGATGCCGGGCGTCGGCTCCTGGAACAGCTTCGTCTGGTGGGTCGCGTTCACGTCGAGGCCGAAGTCGCCGAGGTTGTCGGTGTTCAGGCGATAGATCAAACCGAAGTCGATGCCGGCCGCCTGTTGCGGCAGCTGGTTGGCGTACTTGTCGTCGACGAACAGCACCGTGCCCGCGGGCGTCAGCCCGGTGCCGGCGAAGATGGCGATCTGGTCGGGCGTCGGCGCCGCGCGGTGCACGTTCGGGTTGGTCGTGCCCTGCAGGCGGTCATAGTAGTCGAGGATGACCGCGTTGCCCTCGCCGAACAGGCCGACGATGTTGGCCTGGTTGATCTTCCAAACGTCCACCGTCAGCGTCGCATGGCCGAACTCCCGCGGAAGGAAGTCGGACTCCAGCACCACGCCATAGGAGGTCGATGTCGAGGTTTCCGGGACCAGGCCCGGATTGCCGGCGCGGTGGGCCTGGACCGGCTGGGTGCGGGTGCACTGGTTGAAGCTGGTGATGCGATGGGCCCGCAGATCCGCCTCGCACATGATGTAGTCGGGGCGGGTGTTGCTGCGGCTGACGACCGAGACGTTGAGCTGTTCGAGGTTGGGCGCGCGGAAGCCTTCGTCATAGGAGGCGCGCAGGCGCACGCCCGGGACGATGTCCCAGGACGCCGCGATCTTCGGCTTGGCGACGTTGCCGACGTCGCTGTAGTGCTCCGCCCTGCCGGCCAGCTGGACGTCGATACGGTTGACCAGCGGGATACCCATCTCGGGCGAGATGAGCGGAATCTGGAACTCGGCGTAGGCCGAAGTGACGGTCCGATGGCCCTTAACGTCCGGCGAGTTGCTGGTCCCGACGATGTCGCTCGGGAAGTTCACGCCCGTCACCGCGTCGGTATAGGTGATCTGGCCGTCGACGCGCGGGTCGCGATTGTCCTCGTAGGTCTCGCGGCGGATTTCGACGCCGGTGGCGACGCCGACGTCCCCGGCCCAGATGGTGAGGAGGTCTGGCCGGCTCACCTTGAAATCCCAGAGCGCCAGGGTGGTCTTATCCTTGCGCAGGATCGGCACGGTGATCGCGGCGATCGCGCTCGGACTGGACGGCGTCCCGTCGCCGATGCTCGGACTGTTCAGGTTTCCGCCGTTGAACGGATTGTAAGCGTCCGGTGTGGTGAGCGAGAGCTGCTGCTGCAGCTTGGTGTCGCTGACCCCATAGGACAGGTCGTTGACCGTGGCCCAGGAGTAGAGGAGCGCCGACTCCCAGTTGAACCCGAATTTCTTGCCGCGGACGCCGCCGAGGACGCGGTACTGGTCGTTGGTGACCACGACCGGCGTCGCGCCGACGTCCACCAGGCCGTAGCTGTTGATCGTCACCGGCACGCCGGCGGCCGAGATGCTCAGTCCCGGCAAGCGGTTCGGATTGGGCTGGCCGTTCGGGAGCAGGGTCGCACCGAACGGATTGTAATAGGCTGTCGCCGGGATGGTGATGGTGGTCGACGAGGTCGCCGCGGGCGGCACGACGCTGCCGTGGGTGACCGCGTTGTAGTAGCCGAGCTCCGAGAAGAAGGTGACCTCGGGCGTCAGGTCGTAGTTGAAGGTGCCGAACAGGTTGTAGCGGACGACCTCCGGGATCACCGAGAGCTTGAACGAGGCGGAGTCCAGCCGAAGATTCCGGTCGTTGGTGGTGTTCTGAGAGCCGCTGTCGATGCACAGCCCCGGGCTGGTGACGACGCCGCAGGTGGGGTTGCCCACCGGCGCGACGTGGAACAGCCCCGTCGAACCCGTCACGGCGACGCCGTTCGAGCGGATGGTCCCGGCCGAGGCCGGCGTCTGGAACACGCCGAACGCCGAGGTGGACAGACGCTGGTCCAGGCTGGTGGCGGTGGCGAACGGGGTGCCCGCGAACAGCGGCCGCTCGTCCGAGGAAGCGGTGTAGTCCTGGTCCGACGCCAGCAGGGCCGAGCGCCGCACCGTGCTGGCGAACACCGTGAAGTTCCCGCGGCCATCCTGGATGTTGCGGCCGAACAGGCCGTCGATCTCGCCTTCGCGCAGATTCGTGCCCTGCGCCGCGCCGTACTGGGCGTTGATCTGGCCGCCCTCGTAGTGGTCCTGCAGCACCGTGTTGATCACCCCGGCCACCGCGTCGGAGCCGTAGATGGCGCCGGCGCCGTCGCGCAGCACCTCGACCCGCTTCAGGCCGGCCACCGGAATGGCGTTGGTGTTGTAGGTGAACACCGGGACCAGGGACTCGGCCTGCGTCGTCGGGTGGACGACCGTGCGCCGCCCGTTCAGCAGCACAAGCGTGTTGCCGGACCCGATGTTGCGCAGGCTGATCGAGTTCACGTCGCCGCGCGCCGAATTGCTCGATCCCGGAATGAAGCTCGAGTTGAAGTTGACGTTGCCGGCCTGCGGGATGGTGCGGAAGAGTTCGTCGCCCGACACCGCGGCGGTGGCCTGGATCTGCTCCAGGCCGACGACGGTCACCGGCAGGGCGGTATTGACCTTGGCGCCCTGGATCTGGGAGCCGACGACGACCACCTCTTCCACGGACGGCGCATTCGCCGGGCTGGCGCTGGCCGCCGGCGCCGGCTGAGGCGTGGACCCGCTCCGCACGACCGCCACCGCGCCGGACGCATCGCGCCGGATCGTGAACCCGGTGTTGGCGAGCAGATTGGCGAGCGCGGCGTTGGCGTCGAGCGCGCCGCTGACGCCGGACGTCCTGGCGCCGCGCACATCGTCGACGCGATAGATCAGCTGCACCCCTGCCTGCCGGGCATAGGCGTCGAGCGCGCCCTTCAGGTCACCGGCTGGAATGTCGAAGGTCGCCGTCTGCGCGACGGCCGCCCCGGCCAACGCCAGAGCGCAGGCGCTCCCAGCCAGGATGGATCTAAGGAACGCCGACCGCGCCATTCTGTTTGCCCCCGCAAAGGCCATGTGCCGGCCTCGTGAAACTGCGACAAGCGAAGGGCGAAAGCCCGTAACAAGCTTAGCGAGAAATCTTCACGGTCTCCCCGTCGCGCTCGACCTTGAGGCCGTAGGCCTCCTGCAAGAGGCGCGCGAAGGCGTCGACGTTCTCGGCGTCGAAGCTGCCGCCGATCCGCATCTGGGCGACCTGCGCGTCGGCGATCACCAGCCGCTTCCGGTTATACCGGTTGAACTCGCCCGCGGCGTCCGCCAGCGTCGACTGGTCGAAGGTCAGCAAACCCTGGCGCCAGCTCAGTTCGCTGGTGACCCGCTCGACGGACTTGGCCGCGACGATCATCGAAGGGCCGGCGGCGATCGCCGTGTCGCCGCGCGTCAGCACCGGGGGTGGGCTCAAGCCTGGAGAGGCCGCGTCGGCGACGCGCACCCGGCCCTCCACCACGGCCACCTCCACCTGATCGCCGTCGCGGCGCACCGAGAACTTGGTGCCCAGAACTGTCACCGTCTTGGCGCCGGCGTGCACCACGAACGGCCGGCTCGCGTCGTGCGCCACCTCGAAATAGGCCTCGCCCCGGTCCAGCCAGACCTCACGCGTCCGGGCCGTGACCGCGGCGCGCAGGGTCGTCTGGGTATTCAATTCGACGCGGGTCCCGTCGGCCAGCGGCACCGTTTCCCGTCCGCCGATTTCCGTCTCGTAGCTTTGGTGGCCGAAGAACGCGGCCACGGACCAGGTGATCGCGCCGGCCACCAGGCAGGCGGCGATCGAGGCCGCCAGCGCCGTGGGGCGCCGGATCCCCGCCGGACGCTGCCCACGACGCGCCGGCCAGGACGGGTTCCTGAGCGCGGCCATCCGCTCGACCTTCCGCCAGCCGTGCTCAAGCCGCCAGTAGGCCAGCTTGTTTTCGGGCGCGGCGTCCAGCCAGGCGTCCAGTGCGGCCTGATCGGCCTCAGACCAGCCGTCGTCCTCCTGTCGCAGGAACCAGCGGGCGGCGGCCTGTTCGGTTTCCAGGGCGGCGCTCATGTCTCCCGCGCCTCGGCGGCCCGCCGCCTGCCGGGCGCCGGGCGGCGGATCTTGCCCGGCCCGCCCATCATGAAGTCCACCAGGGCGCGCATGCCGTGGACCATCTGCTGCTCGACGGCGTCGACGCCGATGTTCAGCCGGGCGGCCACCGCCTTTGTGGATAGACCCTCGATCTTCCTCAGCACGACGACCTCACGGCACCGCGGGGGCAGCCGGTCCAGTCCCGCCTGGACGCGGCGGAGCTCGTCCCGGGCCGTGACATGGCGGTCTGGGGTCACGACATCCATTAAGACAGGCGAGGACTCCAAATCCGCAACATGGTCGATCGAGACGATCTGCGCGCGCTTGGCCTGGTTGATCAGGTGGTTGCGCGCCGTGGTGAAGAGAAAGGGCTTCGCCTGTCGCGGCAGGCGCTCGCGGGCCGCGCTGTAGATCCGCACATAGATTTCCTGGCGAAGGTCGGCGACGTCGCTCTCGTTGCGCCAGTTTCGGCGGATGTAGCGCGTCAGCGCGGGCTCCAGGGGAAACACCTCCCGGAAGAACCAGGCCTTGAGCGTCGCGTCGTCGATCATGTGGCCCCCGCCCACGGCCTTCGCCGGCCGCTGATCTTACTGGGACAGCCGGCGTCGCACGACCCTCAACATCAATCGTGCGGAGGACGACGGGACCCCGCCGTCAGAGCGGCGGCTGAGGCCCGATCGTACCCGGCGGCAGGTCGCGCAGGTCGGTCAGGCCGCTCAACGCCATGCAGTCGCGCAGCTCTTGCGCAATCAGCGAAAGCGCACAGGTCACCCCCTTGCCGCCGTCCGCCGCCAGGCCATAGAGCCAGGCCCGCCCGCTCAGGCAGCCGTGCGCGCCGCGTCCCATCGCCTTGACGATATCGAAGCCGGTGCGGATGCCGCCATCGAACAGCACCTCGATGCGGTCGCCGACCGCGCGGGCGATCTGCGGCAGCACGGAGATGGTCGAGGCCGCGCTGTCGAGTTGCCGGCCACCGTGGTTGGAGACGATGATCGCATCGGCGCCGAGATCGACGGCCATCTTTGCATCGTCGACGTTCAGGATCCCCTTGAGGATCAGCTTCCGGTCCCACAGCGACCGCACCCACCTGATCGTGCCGACATCGATCGAGGGATCGAGCTGCTCGTTGACCCACGCCGCCAGCTCCAGCACGTTCCGCGCGCCGACCTCGGCCTGCATGGTTGCGAAGGTGTGGTGCTTGCTGGCCAGCATCCGCAGCGCCCAGGGGGCGTTGAGCATCATGTTGACGACGTTGGCGGGCGTGACCTTCGGGGGCGAGGTCAGGCCGTTGCGGGTATCGGCCCAGCGCTGGCTATGCACGTGGACGTCGAGCGTCATCACCAGCGCCGAACAGTTGGCCTCGTGGGCGCGGCGGATCAGGCTCTCGTTCACCGAGCGGACCTTCATCATGTAGAGCTGCGACCAGAACGGCGTCCGGATGGCCTCGGCCACGTCCTCGATCGAGTTGATCGAGAATGTGGAAAGGCAATAGGGCACGCCGAACGCGACGGCGGCCTTGGCGGTTTCCACCTCGCCGTTGGGCCAGGTCAGGCCGGCCATGCCCGCGGGGCCGACCGCCAAGGGTATGGCCGCCTTGTCGCCGATCATGGTGGTGGCCGTCTCGACCTTCGACACGTCGCGCATGACGCGCTGATCGATCGCCAGTGCGTCGAGGTCCGCGCGGTTTCGGGCCAACGTCAGTTGGTCATAGGATCCGCCATGCACATAGTCGAACACCGCCTTGGGCAAGCGGCGCCGTGCGCGCTCCTGGAGGTCGGCGATATTGGCGATCACGCTCATCCGGTCATCTCCGACGCTATAGCTCTCCACGGCGGGCCAGGGCTTCGATACGGTCGCCGATGCGCAAGGCCAGCGCCTGGATGGTCAGGGAGGGGTTCACCGCGCCGCTGGTCGGGAACAGAGAGCCGTCGCAGACCCACAGGTTGGGGATGTCCCAGCTGCGGCCGTCGGCGTTGACCACGCTGGTCGCCGGATCGTCGCCCATCCGGCAGGTGCCCATCAGGTGGCTGGTGTCCTCGCTGGTCCACAGGTCGTGGCCGCCGGCGGCCACCAGCATCTCGCTCATGAACTTCACCGCATGGGCCTGCAGCCGCCGGTCGTTGTCGGAGTAGCCAAAGGTGACGCGCGGGATCTTCAAGCCATAGCGGTCGGTCTCGTCGGCCAGGGTCACGGTGTTCGGCGCGCGCGGCTCGACCTCGGCGACCGGCACGAAGCCGGCGGTGCGGTTGTAGGTCGTCATCGCGCGGCGCAGGTCCTCGCCCCACAGGCCGCGCGAGGTGGCGAGCGTCTGCGCCCAGGATCGCGCCAGCGGCCCCTGGCTCATGAAGGCGTAGCCGCCGTGGAAATCCTTGCCGGCGTCGGTGTAGTTCCAATGCTCGGTCACCGCCATGTTTGGCGGCCCCTTGTTCCAGCGGATCTCCTCGTCGAAGGTCGCCCAGACGCCCGGCCCGGCATGGGTCATCAGGTGGGTTCCGACCAGGCCGGAGCTGTTGGCCAAGCCGTGCGGGTGCTTCGCGGTGGCCGAGTTCAGCAGCAGGCGCGGCGTCTCGATGGCGTAGCCGGCGACCACCACATGGCGCGCCTTCTGGAACCGCCATGCTCCCTGCCGGTGATAGCGCACGCCGGTCGCCCGGGCGCCGGCCGCGTCGGTCTCGACCTGGCCGACCATGGCCATGTCGCGGAACTCGGCGCCCGCCTTCACGGCGCGGTCGGCCCAGACCACCAACGCGCTCTGCTTGGCGTTGGTCGAGCAGCCGAAATTGCAGAAGCCGCGATAGACGCAAGGCGGACTCTTGCCGCGCGGCGCGGAGACGGTCGCCAGCGGCGTGGCGGCCCACTTGATCCCCAGCGCCTCGGCGCCGCGCGCCAGGATCAGGCCGGGCGCATTCACCTCATGCGGCCGATAGGGATAGGGCCCGCGTTTCGGCCCCCAGGGATAACTCACCGGGCCGGCGACGCTGAGCGCCCGCTCGGCCTGCGCGTAGTAGGGCGCGATGTCGCGGTAGGCGATCGGCCAGTCGAAGCCATAGCCGAGCTGGCTGCGCGCCTTGAACCGCTCCGGCCGCCAGCGCAGCGAGATCATCGAGAAGTGGACCGTCGAGCCGCCCACTCCGCGTCCGGAATTGTTGCCGCCGAGTTCGATGGGGTCGGCGCCGCCGGTGATCCGCGGATCGGTCCAGTAGAGCTTCTGCTGCTCGGTTTCGTCCGAGGCGAAATCGTCCAGCGGCCGCCAGTAGGGGCCGGCCTCGAAGCAGACCACCGAGAAGCCCTTGCGCGCCAGCTGATAGGCCAGGGTCGCGCCGCCGGCCCCGGCCCCGACGATCACGAAATCGACCTCGTCGGTGTCGCGATGCGCCTGCATCGGCCGCCAGCCGCCGGACGTGAACACGTCCGGCGCGCGGCCCTGGGCGGCGCGCGGTTCCTCCAGGGGGACACTCATGACCCGCGCCGTCCGGGCGACAGCGGCGCCTCCCACGGATCGCGCTTGTCCAGGCCCATCCGGACGTAGCCGCGCGGGCTGGCCGGCCCGCCGAAGCCGATCTCGCTCCAGGCCGCCGGGTGGGCGTAGTAGACGCCCACCACCGCGCCCAGCATGGCCGTGAACACACGCGGCGACGGCAAGCTTTCGAAGCTTTCGGCGGCGACTTCGCCCGCCTGCACGGCGCGCAGGATGGCGTCCTGGCTGTCGGCGGCCAGCTCGGCGAAAGCCTGCGCGTAGCGGCGATGCGCCTCGGCGTCGACGCCGGCCAGGCCGATGCGCCAGACGTCGCGGTCCGGCGGTAGATCCGCGTGCCGGAAACCCGGTCCCCGCCCCTCGAAAAGGTCAGCGTCGATCCAGGGCGCGACGGGCACGAGCTCGGCCCCGTCGCCCTGGGCGGTCAGTCGCGCGGCGACCGCGGTCAGGATGCTGAATTCGGCGGGCGTGAAGAAGCGCCGCTCGGGCACGGCTTCGAGCCGCCGGCGGATGACCCCGCGGGTGACCGTATCGAACGAGGGGCTGTCCCACTTCGCGAGCACGTCGTAGGCCGGATAGGGCGTCTTCATCCTGCCGCCTTTTCGATGCGCTGCAGGGTCACAGCTCGCCCCGGGCGGCCAGAGCCTCGAACCGGTCGGCCGTGCGAAGGGCGATGGCCTGGATGGTCAGGGACGGGTTGGCGCCGCCGACCGTCGGGAACACCGAGCCGTCGCAAACCCAGAGATTGGGCACGTCCCAGCAGCGGCAGTCGGCGTCGACCACGCTGGTCGCGGGATCGTCGCCCATCCGCGCGGTGCCGGCGAGGTGGTTGGAGTCGTCCGGCTGACGGAAGATCCGCGTCGCGCCGGCGGCGTCGAGGCAGGCCTCCATCTGCTGCATGGAGTGCTCGATCAGCGCCTTGTCGTTCGGCGTCCAGGAATAGGTGACACGGGTGATCGGCAGGCCGTACTGGTCGGTCTCCTCGACCAGGGTCACCCGGTTGTCGAGATCGGGCAGCATCTCGCCCACCACCTTCAGCCCGACCTGATGGTTATAGTCCTGCATCTCGCGCTGCAGCGGCTCGCCCCAGAGGCCCTTGGCGCCGGTCAGCACATTGGCCCACTCGATCGGCATGGGTCCCTGGCTCATGAAGCAGTAGCCGCCGAAGAAGTCTTTCCGGTCTTCATAGTTCCAGTGCTCGCAGACGGCGAGGTTCGGCGGCCCCTTATTCCAGCGGACCTCCGGCTCCATCACGCCCCAGACGCCCTCGTTCGCCTGGGTCATCAGGTAGCGCCCCACCAGGCCCGAGCTGTTGGCCAGGCCGTCGGGGTGCTGCGCGGTCGCCGAGTTCAACAACAGGCGCGGGGTCTCGACCGCATAGCCCGCGACCACGACGTTCTTCGCCTTCTGGAACCGCCACGCGCCGTCGCGGTGGTAGTGGACGCCGGTCGCGAGGCCGTCGGCGCTCATTTCGATGCGACCGACCATCGCCAGGTCGCGCACCTCCGCCCCGGCCTTCAGCGCGCGCGGGATCCAGACGGTCAGCGCGCTCTGCTTGGCGTTGGTGGAGCAGCCGAAGCGGCAGAAGCCGCGCTGCACGCAGGGCGGCGCCGCGCCGCGCGGCGCCGACAGGGTGGCCAGCGGCATCGGCGACCAGCCGATCCCCATGGCCTCGCAGCCGCGGGCCATCGCCTCGGCGGGCGCATTCAGCGGCATCGGACGATAGGGATAGGCGGGGCGCTGGGGCCCCCAGGGATAGGTCAGCGGGCCGGAAATGCTGAGCGCGCGCTCCACCTGGCGGTAGTAGCCCCACATCTCGCGCCAATCGAGCGGCCAGTCGGCGCCGTAGCCCAGCGCGCTCTTCGACTTGAACCACTCGGGGCGGAACCGCAGCGAGACCATCGCGAAGTGCACGGTCGAGCCGCCCACCGCCTTGCCGCTGTTCTTGCCGCCCATCATCAGCGGATGGGTCCCGTCGATGATCCGCTCGTCGGTCCAGTACAGCCGGGCCTGCACGGTCTCGTCGGAAACGAAGTCCTCCAGCGGGCGGAAGAACGGCCCGGCGTCGAAGACCACCACCGAGAAGCCCTTCTCGGCGAGCCGGCAGGCCAGGGTGCCGCCGCCCGCGCCGGAGCCGACGATGGCGAAATCGACCGCCTCGTCCTCGCGATGTTCGCGCATCGGCGTCCAGCCGCCGACCCGGAAGACGTCGGGCGCGCGCCCGTCGCGGGCTCGGGGGGCGGTGATCTCAGCGTCGGCCGACACGTCGGTTCTCCGCCTGCGCCAGGAGCGCCCGGCCGGGCCGGCTTTCGGAGGCCTCCCAGGGGTCGCGGCGGTCGAACGCCAGTCGCACGTAGCCGCGCGGGCTCGCCGGGCCGCCGAAGCCGATGTCGCTCCAGGCGGTGGGGTGGGCGTAGTAGGCGCGGGTGATGTCGGTCAGCAGGCGCTGGCTGAAGAACAGCTCGCAAGCCATGTCGCCCCAGGCCGCATCCTTGAGCTGGCCGGCCTGCATGGCGCGCAGCAGCCCGTCCTGCTCGGCGGCCTCCAGTTGATGAAAGCGCCGCGTCGAGGCGGCCCGCGCCTCCGCCTCGAGGGCCCGGAGGCCCCTGCGCCATGCCTCGCCCTGGGGCGGCAGGCCGGCGTTGCGGTAGCCGTCGAGCAGGCCGCGGAACAGTTTCTCGTCGATGTAGGCTTGCGTCGGGACCGGCGTGCGGCCCGGCGGCTCGGGGACGATCCGCGCGCAGACGGCCCTGAGCGTGCGCCATTCCGCGGCCGTGAAAAACCGCGGGCCCGGGTGGACCGCCAGCCGTTGGTCGATCGCCTGGCGGGTCGCCTCATCCCACGACGGCGTCCGCCGCTTGGCCAGCACGTCGTAGCCGGGATAGCGCTCATCCATGCTCGCGCTCCATCAGCGAGAGCGCGGCGAAGGCGGCGACGGCGAGAGCCGCGAAGCTCGGGGGCGCCGGCAACGGCGGGCCGTCGACCAGGTTCTGGGTCCAGTTGCGCCAGCCGCCCATGGCGCGCGACACCCCATAGGCGTGGAAGCCGACGCCGGCGAAGCCGAGCGTGGCGGTCAGGCCGAGCCACAGGCGGGTAAGTCTTCGCGGGCGCTTTGGACGCGGCGCGACCGCGGCGCCCAGCATCAGTGCGGCGGCGACCGGCGGCAAGGTGACCGGCGCGAACATGAACGGGTTCTGGAAGGCGCCCCGGAAGTGCAGCAGCCCCGCCTCGCCGACCGTCCCGGCGATGCCGAGGCCCGTCAGGGCGGCGAGCGCCCGGCCGGCCGGCAGGCCGAGCAGGCGCGCAGGTTCCGCCGCGGGCGTCGCCTCCAGGCGGTCGGCCGCAAGGCCCAGCGCCCCAGCCAGCGACAGGGCCGCCGGCGCGCCGAGCGGGGCGGAATAGAACAGGTTCAGCCAGCTCAGGCCGCCGGGCCGCCGCAGCAGGTTGTAGACGTGGAAGCCGGTCCCGACCGCGCCCACCGCCGCGGCCGTCGCATAGACTCCCGCCCGGGCGCGGCGCGGCGCGCGGCCCGAATGGCCCGCCGCGCCGGACCCTCCCGCCAGCAGGGTCAAGGCCGAGGCGATCATCGGCGTGTACATGCCCGGGTTCTCGAACGATCCGCGGTAGTGCTCGACGGCGCTGTCGGCCAGCACCGAGGCGGCCAGCGTGGCTCCGGCGCCGTGCAGGATCCGGCTTTCGGCCGAGGCTCCGCCGCGTCCGCGCGCCTGGGCCCGCAGAACCCGACGCCCCTGCCAGAGCCCCACGGCGCCGACCACCGCCAGGGTCGCCAGGCCCAGGGCCTTGGCGACCGGCCCGGCGGAGCCCTCCGGCAAGCCCGAGGGCGCGAAGGTGGCCGGCGCGTGGATCATTCCTTGTCGCCGGGCAGCACGCCGCTCAACACTTGGCGCACCGCGCCAGCGATCATCGAGCCCTCGCGGGAGTCGCCCTTGATGATCGTGGTGGCGAACTTCTTGGCGTTCTCCAGGCTGATGTGCGACGGCAGCGGCGGCACCTCAGGGTCGGTCTTGAACTCCAGGACCACCGGACGGTCGCAGGCCAGCGCCTCGTCCCAGGCCGCGCCCACGCGGTCGGGGTCGTCGCAGAAGATGCCGCGCAGCCCGATCAGCTCGGCGAACTTGTGGTAGGGCACGTCGGGGATCTGCTGGGTGGCGTCGAACCGCGGGTTGCCCTCCATCACCCGCTGCTCCCAGGTGACCTGGTTCAGGTCCTCGTTGTTCCAGACGCAGCAGATCCACTTGGGGGTCGCCCAGTCCTTCCAGTATTTCGACACCGTGATCAGCTCGGCCATGTTGTTCATCTGCATGGCCCCGTCGCCGACCAGGGCGAAGACCGGCCGGTGGGGGTGGGCGAACTTCGCGGCGATCGCGTAGGGCACCGCGGCGCCCATCGAGGCCAGGCTGCCGGACAGCGAGCACATCATGCCGCGCCGGATCTTCAGGTCGCGGGCGTACCAGTTGGCGCAGGAGCCGGAATCGCTGGTGATGATCGCCAGGTCCGGCAGGCGCGGCGACAGCTCCCAGGTGACCCGTTGCGGGTTGATCGGATTGGCGGGCTGCAACGCCCGGTCCTCGGCGGTCTCCCACCACTTCGTAACGTGCTTTTCGATATGCTCGCGCCAGCCGCGGTCGGTCTTCTGGTCCAGCATCGGCAGCAGCAGCCGCAGGGTCTCGGCCGCGTCGCCGTGCAGGTTGACCTCCGCCGGATAGCGGATGCTCAGCATCGAGGGGTCGATGTCGATCTGTACGCCGCGAGCGTCGTCCTCGTGGGGAAGGAACTCCGAATAGGGGAAGCCGGAACCGACCATCAGGAAGGTGTCGCAGCCCATCATCAGCTCGTAGCTGGGCTCCGTGCCCAGATAGCCGATGGAGCCGGTCACCCACGGCAGGTCGTCCGGCAGGGCGCCCTTGCCCAGCAGCGCCTTGGCGGCGCCCGCCTGCAGCTTGTCGGCCACTGCGATCACCTCGTCGGTCGCCTGCAGGGCGCCCGCGCCGACCAGGATGGCCACCTTCTTGCCGGCGTTCAGCACCTCGGCGGCGCGCCGCAGGTCGGCCTCGTAGGGGACCACCTTGGGCTTGGCGTAACCCACGCCGGAAAACACCGAGCCATGCTGGCGCGGCGGATCCTTGTAAGGCTCGTCTTGCAGGTCGCCGGGGATCACCAGCGCCGAGACGCCGCGCTCGGCCTTGGCGATGCGGATCGCGCGATCGGTGACCACGCGGATCTGCGACGGGGCCTCGATCTCCTGCACGTATTTCGCGACGTCGGCGAAGACCCGGTCGAGGTTGATCTCCTGCTGGTAGTGGGCGCCGCGCACCGTGCGCGGCGCCTGGCCGGTGATGGCCAGGACCGGCATGTGGTCGAGCTTGGCGTCATAGAGGCCGGTGAGCATGTGGGTGGCGCCGGGCCCGCCGGTGGACAGGCAGACGCCCATCTCGCCGGTGAACTTGGCGTAGGCGCAGGCCATGAAGGCGGCCATCTCCTCGTGCCGCACCTGGATGAACTCGATCTTGCCCTCGGCGCGTTGCAGGGAGCCGAGCACGCCGTTAACGCCGTCGCCCGGATAGCCGAAGATTCTGCGCACGCCCCAGTCGTGCAGGCGCTGAACCAGGAAGTCGCCGACGGTCTTGCTCATGGCCGATGTCCGTTCTCGATGGATTGGTAGTAGTCGGGCGGAAGGCCGGGGACCGGCGCCTCCATGGCGAACAACCCGCCAGCTTCGGGATAGGCGCCACGCTCCGCCTCCGGAATCGGATAGGAAGCCGAGGTGACGAACAGCGTCGCCAGATCTTCCCCGCCGAAGGCCGGCATAGTCGGGTAGCGCGCCGGCACGCGGATCGCGCGTTCCAGCCGGCCGTTCGGATCGAAGCGCAGCAGTTCGCCCGCGCCCCAGATGGCGCAGACGTAGTAGCCGTCGCGATCCACGCAGGCGCCGTCCGGGCCGCCGTCGGGCCCGCCGCGCTCGACCTGGGCGAACACCCGCTGGTTCTCGGCGCTTCCCGTCTCCGGGTCGTAGGTCCAGACCCAGATGGTCTTTTGCGAGGTGTCGCTGTGGTACATGAGCCGGCCGTCCGGGCTCCAGGCCAGGCCGTTGGAGATCTTCACCGGCGGCGTCGCCGCCAGCCAGCGGTCGCCGCCGCCGTAGCGCCAAACCGGCGCGGACTGCGCGGCGGCCGGTTGCGCATCCCCCGGCCCGAGCGGCGAATACATCGGCCCGACGTAGAACCGCCCCTGGCGGTCGCAGCGGCCGTCGTTGAAACAGAACCGACGCGGGTCGTAGGGCGGCGGCGCCAGAAAGCTGAGCGCCCCGTCGACGGGATCGAAAGCGAAGAAGCCGGTCCTGAGCGCCACCACCAGGCCGCCGGCCGCGGCGAAGGCGTAGCAGCCGATCCAATCGGGCATTTCCCAGCATTGGTCCTGGCCGGTGGCCGGATCGAAGGCGTGCAGCGAGGGCGCGCGCATGTCGACCCAATAGAGTCTGCGCTCGATCTCGCTCCAGCCCGGACGTTCGCCGTTCAAGGCGCGGGCGCGGAGCACACATCGAATGTCTTGGTCGGCCACGGAGGTTCCTGGCAAAGCGCCTCCCCGGCTACACGCCGCGGGCGACTACAGGCTCAACCCATGAAATCGCCTCGCGTTCCGATATAACCTCAGACAGGCCCCCGGACGGTGGCCGGCGTCTCCGGCCCGGCAATTGCGGCGACTTTGCAACATAGAGGACATCTGCGGATGCGAGCACGCCGTCTCTAGCCAGCTGCGCCTCGCGCCGATATGTTATAACATTAGCCCGACAATCGCGGGCGCTTGCCATGCTGTCCGTCGAGGCGGCCGCGAGCGATTTTGAGCAAAGAGCCGCCAGGTAAGATGACCATCGACGGAGCCGAGCAGAGCCAGTCATCCGGCTTCCGGACCCTTTTCGCGACTTTGACCTGCCTGCTGATGGCCGGGTGCGCCGTGGGCCCCGACTTCAAGAAGCCCGCAGCGCCGGAGGTCAGCGACTATACCGCGCGACCGCTGTCGGCGACGGCCTCGACCCCGGACGTCGCCGGCGGGGCGGCGCAACGCTTCGTCAGGGGCTCCGACGTTCCCGCGGACTGGTGGACGCTGTTTCAGTCCAAGCCGCTCGATGACCTGGTCGAACGGTCCCTCGCCGCCAACCACGACCTGAAGGCGGCGCAGGCGGCGTTGACGGTCGCCCGGGAAAATGTCCTGGCGCAACGGGGCGCTTTCTTCCCCAACGTCTCGGCCGGCTTCGCGGCCACCCGCCAGCGGCAGTCGGGCGACATCGCCCCGACCCCCAGCTCGAACGCCTTCCAGTACAACCTCTTCACGCCGCAGCTCAGCATTTCCTACGCGCCGGACGTCTTCGGCCTGAACCGCCGCACGGCCGAGAACGTGAAGGCCCAGGAACAGGCGGTGCGGTTCCAGATGGTGGCCGCGCACCTGACGCTGACCACCAACGTGGCGGTCGCCGCCATCCAGGAAGCCTCGCTGCAATCGCAGATCGCCGCGACCCGCGAGTTGATCGGCATCAACGGCAAGATCGTCCAGACGCTGCAATACCAACTGGCCAAGGGCTATGCGAGCGGGCTGGATCTCGCCGCCCAGCAGGCGCAGCTCGCCCAGGTCACGGCCACCCTGCCGCCGCTGCTCAAGCAGGCGGCGCAGCAGCACGACCTGCTGGCCGTCCTGACGGGCCGGTTTCCGAGCCAGGCGCCGGCGGAGACGTTCGAGCTTTCCAGCCTGAAACTGCCGCAGGACCTGCCGGTCAGCCTACCCTCGACGCTGGTCGAACAGCGTCCGGACGTGCGCCAGGCGGAAGCCAACCTGCACGCGGCCAGCGCCCAGATCGGGGTCGCCGAGGCCAACCGCCTGCCGAACCTTCAGCTGACCGCCAACGCCGGCAGCAGCTCGCTCGCCTTCGGCCAGGTGTTCGGGGCCGGCACCGGCTTCTGGGCGATCGGCGCGGCCATCGCGGCGCCAATCTTCGACGGCGGGACCCTCAAGCACCAGGAACGCGCCGCCAAGGCGGCCTATGTCCAGGCGGCGGAGCAGTACCGCAGCACGGTGCTGACCGCCTTCCAGAACGTCGCCGACACCCTGACCGCGCTCGACCAGGACGCCGAAGGCCTGAAGGCCGCGTCGGCCGCGGCGGACGCGGCCAAGGTCACCCTGGACCTGTCCGACCGGCAATGGCGGGCGGGCTACGCCAGCTATCTGACGCTGCTGAACGCCCAGCAGGCCTATCAGCAGGCCCGCATCGCGCTCGTGCAGGCCCAGGCCAATCGCTACGCCGACACCGCGGCGCTGTTCCAGGCGCTTGGCGGCGGCTGGTGGCGTCGCGCGGACCTCGCCAAGGACAAATATGAAAACTGAGCCGCCCTACCGCGCGCCGCTTTCGCCGGCTCGCGTCCAGATCTCACGCGTCCTGTCCGCTGCGTTCGTCGCGGCGACGCTGCTGACCGCTGCGGCGTGCTCGCCCAAGGCGGACGGCGCCGCCCCGGCCGCCGCCGCGACGCCCCACAACGTGACCCTGACGGCCGCGCAGCTTCAGCACGTCCGGCTCTACGCCGTGGCGCCCGCGACCTTCCGCAAGACGATCGAGACGACCGGCGTCGTCGATTTCGACAATGACCAGGCGACCAGCGTGCTGGCGCCGTTCTCCGGGCCGGTATCGCGGCTGCTGGTCTCGGCCGGCGACAAGGTCAGGAAGGGCCAGCCGCTGGCGGCGGTCGATTCGCCCGACTTCGCCGCCGCCGTCAGCGCCTACGGCAAGGCCGTCACCGTCGCCCGGACCGACCGCAAACTGGCCGACACGGACAAGGACCTTCTGCAACATAACGGCGTCTCCCAGCGCGAGGCCCAGCAAGCGGAGACCGACGCCGTCAGCGCCGAGGCCGACCGCGACGCCGCCTTGCAGGCGCTGGTTGCGCTGAACGTCGATCCGCAGACCATCCGGGCGATCCAGCAGGGCCGCGCCGTTCCGCGCATCGAAGGGCTCATCCGCTCGCCGATCGCCGGCACCGTCGCGGAAAAGCTGATCACGCCTGGCCAGCTGCTGCAGGCGGGCACGACGCCGAGCTTCACCGTCGCCGACCTGTCGCGGGTCTGGGTGCTGGCGCAGGTTTCGGCCTCGGACCTGCCGTCGATCAGCCTCGGCGATCCCGCCCAGGTGGAAACCGATGTCGGCTCGGCCAGCCTTCCCGGCGTCGTAGGCAACATCTCGGCCCTGGTGAACCCCGACACCCGGGCGGTGGTCGCGCGCGTGGTCGTCGACAACCCTCACGGCGTGCTGAAGAAGCAGATGTACGTCCGCGTGCGGCTCCAATCCCGCCAACCCAGCAGCGGATTGCTGGTCCCCACCTCAGCGATCCTGCGGGACGACGAGAACCTGCCGTTCGTCTATGTCGCGCAGCCCGCCGGCGGGTTCGCCCGGCGGCGCGTGACGCTGGGCTATAGCGCCGGCGACCAGGTCGACGTCACCGCGGGCCTGCAGGGCGGCGACCGGATCGTGGTCGACGGCGGCCTGTTCGTCCAGTTCATGCAAAACCAGTGAGCGAGGCCCCGCCCCCGCCCGAGGCGCCGCCGGCGAGCGCGTCGGTGATGAACCGCCTGGTGGCCATCTCGCTGCGCCAGCCGCTGCTGATCGGCCTGCTGACGCTGATCCTGATCGCCGTGGGGGTGTGGTCGCTAAACCGCCTGCCGGTCGACGCCTATCCCGACCTGTCGCCGCCACGCGTCGAGATCGTCACCCAGTGGCCGGGCCATGCCGCCGAGGAAGTCGAACGCCTGATCACGGTTCCTGCCGAGCTCGGGATGACCGGCATTCCGCGCACGACCACGGCGCGCTCGGTCTCGCTCTACGGCCTGTCCCACCTGGTGCTTACCTTCGCGGACGGCACGTCCAACGCGGCGGCCCGCCAGGAGGTGTTCAATCGCCTGCCCGACCTCAGCCTGCCGAGCGGCGTGACCCCTTCGGTCTCGCCTCTCGCCTCGCCGTCGGGCCTCATCTACCGCTACGTCCTGCAAAGCTCCGACCGCTCGCCGATGGAGCTGAAGACCTTCGAGGACTGGGTCATCGCGCCGGCCTACAAGTCGGTCCCCGGCGTCGCGGACGACTCCGGTTTCGGCGGCGGCGAGATGCAGTACCAGGCGCTGTTCGACCCGGCCCGGCTCGCCGCGGTTGGCCTGTCCGTGCAGCAGGTCGAGACGGCGCTCGCCGCCAACAACGGCAACGCCGGCGGCGGTTCCTATTCGCAGGGCGGCCAGTTCTACTATGTGCGCGGCCTGGGTCGCCTGACCTCGCTGGACGACATCGGCAACGTCGTCCTGGCGGTCCACGCCGGCACGCCGATCCTGCTGAAGGACGTGGGCCGCGCGGCCATCGGCATCGCTCCGCGCCTGGGCGAATTCGGCTACGAGAACCAGGACGACGCCGTCGAAGGCGTCATCATGTTGCGCACCGGGGAGAAAACTCAGGATGTCCTGAAGCGGGTCGAAGCCAAGACCCGGGAGCTCAACGACCGCGTCCTGCCAAAGGACGTCAAGGTGGTCCCCTTCTACGACCGCACCGACCTGATCGCGCTGACCACCCACGTGGTGGAGGCCAATCTGCTGCGCGGCATGGTCCTGGTCGTCGTGGTCCTGATCTTCTTCCTCTACGATTTCCGGGCCGGCTTGATCGTCGCCGCGACCATCCCGCTGGCGCTGCTGTTCGCGTTCACCTGCCTGAACCTGCAGCACGCCTCGG
This sequence comes from Caulobacterales bacterium, assembly GCA_044445675.1. GTDB lineage: Bacteria > Pseudomonadota > Alphaproteobacteria > Caulobacterales > Caulobacteraceae > Phenylobacterium. Next base: position 44,086 of record JBIOED010000001.1, on the reverse strand, counting down.
CCAACCTGCTCTCCATCGGGGCGGTCGACTTCGGCATCCTGGTGGATGGCGCCGTGGTGATGGTGGAGAACATCTTCCGCCAGATCGCGCTCCGCCACGGCACGCCGCTCAACGTCAAGGCGATCATCCGGGACGCCGCGGCGGAGGTGGACCGGCCGCTGTTCTACGCGGTCGCGGTGATCGTGGTCAGCTTCCTGCCGATCTACGTGCTGTCCGGCCCGTCCGGGACGCTGTTCAGGCCCATGGCCGACACCATGATCTTCGCGTTGGTCGGCGCCTTGATCGTCACCCTGATTCTGCTGCCGGTGCTCTGCGCGTGGCTGATGCGCAAGGGCGTGCGGGAGCGGCGCAGCGCCGCGTTCGAGGCGATGAAGTCCGTCTACATCAAGGGCCTGGATTTCTGCCTGGAGCATCGCTGGGGGACGACGTTCGCCGCCGGGGCCTTGCTGGCGGCGTCCCTGCTGCTGGTCCCGCTGATCGGCGCGGAGTTCATGCCGCAACTGGACGAGGGCGCGCTGTGGGTCCGCGCCACCATGCCGCCGACGATCTCGTTCGAGGAATCCGCGAAGATCGCGCCGAAGGTTCGCGCCATCCTGCGCAGTTTTCCGGAAGTCACCACGGTCACGACGGAGCTGGGGCGGCCCGACGACGGCACCGACGCCACCGGCTTCTTCAACGCCGAGTTCTACGTCGGCCTCAAGCCGTACGGGCAATGGACCGGCTCCTACCGCACCAAGCCCGAACTGATCGCCGCCATCAACCGAAAGCTGGAGGGGTTTCCGGGAATCATCTTCAACTACACCCAGCCGGCGCAGGACGCGGTCGACGAAGCCGAGACGGGCCTGAAAAGCGAGCTTGCGGTCAAGGTGTTCGGACCCGACCTGCAGACGCTCCAGCAGAAGGGCAAGGCCATCAAGCACATCCTGGCGCAGGTGCGCGGGATCCGCGACGTCACCCTGGTGCAGGAACTCGGCCAGCCCAGCCTGACCATCAAGATCGACCGGGCCAAGATCGCCCGCTACGGCCTCAACGTGGCCGACATCAACGGGCTGATCCAGACCGCCGTCGGCGGCGACGTGGCCACCCAGGTGGTGCAGCAGGAAAAGCAGTTCGATCTCGTGGTTCGGCTCGAGCGGCAATATCGCGATAACCCCGAGGCGATCGGCAACATCCTGGTGGCCACGCCCGGCGGTCAGCAAATCCCGCTCAAGGAGTTCGCCGATATCCGGGTGACGAACGGCGCCTCGTTCATCTACCGCGAGAACAACTCGCGCTACATCGGCGTCCAGTTCTCGGTCGAGGGGCGCGATCTCGCCGGGGCGGTGCAGGACGCCATCAAGCAGGTCAACGCCAAGGTCGCGCTGCCGCAGGGCTATCGGGTGGATTGGGGCGGCAGCTATACGGAATACACCGCCTCGCGTGACCAGCTGAAGCTGATCCTGCCGCTGACGGTGTTCATGATCTTCCTGCTGCTCTTCGCGCTCTACAGCAATTTCAAGTTCCCGCTGATCACCTTGCTGGGCGTCGCGCTGTCGGCGCCGGTGGGCGGGATCCTGGCGCTCTGGCTCACCGGCACGCCCTTCTCTGTCTCCTCGGGCGTGGGGTTCCTGGCGCTGTTCGGCGTCTCGGTGCAGACCGCCGTCGTCTACATCTCCTACGTCAACGAACTCCGCGGCGACGGCAGGCCCCTGGCCGAGGCGATTCGCGAAGGCGCGATCCTGCGGCTGCGGCCGATCATGATGACGGCGCTGGTGGCGGCGCTCGGCTTGCTGCCCGCCGCGCTGGCGACCGGCGTCGGCACCGACTCGCAAAGGCCGTTCGCCCTGGTGATTGTCAGCGGCCTGTTCACGCGCCTCCTGATCAGCGTCTTCCTGATGCCGGTGCTCTACGCCCTGGTGGCGCGGCCCGACGACCGGCTGGAGGTGTGACCGTCCGGGATCGGCTTCGCGCCCGGGCGATCAGTTGCGCCATTCGCCCAGCACGTCGCCGGTGACGCCGTCCTCGATGGCGACGCGATCGAGGTTCACGGCATAGAGGCAAATCGGCCGATGGTCGGGAGATTCGCTCCAGCAGTGGATGGCCCGGCCGTCGCCGTAACCGGCGATCCGGCCCTCCAGCACGATCCGGAAGCTGTGGGCCAGCAAGGGGGCGTCCGCCTTCACCTTGCGGACCACCTCGTAGGGCCGGCCGTCCCGGCGCAGCAGGCGCGAATCGCCGGTCTTGAAGATCTGGGCGAGGCCCAGGGTCTGCGCCGCCGGTGGGGTGACGATAGCCGGCACGGCAGCCTTGCGCGGCGCCGGGCAGGCGTCCGAAGGGCTCCAAGGGCGTGGGATCCAGAACCCTTCCGCCGACTCGATGTCTTTCGCGTCCCGCAGGTCCTGCACCAGCGGCAGGCTCGCCCAATCGACCGGCGTTGCGCTGAGCCGCAGGGTCTGCTTGCCCGGGTCATAGTCCATCCGCGCCTGGTCGGGTCCGCCTGACGACTGCGGCCCGTCGCAGCCGAAGGCGATGCGCACCGAGAACTGGCGGCCGATCAACGGGCTCTTGGCCGGGGCCGCGGCTTCGTCCGCCGCATAGGCCGCCGCCGCGGCATTGGCGCTCCAGATGAGCTCGGCGCGGGAAAGCGGCGAAACCGGCGTCGCGGCAGGACGTGGCGCCGCCACGGGCTCGATCGGCGGCGGCGTCGACGTCGGCGGGGCGTGCTGTGGCGAGCGCAGCCCGATCGCCAGCATGACGCCGACCGCCGCAACGATGACGAGGGGCGCGATCAGGGCGAGCTTGCGGTCAGGCGGCCTGGGCCTAAGGTCAGGCATCGCGGGACTATAGATCGGTTCGAGAGTGTTTCCAGGCCTACGCCGTTCGATTGCCGGGGGTTCGCCCCGCGCGCGGGCTGGCTCGGCCGACGACATCGGGCGGCGCCGATGACCGGCCCGCAGATCGTCGCGCTTTCCGTCCTGGCCGCGGTCGTCGCCGCGCTTGTCTGGGGCAAGCTCCGCGCCGACATCGTCGCGCTCTCCGGGGCCGCCGTGCTGCTGGCCACGCGCACCGTGCGGCCGGTCGAAGTGCAGGCGGCGTTCGCCAGCCCCGCCATCGTGGCGCTCGCGTCGCTGTTCGTGATCGCCTACGCCATGGAGCTCTCGGGCCTGCTGGGGCTGGTGATCCGCGGCGCGACGAAAGTGTGCGCGCGCTTCGGCGCCGCGGGCGTTTGGGGCCTGATCGGGCTGACCGGCGTGGCGTCGGCCTTCCTCAACAATACGCCGCTGGTGATCCTGGCCGCGCCGGTGGTGCGCGACGTCGCCACGTCGATGAAGCTGCCGCCGAAGCGATTCCTGATTCCGGTGTCCTACGCCGCGGTCCTCGGCGGCGCCTGCACCCTGATCGGCACCTCCACCAACTTGCTGGTCAACGACATGGCCCGCAACGCCGGTCAGCAGGCGTTCGGCATCTTCGAGATTACCCCGGTCGGCGTCATCGTGGCGCTCACCGGCGCGCTCTATCTGATGTTCGTCGGCGGACCCATGCTCGGTCGCGCGCATCCCGATGAGCCGTCCGAAGCCGACGCGTCGGTGGCTGTGCCGGAGATTGCCGCGCCGTCCGTGGCGGAGCGGCCCTATCGTCCGGTGCAGGCGTTCACCGCCCTGGCTGTGTTCCTGGGCGTGGTGGTGGTCGCGGCGACCGGCTACGCGCCGATCGCGGCCTGCGCCTTCACCGGGGCCGTGCTCCTCGTCCTGCTGCGGGTGATCAGCGCGGAAGACGCCTACAAGGGGCTGCGGCCCGAGATCCTGCTGCTGATCGCCGGCATGGTGGTCGTCGGCCTCTCACTCCAACTCACCGGCCTCGCGGCCCTGGCCACCGCCGCCCTGGGCAAATGGGTGGTTCTGCTGGGGCCGCGGCTGGCGCTGGCGCTGCTCTATGGGGCCACCCTGCTGCTGACGGAGATTCTGTCGAACGCCGCCGTCGCGGTGCTGGTCACGCCGGTGGCGGTGGCCCTGGCCGAGAGCCTGGGGGTGAGCCCGCGCCCCTTCCTGGTGGCCGTGATGATGGCCGCCAGCGCCGCCTTCGCCACCCCGTTCGGCTACCAGACCAACGTGCTCGTCTATCAGCTCGGCCGCTACCGCTACCTGGACTTCGTCAAAGTCGGCCTGCCGCTCAATCTCCTGACCTGGCTGGTGGCCCTGCTGGTCATTCCCGTGTTCTTCCCGTTCTGAACCGGCGGGCCGGGTCGGCGCCCGGATGATCCCTTGCGCTCGCGGACGGGGAATAATATCGAGTCACGATCATCACTATTCGCGATGTGGCCCAAGGCGCATCGATGCCCATGCCGCCATTCGGCGGATCGGCGGTCGCCGGAACGCGCGGAGCCCATGTCGCACGAAGACGAGCTGCCAGCCTTCATCCGCGGCCACCTGGGCTCCGTCTGGGCGCTGGAAATCCTGCTTCTTCTGCGCCGCGACTCCAGGCGCGCCTGGTCGGTCGGCGAACTCGTCCAGGAACTGCGCGCGTCCACGGCCTTGGTCTCCACGAACCTCGCGAAGTTCGAAGCGTCCGGCCTGGTGCTGGCCGACGATGGGCGCCGATACCGATACGCCCCGGCCTCCTCGCTGATGCGGGATCTCTGCGACGCCGTGGACCTGGCGTATCGGGAGCGTCCCGTGGCCATAATAAACCTGATCTCAGCCCCGGAAGACCGCCTGCAGCGCCTGGCGGACGCCTTCCGATTCAAGGGGGGAAAATGATGACCGTCCTTGGGCCGGCCCTGGTCTATCTGCTTTGCCTGGCCACCAGCGTCGCTTGCGCGATCCTGCTCGCCCGGTCCTATTTCCGCGACCGCACCCGTTTGCTGCTCTGGGTGTCACTGGGCTTCATCGCCCTGGCGGCGAACAACCTCCTGCTGGTGGTCGACCTGCTGGTGTTGCCGACGGTCGACCTGTGGATCTGGCGGCAGATCGTCGTCGCCGTGAGCATCGGCGTGCTGCTTTACGGGTTTCTCTGGGAGGTGGAGCCGTGACCGACATGGCCTTGATCGGCTTCCTGGCCGGCCTGTTCACCATGGGGTTCGCGGTGATCGGCGTGTTTTTCCTGCGCTTTTGGGCCAAGACCCGCGAGCCGCTGTTCGCCGGGTTCGCCCTGTCGTTCTGGCTGTTGGCCGCCGGACAGACGGTGACGGTCTTCCGGGGGATCGGCCACGAAAACCACGGCGGCGCCTACCTGCTGAGGCTGGCCGCCTTCGTGCTGATCCTCGTTTCGATCGCCGGCAAGAACCTCACGGGGTCAGGGAAACGATAGCCGCGCCTGGTGTCCCTATTGCAAAGCTCGCAAGCCTTTGCGGCAGGCTTTGGCGAACTTCGGAATCGAGGAGGACACCAGCGAGTTTATGTTTCTAGTTTGCGTCTTGGATCTGAAGTTCGCTCGGCGCGCGGCCCATGGAGCAGGCGAACTTCAGATCCAGCACACTGGCGGCGCGTGACCTCACGGGATCGTCAACCGCTGCAATGGATCGGTTGGCGATATTCTGCCGTTCTTTCCACAGCGCCGATTCGCAGCTTTTGAGGGGAAGACGTTGCAGGAAACCATTCTCATTGTTCACCAGGATCCCGCCTATGTGGAGGCGATGGTCCCGCGGCTGAGTGACCTTGGCTTTCACGTGCTCAGTCCGGCCAGCACGGCCGCCATGGCGCTGGCGATCGTCGCGCAGACCCCGGCGACGCTGGCCCTGGTCGGCGAGACGTTGGCCGGCCGTCGGGATGGCCGAACCCTCGCGCGAATCCTGCGGGAGACCTGGGGCGTCCAAAGCCTGATCCTGCGGGAACGCGCGACGGCGTCTCTTCCCGGCGAAGCCTGGTCATGACCGCGGCTCACCTGGCGTCGGAGCAGGACGATGGACGGAGGCCCCTGCCCGGCGCCTGCGGCGTGATCGCCTGCGTCGACGGACCCTACTACATGGCCGGCATCTGCGACCACGCCGCCTGGCTGGCGGGACGTCTGTCGACGACGATCGAGCTTCTTCACGTCAACGAAACCCGCCCTGCGCGCCGCGGCGACAAGGCCGCCCGCACCCAGGTCGCCGCGCAGGACTCGGTGCTCGCCGACGCGGCGGACCGGCTTCGGGAAGGCGGCGCGGAGGTCGTGGAATCCTGCGTCAGCGATGGCGCCTTCCCATCTGTCGTGGAAGGCCTGGCTGCGGACGCCGCGGCCGTGGTGATCGGCCGACGGGGAAGCGCTACGGCCACCCGGGCTCGACGCGGCGTCGGCGGCGATGTCCGCCCGGTGCTGCAGGCCTGCGCCGCGCCGGTCCTCGTCGCGCCCAAGGTGTTCCTGCCCATCGGCCGCGCGGTCGCCCTGCTGGACCGCGCGCGCCGCGACCGCGGGTTTGCCGACCAGCTCGCGACCTGCCCGCTGCTGGACGGCGTCACGGTAGGCCTTGCGCGCGCCGAAGGCGGCGACGGGCCTGTCCGCCTCGTCCCGCACGGCGCTCCGCCGCCCCAGTTGGCCGAAGCCTCGGCAAGGCCTGCGGCGGCACCCCCCTGCGATCTCGTCGTGATCCCGCGGGTGCTGCTTCTGGAAGCCCCCGGGTCGCCGGATTTCGCGGTGGTCGACACGCTGCTGCGCTCCCGCCTTCCGCTACTGTTCCTGTGAAGCGCGATATTCGCCACGATCTCGCCAGATAGATCGTTCTACGATGCAGGCGGCAACGGCAGGCGAGCGATGAAACGAGACACGAGCTTTGGACGCGCCGCCGGCATGGGCTGGACGACGGGGGCGCTGGCGTTGCTGGCGGTCGGCCTCCTGCCCGCGGCGCCGGCCCGCGGGGCGATGCAGCCCGCGATCGAATTCGAAGGCGCCCGGCTCGGCATGACCGAAGCGGCCTGGAAGGCCATGCCGCCGCCCGGCAGGCTCTCGCCGCACGCCAGGCCGGCATGCTCCAACGACGCGGGCGGCGCGCCGGGCCTGACGCAGGCTGCCGTGCGGCAGTCGGCGGGGCCCGTCGTCTGCGCCTATGTCGACGCCTACGGCAAGCTCAGCCTGCCGGAAGCCTTCACCCTCGACGCCAAGTACCGCGTCGACCAGATGACCGTTTCGTTCGCCAACGATCGCCTGGTGGAGATCCGGTGCAACGCCTCCACCGACGCCTATGACGCCCTGGTCCATGATTTCCAGGCCCGCTATGGCCCGACCGCGAAGCTGGTGCGGGACAAGGTCAGGACAGAGATCGGCCTTCTGCCCCGGGTGACGCAAACCTGGTCGACGCCGGCGGGCGCGATCCAGCTGGTCGATCCGACCCCGCCCTATACGGAACTCAGCTTGCGGTTCACCGCAGGGCCGCAGCTGCTCAAAACCGCCCGCAGATAACCACAAACATATCACAATGTGATATTAAGTAAGGCCTCCGCTCCGTGGCCTGCGCCGCGGCCCCGGCCCGTCCTCCGCAGCGGAAGACCGCGACGGCCTGTTTCAAGGTGAGACCAAACTGACATGACTCGGCAAAGGCTTTTCTACGGCGCCACGGCGGGCGCGTTGGCGACCGTACTGGCTTGCGCGGGCGGCGGATCGGCGTTGGCGGGGGCTACAACGGGACCGGTCAACGCGGCGCCCGTGACGCCAAGGGCCTCGGCGGTCCCCGCGTCATTCGCCGACATCGTGCAGCGGGTCGCGCCGGCGGTGGTGTCCATCGATATCGTCGGCAAGGCCGGGCCAAGCCACGTCGCCTTCGGCCAGGGCGAAGGCGCGGCGCCGTTCGGCGGCGGCCAGGGCTTCCCCTTCGGGCAGTTCTTCCAGCAGATGCCGCAGCAGCGCGCGGCCCCGATGCGCGCCACCGGCTCCGGCTTCTTCATCTCGGCGGACGGCTACATCGTCACCAACAACCATGTGGTCGAAGGCGCCGACAAGATCACGGTGCGCACCGCCGACGACCGCTCGCTGCCCGCCCATGTGATCGGGCGCGATCCGGAAACCGACCTCGCGGTGATCAAGGTGGACGGCCACAACCTGCCGTTCGTGAGTTTCGAGGACCGCGCCAAGCCCCGCGTCGGCGATTGGGTGGTGGCGGTCGGCAACCCCTTCGACCTGGGCGGCACGGCGACCGCCGGCATCGTCTCGGCGATGGCCCGCCCGCAGGTCAGCGGCTCCGGCTACGTCGACTACATGCAGATCGACGCGCCGATCAACAAGGGCAATTCCGGCGGCCCGACCTTCGACCTCTACGGCCGTGTCGTCGGCGTGAACTCGGCGATCTTCAGCCCGTCCGGTGGCTCGGTCGGCATCGGTTTCGACATCCCGGCCGACGTCGCGGCCTCGGTCAGCAAGCAGCTGATCGCCACCGGTAAGGTCACCCGCGGCTACATCGGCGCCACCATCCAGAACATGACGCCGGAGATCGCCGAGAGCCTCGGCCTGCCGCCTCACGAAGGCGCGCTGGTGGCCGACGTGACGCCCGACGGGCCGAGCCAGCGCGCCGGCCTGCAGTCCGGCGACCTGGTGATGAAGGTCGACGGCCATCCCGTCACCTCCGCGTCCGACCTCACCCGGCAGGTTGCGCTCGCCCGCGCAGGCGAGGAAATTCGCCTCGACGTCCGCCGCAATGGCGCCATGCGTCAAGTCGCGGTTCGATCGGGCGTGCGTCCCTCCGAAACCACGCTGGCGATGAACGACGGTCGAGGCGGCCCGGAGCTGGGCCAGGCCGGCGGCCTCGGCCTGATGGTCGCGCCAAACCCCGGCGGCGGCGTGAAGGTGGGACGGGTTCTGCCGAATTCCAACGCCGCGGAGCGCGGCCTGCGGCCGGGCGACGTCATCGAACGCGTCGGGTCGCGCGCTACCAACAACGCCGCCGAGGTGTCGCAGGCCGTCGCCGAAGCGCGGGCCGCACATCGCAAGGAGGTGCTGGTCAGGATCGCACGCGGCGGCCAACATCTGTTCCTGCCGCTGGACGTCCCCTCCGCCCACGGCTGATATCCCGCGACCAGCCTGGACCAGGGCCATGGCGTTCGATCCCGATCGATTCGGCGGCCTCGCGGGTTTCCGGCATGCGCTGCGGCGCTTCCTGGCGGCCAGCGAGGCGATCAGCCGGCGGGCGGGCGTCACCCAGCAGCAATACCAGGCCATGCTGGCGATCGCCGCCTGGCCTGACGGCGCCATGAGCATCAAGGACCTGGCGGAGGACCTGTTGCTCACCCACCATGCGGCGGTGCAGCTGGTCGATCGCCTGGCGAAGGCGGAGCTGGCGCAACGCACGCCCTCGACGCGCGATCGCCGCAGCGTCGGCCTCACCCTCACGCCCCATGGCGCGGCCTTGCTGGAACGCCTCGCCGAACTTCACCTGCAGGAGATGCTGAAGCGCAAGCCGGCGCTCAGCGCTTCCCTGCGGCGCCTGCGTCCCATCGGTCCGAAGAGCGATCCCGACGCGGGAAAATCCTGACGCCGCCAACCGCAGTCGGGTCGGCGGGCGGCGCCACGCGCACGCCGGGCTACCGGCGCTACTTCTTCATCATGTCGGGATGGGCGTCCATCATGGCCCTGCACTTGGCGTCGGCCATCATCTGGTCGTGACCCATGGCCTCGCATTTCTTCATCATCTTCATGTCCGACTTGGACATCTTCATGTGGCTGGACGCCATGGCCCCGCCCTTCATGCTGTCGCCGGATTTCATCGGCGTCGTCTGGGCATAGGCAGCCCCGCCGCCCGCCATCAGGGCCATGGCCGCGATGCCGCACATGAGGGTCTTGGTGGTGATCTTCATCGGTCTGTCCTGTCTCGTGGTTGCTGAGAATGCGAAAGCCCGACCCCGCTGAACGGCTATACGGTCGCCGCGCCCTTTCGGTTTCACGCGACGGCAACAAATCTCCTGCCCACGACGGCTCACCGCGCCGCCAACGGACAGGCCGTGTTTCGGGCGCCGCTAAGGCTCCTTTCCGCGCGTCGCGGCCCGTTCCTCGGCGCGGGCGCCGGCCAGGATGTTGGGAAGCGAGTAGTTGCCCTCGTGGCAGGCGTATTCGTAGATCGGACCCTTGGCGGCCCGCATCGGCATCTCCGCCCGCCAGACCTTCGTGAAGGTGACGGGGTCGTCCACCGAGAACTCGTAGAGGATCCGGTCCTGCGAGGTCCGCGTGAAGCGTTCGGTCATCTTCGTCGTGGGCGAATAGCTGAAGCCGCCGCCGAGGGCATAGACGTGGGCGCCCTTGGGATTGAGGTTGGTGGTTTCGACCACCAGGGTCTCGCCCTCCCACCAGCCCACCGAGTCCCCCATCCAGGGCTGGATGGCGGCCGGCAAGTGGGTCCGCTCGCCCATGCGGATGATCCGCACCGAATGGTTCATCTCGATTTCGATCGCCACATACTGCGCGGTCTGCACGATGCGGTAGTTGCCGTTGAACCCGGTATTGAGCATCGGCGGTCCCTCGGGCGCGCCGATGGCGGTCAGGCAGCGCTCCATGGTGTCGCGGTCTTCCGGGTTGTCGAAGGAGTCCGGCTGTTTGGCGACGTCGGCGCGCCGCTTCTTCTCGGCCTCGGTGTAGGGAATCCGGCCATCGGCCGGATCGACGATCCAGGACGAGCGCATCTGGCCGTCGATGCGGGCCAGGTGCATGTCCATCTCCAGAAAGTCGGACTGCGGCGCCTCCTTGACCACCGGCGGCGCGGGCAGTTTGGGGTCGATGGGCGCGGTGCTGAGCAGGTCGCCGACCATCTTCTTGAAACCGCCCTCCATCATCTTCGCCTCGGTCTCGGTGGCGATGAGGCCTTTGAAGATCGGCGGCCGCTGCAGCATCGTCACCGAGGTGTTGGTCCAGATACCCTGCAGGTCGGGTGTCCCATAGGGAGTGCGCGGCGCCCGGTAGGGACCGGCCTGGGCAATGCCGGCGGCAAGCACCGCGGCGACAATCAGAAAGGGCAGGCGTCGCATGGTCAGACTCCCGTTCAGGTGGCTGCGAGCGTGCTGGGCGCAGCCTGGGCCCGGTCCGGGAACCGGGTGCGGATAAGCCAGAAGACCATCAGCACGAGGACGGCCAAGGCGGGCGCGATGAGCAGCGGCGAGTTGCGGATCGCCTCCGGCAGGAGCCTCACCACCTTCGGCTGGGCGGCGGCGGAGCCCGCGGCGATGAACAGAGCCGCGCACATGCGCCACAGGTGCCGCGCGATGCGCGGGGCGCCGGACAGGCCGCCGCGCCGGATCATCCGGACGTCGCAGGCGGCGGCGAGGGTCGCCACGCCTATGAGGACATAGGTGATCTGGTAGGGCTGACCGTCCACCAGGCCGCCGGGCGCCTGCGAGCCGATCCGGCCGAGGACGAGCGCCGCCGCCACGATCCCCAAGGCCACAAGGCAGGCGCCCGCCTCGAAACGCCCGACGCTGGTGGGCCTGCGCCGCACCACGGCCCAGGCCGTGGCCGTCAGGTAGAAGGTGAAGACCCCCATCAGGGCGGAAACCCTGTCGTGCACCATGGGCGCGGCGACCGCGGCGATGGCGGACATGGTCAGCATGGAGACGAAGAACACATTCCCGGCGGCCCGGTGCGCCAACCGGCCCTTGCGCGCCGCCAAGGCCACCGCGCCGGAGAGGATGCCGAGGCTCGCGCCGGCGATATGCAGAACCAGGGCGGACGACGCCGCGGCGCGGATCAGGAGGGGCGCGTCGGGGCTGACATGAACGATCAAGGGCGTGGACTCCCGCAAAACCTGCCGGGCGCTGCTGGCGCCCGCACCGTCAGCCTATCGGCGGGGGCCGCCGGGGCCATGACGCCGGGCGTCAAAAACCTGACCGCAGGTTGCATGGCGCGACCCCGGGCGGGTTAGCTCAGGCGCTCGCCGCGCGCATCTCGCGCGGGCTGGAGCCTGTCCAGCGTTTGAAGGCGCGCGAGAAGGCCGCGGGCTCGGAGAACCCGACCAGATAGGCCGTCTCGTTCACCGAGACCTTCCGGGCCCCCAGATAGTCGGCCGCCATCCGGTAGCGCAGCTCATCGAGCACGCGCGCGAAGGTCACGCCCTCCGCCTTCAGCTTGCGAAACAGCGTCTGGCGGCTGATCCCCAGCCGGCCGGCGACGGCCTCCATGCTGGCGGCGCCGGTGTGCAGGCCGGGCATCAGCAGGCTCTCGACCCGGCCCCTGACGGACTTCGAGCTTTCCAGGCCCTTCATCAGCGCGTCGGCGTGCCCGGTCAGGACACCGAAGACATAGCGCGGCAGGCGCGCGACTTGGCGGGCCGCCAGGGTCTCGTCGATCAGCAGGCCGTTGCGGTCGCTCTCGAAAACCACAGGAACCCGGAAAATCCGTTCGTACTCGGCCCGGTGCGCCGGCGCTGCGTGGGTGACGTGGACCGCCTTCAGGAACGGCGTGGCGTCGAAGCGGCGGGGGCCGCAGACCAGTTGGGCGAAGGCGGATTCGGTGAGTTCGGGGAAGTCGTCGGAGGCCCTGCGGTTGTCGACCATCCACAAGCCCGCCCGGTCGGCGACCAGCCCGAAGCGGTCGCCGGACCCCGCATTGTCGGTCTCGACGATCAGCCGGACATAGCGGTTCAGCTGCGCGAACGCCTCGGTCATGGTCGCGGAGGCCTGGCCGATCAGCCCGAGGATCGACACCTCGGAAATATCCACCGCCTCGCCGTAGTGCAGCGCGAGGGCGGAATCCCCGGAGAGCCGGCGCCCGGCCCGCATCAAGGCCACGTAGTTGCGGAACGGGACGCGGCCATCCTGGTCCTGCAGGTCGGTCGGGCCGATTCCGGACTGGTCGAGCAGCGTCTGGCGGTCGGCGCCCTTCGAAGCGGCGAACTCCAGCAGTCCGCGCGCATATCCGACGCCGACCGTGGCAGCGGTCAGCGCGGCGGTGTCTCCGAGCCCCTTGGCGCCGTCCTCATCGCCGACGGTCGCCGCCGAGTCCCGCCGCGGCGTCCAGGTCAGAACGGTTGCGCTCATGGCGGTGGCTCCTGCTCCGGGATGAGGACGGACTCAGATCGGTTCGCGGTAGCGGCGCAGCCAGACGGCGGCGGCGAGGAACGCGGCGGCGACGGCGAGCCCGATCCAGAGGCCTGGCGTGCTCAGGAACTTGCCGGGGTCGAGTTGCGGCAGGCCTTGCGGGAAGGCCGTCCCCGCCTTCATCGCGGCTTTCGTCGGCACGACGAACGCCTGCTGAAAGCCGCCCAGGAGCCGGTACTGGATCAGCGACCCCACAGTGTTGGTGTTGAAGGCGATCTTCTCCACCATGGCGAGCAGCAGCGGCGGCAACACGGCCCAGAGGAACGGCGCGCGCCGCGCCCAGCCCGAAATCAGCAAAAGCCAGCCATAGACCGGCGCCCACCACAGGGTCAGCGCCGTCAGACCATAGAGCACCACCAGCGCCATCGAGCCGACGGGTGGCTGCGTCCAGACCGCGCCGAGGGTCTTGCCGTGCGCCACCAGGGACCCGGCGTTGAGCAGCAGCATGATGACCTGGGTGGCGAGCGTGATGACGAAAACCACCGGCGGCAGGACCGCGAGCGGCAGGATCGCCTTGGCCGCCACGGTCCTCACGTCCGAAACCGGCAGCGATTTCCAGAACAGGATGCTGCGGTCGCGGCGTTCGTTGTGCAGCGCGCCCAGGCAATAGAACACCGCGACGATGAACAGGGTCACGGCCAGCGCCATCGCCGCGAAATCATAGGGAATGGCGGCCATCGCCGCGCGCTCCGCGGGCGTCGCCGCCACGACAAGGTGCGCCCCTTGCGTCACGGCGGCTCCGTTCTCCACCACCGTACTGGTGGTGCGCACGGTCGTGACGGTGTGGGGGCCGGCGACCAGGCCGAGGATGATGCCGAGCAGCACCACGGCGGCGACCACCAGGGGCGCGATGTAGATCGAGCGGTTTTCCCAGAGCTCCCGGCGCACCGACCAGTAGAGGGGCCGGGTCGGCCGCAGGGCGGCTGGCGCCGGCGCGGCGGCCACCGCAGAGGCGTCTGGCGAGATGTCCGATGGGGCGCTCATGCGGCCACTCCTTGTGCGTCGGCTCCGCCCAGCATGGCGACGAACAGGTCGGCGATGCTGGGGGTGTGCACCTCGCCGAGCGCGGCGAGCTTCTCGCGGCTGACGCCGTCGAACAGCAGGACGCTGCGGCCGAACACCTGGCGCTCATGGATGGGCCCGAAGGCGCGCGCCGCGGCGGCGTGCTCGGGCGTCACCATGACCTCCAGATAGCGCGCCTCGAAGTCTTCCATGCTGCAATCGAGCACGATGCGGCCGCGGTCGATGAACATCAGGTCGGTGAGGATGTGCTGGATCTCCTCGACCTGGTGGGTTGTCACGATGATGGTGCGGCTCTTGTCGAAATAGTCGTTCAGCAGGGTGTCGTAGAACTGCTTGCGGTAGAGCAGGTCGAGGCCCAGCGTCGGCTCGTCCAGCACCAGAAGCCTGGCGTCGATGGCCATGACCAGGGCCAGGTGCAGCTGGGTCACCATGCCCTTCGACAGTTCCCGAACCCGGCTCGTCCGCTTGATGGTGGTTTTGGCGAGAAAGGCCTCGGCCTTGGCGCGGTCGAACCGCGGATGGACGCCCGCGACATAGTCGATCGCCTGCGACACCCGCATCCAGCGCGGCAGCACCGCCACGTCGGCGATGAAACAGACGTCGGCCATCAGCCGGTCGCGCTCCGTCCACGGATCGCGCCCCAGCACCCTCAGCTCGCCCTCGTAGGGCGTGAGCCCGAGGATGGCGTTCAGCGCGGTGCTCTTACCGGCGCCGTTGGGGCCGATGAGGCCCAGGATACGGCCCTCCTCGACGTCGAGGGACACCCCCGCCAGCGCGACGGTCGACCCATAGGCCTTGCGCAGGCGGCGGGCTTCGATGCAGGCCATGGCTCAGCCCTCCCCGTAGGTCGTGGACGCGCCGGCGCCGGCTCCTGAGGCGGCCAGCAGCTCCTGCGGCGTCAGGCCGAGGCGTTGGATGGTCGCGTGGATCGCCGGCCATTGCTCGCTGAGGAACCGCTGCCGTTCGGTCCGCAGCAGCTGTTCGGGGGCGCCGGTGTTGACGAACAGGCCCAGCCCCCGCCGCTTCTCGACGAGCCCTTCGTCGACCAGCTTTTCATAGGCCTTCAGGACCGTCAGCGGATTGACCCGGGAGTCCGCGGCGACGTTGCGCACCGACGGCAACGGGTCGCCCTCGCCCAGCACGCCATCGAGGATCATCGCGACCACCCGGTCGCGAAGCTGGAGGTAGATCGGTTGATTGTCATTCCACTCACGATCCATCGTCTGTTCCGGAGGCGCTGCCTCTGCGACGGCCTCGCGTCCGACGGGCGCCTTCGCCTGTCTCCGCGCCGACCTGGTGATCTAGTGAACTATAACACCAACGCGAATGCAAGAGCTTTTTTGAATCCGAAGCGGCTCGGCGGCCGTACGGGGATGCCAAGCGGCGCGTTGTGAACTATCTGATCGCTGACGCGGCGGCAGGCCGCATCCTGAAGCGCCGGAGTTCGCCTTGGCCGATCTTGCCGTGTTCTACGAGCACCCCCAGTGGTTCGAAGCGCTGTTCCGCACGCTCGACCGGCGGGGGCTCGCCTGGACCCCCATCGCGATCCAGGACCACACCTTCGATCCGGCGGACGCCCGCCTGCCCGCCCCGGTGATCCTGAACCGGCTGGCCATGTCCTCCTTCCTTCGCCAGGAGGAGCACGCGCTGTTCTACACCCAGGCGCTGATGGACCACTGGCAGTCGCTGGGCGCCCGGGTGGTCAACGGCGCCGGCGTCCTCGCCTACGACACCAACAAGGCCCGCCAGCTCAGCCTCTTCCGCAAGGCCGGCCTCGACATTCCGACAACCCGCGTGGCCCACCGCCGCGCCGACGTGCCGCGCCTGGCCGCCGAGATCGGCTATCCGCTGATGGTCAAGGTCAACGTCGGCGGTTCGGGGACCGGCATGATCCGCTACGACAGCGCCGAGGAGCTGGAGGCCGCGGTCGCCGACAAGCTGACGCCGGTGGGGGTCGACGGCGTGGCGCTGGTGCAGGAGTACGTCCCGGCCCGCGACGCGCGGGTGATCCGCTGCGAGGTGCTGGACGGCAAGCTGCTCTACGCGCTGGCGCTGGACGGCGCCGGCTCGACCTTCGACCTCTGCCCGGCCGACGTCTGCATGGTCGACAAGCCCACCATCACCATCAGCGCCTACCAGCCGCCGGCCGAGCTTGCCCGCGCGGTCGAGCGGGTCGCCCAGATGAGCGGCCTCGATGTGGGCGGCATCGAATACATGATCGACGACCGCGACGGCCGCGCGAAGTTCTACGACCTCAACGCCATGTCGAACTTCGTGGCCAAGCCGCTGGAGGTGCTGGGCTGGGACCCGCACGACAAATTGGTCGACTATCTGCTGCGCGAGATCGCCGCCCGCCAACAGGTGGCGGCATGAGGTACGGGTTCTGGACCCCGGTGTTCGGCGGCTGGCTGCGCAACATCCCCGACGAGCACATGGCGGCCACGTGGGAGTACACTAAACGCCTGTGCCAGCGGGCCGAGCAGATCGGCTATGACCTGACGCTGGTCGCCGAACTCAACCTCAATGACATCAAGGGAACCGACCAGCCGGCGCTCGACGCCTGGTCCACCGCCGCGGCCCTGGCCGCCGTCACCGAGCGGCTGGAGCTGATGGTGGCGGTGCGGCCGAACTTCCACCAGCCGGCGCTGTTCGCCAAGCAGGCCGCCAACATCGACCGGATCTCAAACGGCCGGCTGGCGCTGAACGTCGTCTCCTCCTGGTGGGCGGAAGAGGCCACCAGCTACGGCCTGCAGTTCGACCAGCACGATGACCGCTATGGCCGCACCGCGGAGTGGCTGGAGGTGGTCGAGGGCCTCTGGCGCGAACCGAAGTTCACCTATGGCGGCGCCCGCTACCAGCTGAAGGACGCCATCTGCGAGCCCAAGCCGGTGCGCAAGCCCGTGGTCTACGCCGGCGGGGAATCCGAGGCGGCCAAGACCCTGATCGCCGGCCAATGCGACGCCTACGTCATGCACGGCGACACCGTCGAGGTGATCGCCGGGAAGATCGCTGACATGAGGGCGCGGCGCGAAGCGGCGGGCAAGCCTGCGATGACCTTCGGCATGGCCGCCTACGCCATCGTCCGCGACACCGAGGAAGAGGCCCGCGCCGAGGTTGCGCGGATCACCACGCTGGATCCCAACGCGCCGGGCTTCGGCAACTACGACCAGTGGCTCTCCGGCACCCAGCTGGAGCGCGAGATGAAGATCCAGGAATACTCCGTCTCCAACCGCGGCCTGCGTCCCAACCTGATCGGCACGGCGTCCCAGATCCGCGAGCGCATCGCGGCCTACGAGGCCGCCGGCCTCGACCTGCTGCTGCTGCAGATGAGCCCGCAGTACGAGGAAATGGAACGGTTCGCGGACGCGGTGATCAACTGAGCAGGCGCCAGACGAACCTGACCGGGCCAGGCGTTCGCCGGCTAGGCGACGGCGTAGCGCCTGCGATGGCGCAACATGGCGCCCAGCCCGCCGAAGCCCACGATCAGCAGGGTCCAGGTCGCCGGCTCAGGCACGGCGGCGACATCGAGGGAGACCCGCTGCACGAAGCTGTCGCCGCCCATATAGGTCCCGTCGTTATAGGCGCCGTTGAAGAACTGCTCGCCGGACGCGAAGAACGGCGTGGTGAGGCTGGGCGTCGTGACGGGCGTGACGTTGAAGGGCTCCCAGCCGTCATGCAGGCTGTAGCCGCTGCCCACGATCGCGAAATTCAGCCCGACGGGGTCGCGCGTGATGGAGAAGCTGGTGGCGCCCGACAGGTCCCGGGTGATGCCGAAGCCGCTGAAGGTCCCGCTGAGCAAGGGGCCGGAAAAGCTCTGCGACGAGTAGCCGGTCCCGAAATCCGTGGTCGTCAGCTGGCCAAGTGCGGTGTCGAACGCAAAGGTCGCGGTCCAGGGCACGCCGCCCGCCTGGAAGTTCACGAATTCCCGGTCGCCTTGCACGGTCAGGCCGGGCTGGTCGGACGGGAAGAAGCCCACGGGCGTTTCGGCCACCGCGTACTCACCCAGGAACGTCACATTGACCAGCGCCGCCGCGGCCGGCCCGGCGCCGGCCAGCGCTCCTGCGGCCGTCAGGGCGGCCGTCCAGTTCCTGCCCATGCAAGTCTCCCTCGCTGTGGTCGCCGCCCGGTGGCCGAGGCGTTGGCTGATCAACGGACGGCTCGCGGATAGCGTTGCCAGAAACCTGTTCAAGCCATGGCGCGCCGATTTGATGACTGTCCCGTTAAGGGACATCACCTGGCGCGGCCGAACGATACCTTTCAGGAGGACTTGCTGGCGCCGGCCCGATACAGCAGCGCCATCAGGCCGATGAACGGCAGCAGCGCCAAAAGGTCCGCATAGGGCCCGCCGAAGAACGGGTTCACCTGCTCCATCAGCCGGGTCACGTCGCGGTCGAAGTTGCCCAGCACGCCGGCCGAAAAGGCGATGCCGATGCCGGCGATGGCGCCCCCGGCGATGTACCCCGACGCCATCAGGACGCCCGGGCTGCGGTCGGACTGCGCCGCGAGTTCCGCCTCCGACAGGGTCTCGGCGTGCGCCAGGTTGCGGCTGCGGCGGTCCACCACCCAGCGCACCGCCCCGCCGATGAAGATCGGCAGCGACGAGGAGATCGGCAGGTAGACCCCGACGGCGAAGGCCAGCGAAGGGATGGCGCACATCTCCAGCACCACCGCGATCATCACGCCCAGCAAAACGAGCGCCCAGGGCAGTTGCCGGTTGAGGATGCCCTTGATGATGTAGCTCATCAGGGTCGCCTTGGGCGCGTCGAACTTGGTGACCGTCGTGCCGTCCGGCCGGACCTTCACATGGCCGTTGATGCCGGGGTCGACCAGATAGGCGAGCGTGCCGTCGTTGCGCACCAGGTAGCGGGTGGCCGCGCCGCCGGACGGGTCCGCCTTCTGCCAGACGTGATAGACGCCGGCGTCCTGCACGTGCTGCGGACCGGCCAGCGCCTCGCTGGGCAAGCTGGCCACGGCGGCGGGCGAGAGGGCGGCGGCCGCGGCCGGCTGCGGCACATAGACGGTGGCGGCCTGGTTGAGCGACAGCAGGATCGGCCCCAAGGCGATGGCCGAGGCCAGGGCGCCGACCATGATCGCCAGTTGCTGCGCCCTGGGCGTCGCGCCCACCAGAAAGCCGGTCTTCAGGTCCTGCGAGGTCGTGCCGCCGTTCGAGGCGGCGATGCAGACGATGCCGCCCACCGAGAGCGCGGTGACGTAGTAGGCCGGGCCGGTCCAACCCAGCACCAGGAAGATCAGGCAGGTCAGCAGCAGGGTCGCCACGGTCATGCCGGAGATCGGGTTTGAGGACGACCCCAGCTCTCCGGTCAGCCGCGAGGACACCGTCACGAACAGGAAGCCGAACAGCACGATCAGCACCGCGCCGGCCAGGTTCATGTGCAGCGAGTGGGCCATCAGGATCGCCGCGATCAGCACCACGATACCCAGCGCCACCCACTTCAGGGAGATGTCGCGGTCGGTGCGCGGAACCTCGACGGCGGGCGCCGCGGCGTCGCGCTTGACGCTGAAGTCGGCGAGGCCGGCCCTCAGGCCCCGCCAGATGGTCGGCAGAGCGCGGGCCAGGCTGATCAGCCCGCCGGCCGTCACCGCGCCGGCGCCGATGTAGAGGATGTAGGCGCTGCGGATGTCGCCCGGCGACATGGCGCCGATCGGCTGGGTTCCGGGCGGGATGATCCCGGTGGCGGCCGAGCCGAAAAACTGGATGGCCGGGATCAGCACCATGTAGGCCAGCACGCCGCCCGCGGCCATGGTGGCGGCGATCCGCGGCCCGATGATGTAGCCGACGCCCAGCAGCTCCGGCGAGATTTCCGCGGCCACCGAGGCCTTGGCGAGCGGCGCCCCGAAGATCGCCTCCGGCGTATCCTTCCACAGTTTGAACGCGCCCTCGGCCAGCTTGTAGACCAGGCCAAGGCCGAAGCCGGCGACGATGGTCCTGGCGCCGCGGGCGACCTCGGCCTCGGTCTGCGCCTGGCTGTCCTCCAGGCCCATCTCGTGTTCCTCGCGCGTCGCGCCGGCTTTCAGGACTTCGGCGCAGGCGGTGCCTTCGGGGTATTTCAGGATCCCGTGCTGCTCGACGATCAGGGCGCGGCGCAGCGGGATCATCATCAGGATGCCGAGCAGACCCCCCAGGATGGCCACCAGCATCACGTGGGCGATCTCCATGTCGAAGCCCAGGATCATGATCGCCGGCATGGTCACGCCGAGGCCGAAGGCGATGGACTCTCCGGCCGACCCCGCCGTCTGGACGATGTTGTTCTGCAGGATGGAGGCCTTGGCGATCCCCAGCCGCCGCAGCAGGCGGAACAGGGTGATCGAGATCACCGCCACGGGAATCGAGGCCGAGACCGTCAGGCCCACCTTGAGCACCAGATAGAGCGACGAGGCGCCGAAGATCACGCCCAGGATGGCGCCCGTGACCAGATGCAGGATCGTCAGCTCGGGAAGCACCACGCTGGCCGGAATGAACGGCCGGAAGGCGGGTTTCGCAGGACGGGTCTGGGCGCGTTTGACGAGGGTGTCGGTCACTCGGGCTCTCCGAAGCGGGCGACGACTAGACCATGGGGCGAGGAGCGCGGCTAGACCGTCGTCGCGCGTCGGCATGCGGGCGCGCGACGACGGTCGGTGAGGTTTCGCAGGCTGGCGCCCGGGCGCCTAGCTCGCGTGTTGCAGCTTGCCGCCCGGCGCGGCCACCATCAGCTTGACGATCGCCTCGGTGATGTGCGGCTCCAGGCCTTCGGTGTGGCCCTTGTCGAGGCGTTCCACATCGGCCACCAGGCGGGCGCCCTTGCACTTGGGATAGACCCAGATGTGCGCCTTGCCGGGCCGGGCCTTCATCCCCCAGACCGGATAGCCAGCCCGCGCATAGTCCCAGACATAGCCGGGCTGGTCGTCCACCACGTCCTTCTCCTCGACGCGCGCGGCGCATCCAAACTTTTCGGCCAGCGGCGAGGTCGCCGGCAGGCTGACGATCTCATGCTCGCCGGTCTCGAAGATGTGGCTGAACGCGCAGGCCGGCAGCGGCGGGGCGGTCATGGCCGCGGGCATCGGCCGAGGATCCGGCGGCGAGCCGTCGGCCTTCGGCGGGCCGAAGCGCGGGTTGATCGGGGCGCGGCCGATCCGCCCCCCGGACAGGCTCAGGAGGCCATCCACCTTGTCCTTGAAGAAGTCCGAACAGACGATCCGGTGTGACGTCAATCCGCCCTGGCTGTGGCCCGCCAGCCAGAACGACTTGATGTTCTGCCGGCCGAAGGCGTCGATCACGTCCGTGGCGATGTCCTGCAGGTAGGCGTCGTCGGCGGCGGGAACCCAGACCCGCACCCCGGGCTGGCCGGGCGCGCGGACCGGCGACGTCGCCGCGGTCGGCGTCGCCACCACGAGCTTGTACCTGTCCTTATAGTCGAAGGCCGGGAAGTAGTGCCGCTGCCATTGGCCGATCGAACCGGCGCCATGGATGTTGAGGATGAAGACCACCTTGTCGCCGGGCTTCAGGTTGCACGGATAGTCGAGCCAGAACTTGCGGCCGGTCTTGGGGTCGGTGGCGTTGCCGGGGTCGGCCAGCGTCGCTTGGCAGGCCTCCCCCGAGCAGTGCGACGGCGGCGGGCTTTTGCAGGCCACCCCCAGCACGTCCTTGGCGCTGGCCGCGCCCGCGGCGCAGAGCGCGGCGGCGCCCAGCAAAAGCGCTGCGCCCCAGCCCATGACCGTCGTCTTCATATCATCCTCCCGAGCTGCGCCTTCGCGGCGTCTATGTCGGTGAAGCCTAGCAGGGCCGCCGGCCCTTCAGCCAGCGCCTTTGGCCGACCTGGACATTCGCCGCCCGGCGCGGATCAGCGTGCGGGACGCAGGGAGGAGATCGAATCGCGCATCCCAATCGCACGGGTGTCGGCGAGGCTTTGGCTGATGGTGACGCAGCGGCCGCGATAGTTCGCGTCGCTGCAGACAAGCCAGGCCCCCGACCCGCGGCCGAGCTGGATCGACCGAACTTGGTCGTTGAGCCCCACGGCGTCGAGGTTGGCGGCCTCGCCCTCGATGCGGACGGGTTGGCCGCGCCAGTTCCGCGCCGAAAACAGCGTGACGGCGTCGCGTTCGTACCGCCCGGGCCGCGCACCATAACGGGCGCCTGGATCATACCCCTGTCGCTGATCGGGGAGGTAGTTGCGCGGCGCATCGTAGCGGACCGCCGGCGGCGGCTTGGCGCCGGGACCCAGGCAGCTCAGGGCGCCGGACGGGTCGACGCTGATGTCGCCGCTGCAGCTGAGGATGTTGATCGACGACTGGCCGCCGCCCTGGGTCCCCCGGCAGGTGGCGCTCAGAAATTGGCCGTTCATCTGGATGTTGCCGCACTGGCGCTCATAGCTGCCGCGCGGCGGCGCGTATCGCGGCTGCGCGAAGGCGGATCCCGCGCCCAGTAGCACCAGCACAGACAGGCCGACGGTCGCTCGCATGGCTTACTCCTTGAGAAGGCTCGCCACGGTAACGCTCGATGGAAGATTAGGTCGCCTCACCGTGTCAGCGCGCCCCGCCCGGCGCCCGATCCTCGACGAACTCTTCCCAGGCTGGGCGGAGAGGCGTTTCTCGGCGGCGCAGCTGAAACCGGTTGAGGCCTCAACGGTTCTCCCGCCGCAGCCACCAGGAGAAACCCATGCCTGCCAAGTCCGCCGCCCAACAGAAAGCCGCGGGCGCCGCCCTCTCCGCCAAGCGCGGCGACACGTCCAAATCCAAACTGCAGGGCGCCTCGAAATCGATGATGTCGATGAGCGAGACGGAACTGGAGAAGATGGCCCACACCAAGCGCAAGGGGAAACCCGAGCACGTCGCCAAGGGCCACTAGGCGCGGTCGCGTCTCCCCCATTGCGCAGCCGGGCCGACGCTGGTCAAGCTGGCGCAACTCGGGGGAGACACGATGACCAGGATCACTCGCCGCGCTCTGGCCGCCGCGCCGATGGCGTTCGCCGCGGGCCACGCGCTAGCGGCGCGCAAGCCAGGTCCGGCTCCGGCCCCCGTCTCGCCGTGGCCGGACGCCACGGAGATGGCCGCCCGCATCCGTCGGGGCGACCTCTCCGCCGCGGAAGCCGTGGAGACCGCGATCCGCCGGGCCGAGGCCCTGCAGGCCACGCTGAACGCCATCGTCAATTCTGACTTCGACCGGGCGCTCGCCAAGGCGCGCGCCGGAACCCCCGCCGGGCCGTTCGGCGGCGTGCCGTTCCTGATCAAGGACCTCGACGACTATGTGGGCCTACCGACCCGCAACGGCTCCCAGGCGATGCGGCTGGCGCCGCCGGCGGCCAAACAGTCGGCCTACATCGACGCCTTCGACCGCGCCGGCCTGGTGACGATCGGCAAGTCGGCGACACCGGAGTTCGGCTTCCTGCCGACCACCGAGCCGGTGGCCACCGGCCTCACCCGCAACCCGTGGGACCTGTCGCGCTCCTCCGGCGGCTCGTCGGGCGGCTCCTCGGTCGCGGTGGCGGCGGGCATCGTGCCCGTGGCCCACGCCAACGACGGCGGCGGCTCGATCCGCATCCCCGCGTCGAATTGCGGGCTCTTCGGCCTCAAGCCGTCGCGGGGGCGGATGATCGGCACGGAGGGCGAATCCAGGATCTTCGACCTCGGCGTCGACCACGTGGTCTCGCGCAGCGTGCGCGATTCCGCGGCGCTCCTCGCGCTCACCGAGGACACCGCGCTCCGCGCCCGCTTCCCGCCTGTCGGGGTGGTGACAGGACCGACGAAGCGGCGGCTGCGCATCGGCGTGCTGCTGGAGAACGGCCTCGGCCACAGCCCCCAGCCCGAGGTCGTCGCCGCCACCGACCATGCGGTGAAGCTGGTGTCCGGGCTCGGCCACCATGTGAGCTACACCCATCTGCCCTACGATGGCGGCCAGTTCATCCAGGACTTCCTGCTGCTCTGGGCGGACGGCGCCCGGGGTTTGGCCGACCAGCTCGCCGCCGCCATGGGCCGGCCCCCGGATGGGCGCGTGCTGGAGGGCTTCAGCCTGGGGATGGCGGAGATGGCCCGCAGGGCGGGGCCCCAGGCGCTGGCCGCCGCGATGCAGCGGCTGAAGGCTGACGCGCTGGCCTACGACACCTGGTTTCCGGCCCACCAGTTCGACCTGGTGCTGTCGCCGGTGCTCTCCTCGCCGCCGCCGCTGCTGGGCGAAGTCGGGCCGAGGGTCCCGTTCGATACGCTGGTGGGGCGGCTGACCGAATACGTCGGCTACACCCCGATCCACAACGTCGCCGGCGCGCCCGCCATGAGCGTGCCGCTCTACTGGACCGAGGCCGGCCTGCCGGTCGGGACCATGTTCGCCGCGCGCGCCGGAAACGAACGCCTGCTGTTCGAACTCGCCTACGAACTGGAGGCCGCCAACCCCTGGGCCCAGCGCATCCCGCCCGTCCACGCCTAAAGCGTCCGGCGGCTAAGTTGATCCATAGCCGTCGTGGCGCTGAGGAGGGTAACCTGGAAGACCGTTCCCGACCCGCTACTAACCTTCGTAGAGTCCGCTCTCGACCCGTTTCATTCCACGTCCTCGTGCGGACAGTGATCGGATGAGCATCGAAGCCGAACTTGGGTCTGTGGCGATAGTCCCGCCGGATGAACGCTGGTCGAGGCTGTTCGCAGCTGAGCGGCGCAGGCTCGAAAGCCTCAGAACGCTGATCGACATTGAGCACTTCGGCAGCACCGCCGTTCCCGGTCTCGCCGCCAAACCCGTTATCGACATCATGGCTTCGGTCGCTCAGCTGGCGACCTTGGACCAGGTAGAGCAGGACCTTGCCTCTCTAGGCTACCGGCTACTCGACGTCGGCTTCGCAAAGCGTCGCTTCTATCGCAATCAAGATGTCGCGCCGGGGATCACCGCCAACCTGCACGTCGTTACGGTGGATCGTTGGAGAGACAAAGGTGAGCGCGTGTTTCGCGACTGGCTAATTAAGCATCCGGAGACCGCCCACCGGTACGCGCTGCTTAAGCGGAATCTCGCGACACGTTTTCCCGAAGATCCCGAGGCCTACACCGCCGCGAAGACCGAGTTCATTCGGGAGGTCGTTAACCTCGCGCGCCAAGATCGCGGACTGCCACCGGAGATCGACTGGAGCGAGTGACGTGGCAACGGCCGCTCTCTCCACCCCGTTGCTGAAATCCGGCGAGTCGGGTGTTCAAGTCGAAGATGCGTGGTTGAGCTTGCGCCGTTCGTTGACTACTGTTCTGGCGGTCGCCCCGGGGGAATCGCCATGACCGCAACCGCCGTTGGCCGCGGCGCCCGCCAGCGCGTGCGGCCCGCGCCGCCGTTCCCGGCGCAGCATCCTTGGGACCGCAACTTCTTCCTGGCGCTCGTCGCCCTGACTTGGCTGGGCGTCCTGATGGGCTTCGTGCCGCAGATGATCCAGCACGTGACCCAGCATCAGCGCCCCTATCCCTTGGCCGTGCATGTCCACGCGGCGGCCTTCGTCACCTGGCTTGTCCTCCTGACCGCCCAAGTGCTCCTCGTCCGCACGCGGCGGCTCGCCCTGCACCGCAAGCTCGGCTACGGCATGGTCGCCCTCGGCGCCGTGATGCTGGTCGTAGGTCCCACCGCGGTCTGGGTCGTGCAGCAGCAGGACTTCGGGACGCCGAAAAGCAACCCGGCCTTCCTCTCGGTGCAGGGGACCGCCATGATCAGCTTCCTGGTGGTCGGCGGCGCCGCCGTGCTGCTCCGCAAGTCGCCCTCGGCGCACAAGCGGCTGATGATCATCGCCACCCTGGTGCTCGCCGATGCCGGCTTTGCGCGATGGCTCGGCCATCCGATCCGGGCGGCGTTCGGCAAGGGGATGTGGCAGAGCTATCTCGCCTTGTCCGGCGCGACCGCCCTCATCATCGTCGGCATGGGTGTCTACGACCTGATCACCCGCCGTCGCCTGCTGCCCGCGTACGCCGCCGGCGCGAGCTGGGCGCTCGCCGGCCAGGCGCTCGCGGCCTGGCTGATGTTCGTCCCGGCCTGGAAGGTCCTTGCGACCCACCTGCTGGGCCACTGAAGTGCGCCCGGCGTGGGCAACCCACCCGTTGCGGACCTTCCAGAAGTCCGAACTACGCCGCCAGCCCCTGCAGCCGCGCGGCGATCTCGCGCACCCGCTCCGGCCCGCCGAGCAGCTGGCGATTGAGGCCGATGCGCTTGAACCAGAAATGCAGGCCCAGGAGGTCGGTGATGCCGATGCCGGCGTGCACCTCGGTGGCCGTGCGGGCCACGAAGCGACCGACCTCGGAGGTCAGCGCCTTGGCGTGGGCGGCCATCAGCGAGGCCTCCACCGGGGCTGAGTCGAAGGCGTAGGCGGCATACCAGACCAAAGCGCGGCAGGGCTCGAGCTCGGCCGCCATCTCCGCGCACAGGTGCTTCACCGCCTGAAAAGAACCAATCTGACGGCCGAACTGGCGGCGCTCCTTGGCATAGGCCACCGCCTTGTCGAGCATCACCTGCGCCGCGCCCAGGGTGTCGGCGGCCACCAGCACCCAGCCTGCGTCGCGCATCGCCGTCAGCAGTTGCGGGCCGCCGCCCAGCGGCTCGGCGGGCGTGTCGTCGAAGGTCAGCTCGGCGAGGCGCCGCGTCTCGTCGATCCCGGGCATCAGGGTCCGCGTCAGCCCCGCCGCGTCGCCGCGCACCAGATGCACGCCGCCGCCTTGGTCCGCGACGATCAGCAGCCCCGCGGCCATGCCGCCCGGGACGAACAGCGCCGTGCCGCTCAGCTTGCCGCCGGCCGTCGCCGTGACCCCCGCGCCGTCGCGGGCTCCCGCCACCGGCTCGGAGATCGCCGCGGCGGCCAGGACCTCCCCCGACGCCAGCCTCGGCAGCCATTGCGCCTGCTGCTCAGGCGAGCCACCGCGCATCAGGGCGATGGGCGCCAGGACCACGCCCATGAACGGCACGGGCGCTACGGCCGCGCCTAGCGCCTCCGACGCCAGCGTCGCGTCCAGCAAGGTCAAGCCCAGGCCGCCGTGCGCCTCGGGGATCACGATCCCCGCCAGGCCGAAGTCGGCCAGCGCCTGCCAGACGTCGGCGCCCTTGTCCGCCAGGTCGCCCGCGAACCGGCGCACGCGGTCCAGCGCGTTGGCCTCGGCGAGCGTGCGGCGCAGGCTCTCCTGCATCATCCGCTGGTCCTGGGTAAGCGCGAAATCCATAGCTCAGAGCACCGCAGGCTTGGGTTCGCGCGGCATTCCGAGGCCCCGCTCGGAAATGATGTTCTTCTGGATCTGCGCGGTGCCGCCGCCGATGATCAGGCCGAGATCGAACATGTAGTTCCACTGCCAGCGGCCCTTGGCGCGCAGGTGCGGCCCGTCGTGGTAGAGGATGCCCAGCTCGCCCAGGGCGTCGATCGCCAGCGCCGCCAACTGGTGGTTCAGCTCGCAGCCCTGCAGCTTGACGATCAGCCCGGCGATGCCGGCCGGCTCTCCGGTGATCTGTGAGGTCAGCAGCCTCAAGCCATTGAATTTCATCGCCAGGACTCGGCCCTGCAGCTGCATCAGGCGATCCCGGAAGATCGGGTTGTCGATCACTCGCTGCCCGTCCACGGTTTCCGATTTCATCAGGTCGATCAGCGCGCTGAGCCGGGCTTCTGCGGCGTTGGGATCGCCCAGCATGCCGCGCTCGTGCTTCAGCGTGGTGTTGGCCACGAACCAGCCGCGCCCGCGCCCGCCGACCACCTGGCTTTGCGGCACGCGGACGTCATGGAAGAACACCTCGTTGAACTCCGACCCGCCGGTCATGGTCTTCAGCGGCCGCACCTCGATGCCCGGCGCATCCATCGGAATCAGGACGTAGGAAATCCCCTCGTGCTTGGCCGCCTGGGGCTCGGTGCGGATCAGCGCGAACATCATCTGGGCGGCGTGCGCGGTGCTGGTCCACAGCTTGCTGCCGGAGATCACGAAGTCGTCGCCGTCCTCCACTGCCTTGGTCTGCAGGCTGGCGAGGTCGGAGCCGGCCCCCGGTTCGGAATAGCCCTGGCACCAGATGATCTCGCCGCGCAGGGTCGGGCCGATCCATCGCCGCTTCTGCTCTTCCGAGCCGACCTCCAGCAGCGTCGGGACCAGCATCGAAATCCCCTGCCCGGCCATGCCGCGCGGAGCGCCCGCGGCGATGAATTCCTCGGCGATGATCCGCGACTTCAGGATGTCGGGCGCCGAGCCATAGCCGCCGTACTCGCGCGGGATCGTGCGCGCCCCGTAGCCCGCCGCGATCAGCCGCCGCTGCCAGGCCAGCACGTCTTTGGCCGCGCCGCCGTCGTAGTCGTCGCTGTGGGTGGCGAGGAAGCTCCTCACCTCGCCGCGGAACGCCGCCATCTCGGGCGTTTCGGTCAGGTCCATGTCGTCGCTCCTGGCCACAGGTGAGCCGGTTTCCGGCGCGCACGCAACGGCGCCCCGACGTTAGGATGCAACAGATGCGGCCAAGCTTGGTTATAGAGGTGCGACAGGGAGACCCCGACCATGACGCGCTATGCCCTTTTCGCCGCCGCCGGCCTCGCCGCGGTGTCGCTCGCCGGCTGCATGCCGGCCGGATCGTCCAACCCCTGGGTCGGCTACGGCCCCAATCCGCCGCTGCCCAAGCCACAGAAGGCGCTGATCCCGACGGTGGGCACGCCCAAGGCGGTGGGCTGGGCCGCCGACGCCGCGCCCAAGGCGCCGCCCGGCTTCACCGTCGCCCGCTTCGCCGAGGGGCTGGACCACCCGCGCTGGCTCTACGTCCTGCCGAACGGCGACGTGCTGGTCTCGGAATCGGCCTCGGAGCCCTCGCCCGCCGACAAGTCCAACCAGGGGATCAAGGGCTTCTTCCAGAAGATGCTGATGAAGAAGGTGGGCTCCGCCAAGCCCAGCCCCAACAAGATCTTCCTGCTGCGCGACGCCGACGGCGATGGCGTGGCCGAGAGCCGGATGCTGTTCGCGCAAGGGCTGACCCGGCCGTTCGGCATGACCCTAGTGGGCCACACCCTCTACGTCGCCAACGACAACGGCGTGGTGAGCTTCCCCTACGCCGACGGCCAGACCTCCGAGGCCGGAACTGGCCAGAAAGTCTTCGACCTGCCCGGCGGCCCGATCAACCACCACTGGACCAAGAACGTGGTGGCCAGCCGTGACGGGACCAAGCTCTATGCCACCGTCGGCTCCAACTCGAACGCCGGCGACAACGGGATGGAGAATGAGACCGGCCGCGCCGCCATCTGGGAATACGACATCGCCACCGCCAAGCCGCGGATCTTCGCCTCGGGCATCCGCAACCCCAACGGCATCGACTTCGAACCGACCACCGGGACCATGTGGACGGTCTCCAACGAGCGCGACGAGATCGGCAACGACCTCCCGCCCGACTTCCTGACCAGCGTCAAGGACGGCGCCTTCTACGGCTGGCCCTGGAGCTACTGGGGCCACAACGTCGATACGCGCGTGAAGCCCGCCAACCCGCAGATGGTCGCCAAGGCCATCGCCCCGGACTTCGGGACGGGTCCGCACACCGCCTCGATCGGGCTGGCGTTCTACACCGGCGCGGCCTTCCCGGCCTCCTACCGCGGCGGGGCCTTCATCGGCCAGCATGGCTCGTGGAACCGCAAGCCGCTCAGCGGCTACCAGGTGGTGTTCATCCCCTTCGCGAACGGCCAGCCGCAGAACGCGCCGCAGGCCTTCCTGACCGGCTTCCTGGACAAGCACGAGAAGATCCAGGGCCGGCCGGTCGGGGTGGTGGTCGACAAGACCGGCGCCCTGCTGGTCGCCGACGACGTCGGCGGCATCGTCTGGCGCGTGACCCCGACGCCGGCCGGAGCGGCGAAGGCGAAGTAGCGCCCGCCGGCGGCCCACACGCCTGCAAGGCGCGTGGACGAAGGCCGCGATCTGTCGTCAACTCGTCGCTACACGGTGGGCGGAGGCGGACATGCGGGCGTGGCTGAGCGTGCTGACGGGCATGGCCGCGGCGGCGGCCCTGGCG
The DNA here is from genome assembly GCA_044445675.1 of Caulobacterales bacterium. Classification (GTDB taxonomy): domain Bacteria; phylum Pseudomonadota; class Alphaproteobacteria; order Caulobacterales; family Caulobacteraceae; genus Phenylobacterium. The sequence continues at coordinate 14,158 of JBIOED010000001.1, read as the reverse complement.
GCAGGCGCCCCGGCGGTCGCCCAGGAGGGCGAGCGGATCGTCAACAGCCCCGACCGCGCCGCCTGCGCCTCGGAAAAGCTCGACAAGGTGATCCCGGCCTGCACCCACATCTTGCAGGACAGGGCGCTGAAGCCCGGCGACGCCGCCATCGCCCTTCGCAACCGCGGCTTCGCCTACCAGAGCAAGGGCGACCTCACCCGCGCCATTGCCGACTATGACGCCGCCATCGGCCTGGGCGCCGGCGCCGCGGGCGGCGCGGCCGTGCTGGCCAGGACCCTGGTCAACCGCGGCATCGCCTATGCGGCCAAGGGCGACGACGCCCGCGCGCTCGCCGACTACGGCCAGGCCATCGCGCTCGATCCCAGGGGCGGCGTCGCCTACCTGAACCGCGCGGCCATCGCCCTGAAGCGCGGCGACAATGCCCACGCGCTGGCCGACCTGACCGAGGCCGCGCGCCTGATGCCCAGGGAGCCGGCGATCTTCGTCAGCCGCGGCGCCCTCTATGCCAACAGCGGCGACCTGGACCGCGCCATCGCCGACTTCTCCGCCGCCATCGCCCTCAATCCCGCCGACCCGACCGCCTGGCGCGACCGCGGGATCGCCCGGCGGAAGAAGGGCGACAACCTCCAGGCGAGCGCCGATGCGGCCGAAGCCCTGCGCCTGGCGCCGAACCTCGCCGGCGCCCACCACGACCGGGCCTTGAGCCTGCAGGCCAGCGGCGACGCGGACCAGGCCATCGCCGAGTTCGGCCGCGCCATCGCCCTCAACCCGACCGACGCTGAGACGATCAAGGCGCGCGGCGACGCCTATCTCGCCCAGGGCCAGCGCGACCTGGCGATCGCCGACTACGGCCAGGCCATCGCGCTCGATCCCGGCTTCCGCGACGCCTACAACAACCGCGGCGCCGCCCATCTGGCGAAGGCCGACTGGGACCGCGCCATCGCCGACCTCGGCAAGGTCTTGGAGCTGGATCCCGGCCTCGCCGCCGCCTACCTCAACCGCGGCCAGGCCCTTGAGGCCAAGGGCGAGCGCGACCGGGCCATCGCCGACTTCGACAGCGTCATCCGGCTGACCCCCGGCAACGCCGACGCCTACCGCCACCGCGCCTTCCTGCGCCACGCCAAGGGCGACAACGCCGGCGCGCTCACCGACTACGCCAGGGCGGTGGAGCTCAATCCCACGGACGAGGAAGCCTGGCGCGGCCGCGGGCTGGCCGACTTCGACGGCCACCAGCCCGACGCCGCCATCGCCGACCTCAGCCAGGCCATCGCGCTGAACGCCCGTGACGCCCTCGCCTACCGCTTCCGCAGCATGGCCTACGGGCTCAAGCGCGACCTGAAGCACGCGAACGAGGACGACAGCACGGCGATCCGCCTGGATCCCCGGCTGGCCAAGCCGCTGCGCTAGAGCGTTTGCCGGCTGACTTCGATCAAGTCAGGCGGTCGGCAAGAGCGGTCAGAAAAAACCTGGAGCCCCGTTTCGATTCAATCGAAACGGAAACGGCTCTAGACCCGGCCGGTCACCGGGATCAGGGCGCCGGTGACCGCGCTGGCCTCCTCGCTGGCCAGGAACAGCATCACCGCGGCCAGTTCGTCGGGCCTCACCCAGGCGGACACATCCGCCTTGGGCATGTCGGCGCGGTTGCCGGGGGTGTCGAGGATCGAGGGCAGCACCGCGTTGACGGTGACGCCGTCGCCCTTCAGCTCCTCGGCCAGGGCCTGGGTGAGGCTGTGCACCCCGGCCTTCGAGGCCGCGTAGGCGCCCATGCCGAGCGAGGCCTTCAGCGCCGCGTTGGCCCCGACGTTGACGATCCGCCCGGCGGCTGAGCGCCGCAGATGCGGGATCGCCGCGCGGCTGGCGTTGGACGCCGTCTGCACGTTCATCAGGAACAGCCGATACCAATCCTCGACCAAGCTGCGTTCATGTGTCTGCCATGAGAAACCGCCGGCGATGTTCAGCAGGGCGTCGAGCCGGCCGAACCGCTCGGCCGCCGCGTCGATGGCGGCCGAGGCGCTGTTGGCGTCGGTCAGGTCCACCCCGCCCAGGAACAGGACGTCAGGTCCCGGCGCCAGGCCCTCGGGCGGCGCCTTCGCAAAGTCGATGAGCGCCAGCCGCGCCCCCCGCTCGGCCGCCGCCTTGGCGACGGCCGAGCCCAGGATGCCGCAAGCGCCGGTGATCGCGAAGACGCGCCCAGCCATATCCTAGCCCTCCATCGTCATGGCCCGGCTTGGGAGCCTGCCCCGGGCGGGTCGCGCAGCGGCGCGACCCGGGGGGCCACCCATGATCACCGCCGTCGCGGAACGGCCTGCGACGGTCGCGCATATGGATCCCCCGGACAAGCCGGGGGATGACGGCGCGGGAAATTGCCGCCTACAGCCGCTCGACGATGGTCACGTTGGCCAGGCCGCCGCCTTCGCACATGGTCTGCAGACCCCACTTCTTGTTGCGGGCCTTCAGCGCGTAAAGCAGCGTGGTCATCAGCTTGGTGCCGGACGCGCCCAGCGGATGGCCCAGCGCGATGGCGCCGCCGTTGACGTTCATCTTCGCCGGGTCCGCGCCGGTGGTCTTCAGCCAGGCCACCGGCACCGAGGCGAAGGCCTCGTTCACCTCGAAGATGTCGATGTCGTCGATCGACATGCCAGCCTTCTTCAGCGCCTTCTCGGTGGCCGGCAGCGGGGCTTCCAGCATGATCACCGGGTCGTGGCCGATGAGCGTGAGGTTGTGGATGCGGGCCATCGGCTCCAGGCCCAGTTCCTTCAGCGCCTTTTCCGAGACGATCATGACGCCCGACGCGCCGTCGCAGATCTGGCTGGAGGTGGCCGCGGTGATCGCCCCGCCCTCGCGCAGCAGCTTCACGCCGCGGATGGCGTCCAGGCTCGAATCGTAGCGGATGCCCTCGTCGCTGTCGTGGCGCACCACGGAGCCTTCGTCGCCCTTGCCGTCCTTGCCGTCGATGGCGACGATCTCGTCCTTGAACGCGCCGCCTTGCGTGGCGGCGATGGCGCGCTGGTGCGAGTTGTAGGCGAACTCGTCGAGCTGGTCCTTGGTCAGGCCGTACTTGGCGGCCATCATCTCGGCGCCCATGAACTGGCTGAACTGGATGTTCGGATAGCGCGCCTGCATGTTCGGGCTCATCGGCTGGCCGAAGCCCTCCTTGGCCGGCAGCGCGACGGACAGGCCCATCGGCACCCGGGTCATGCTCTCGACGCCCGAGGCGATCACCACGTCCATCGTGCCGCTCATCACCGCCTGCGCGGCGAACTGCATCGCCTGCTGCGAGGAGCCGCACTGGCGGTCCACCGAGGTGCCCGGCACGCTCTCCGGCAGGCGCGAGGCCAGCACCGCGTTGCGGGCGATGTTGGTCGCCTGCTCGCCCACCTGCATGACGCAGCCCATCACCACGTCCTCGATCACCGCCGGATCGACGCCCGTGCGGTCCACCAGGTCGTTCAGCACCACCGCGCCCAGGTCGGCCGGATGCCAGTCCCGCAGGCGTCCGCCCTTGCGCCCGCCGGCGGTGCGCGTCGCAGCTACGATATAGGCTTCGGCCATGGCCGTGCTCCCTTGATGAAAAACCCGTGCGCTCCATCGCGCGTCAAAACGACTGTATGAAGGCGCCGCTGCGGAAGACAAGGCGGGCCGACGCGAACGTCAACGTGGGTGGCCGGGGCCTGGGACGGCTTCAGGACCCATAGCTGCCTATATTCCCTTGGTCAGTTCCCCCCACGCGTGCGGGCTCTGGAAGGAGGATCGATCTTGGGCGCCGGTCTATTCAGCGGCGGGCAGAGCCCGCTGAGTCAACGATCCGTCGAATCGAGACGCCTGCCGCCTTCAGCATCGGACTAAGCTTGAGCCGCCGGTCAGCCTCGAAGAGAGCGGCCGCCCTGGTGTGCAGGGCGGCGACCACGGCGATGCGCGCCGTCTCGGCCGCGAGGTTTGGGCCCGGCGTGGCTTGGCCGGGGGGCGCCAGCGGCGCCTCACCGGCGGCCTTCTCCGTCAGCTCTTCGACCTCGGCGGCGGCGCAACTGAACTGACCGGTTATCGAGGTGAAGCAGAGCTGGCGTTGCAGGTAGGGTTCGTAGGTCCAGTGCAGGGTCTCCTCGCCGGCTCCCGCCGCGGGGCGCACCACAGAAAGGGTGCTCGTCAAGAAGATGGCCTGGCGCAGGAGGGCGTCCTCGGTCTTGTGAGCTCTGATCAGAGGAAGCGGTGTATCCCTGCTGGCTAGAACCTCGTTGCGCGTATCGCGGCTGACGACCACCACGTCCGCCGGCTTGGCGACCGCGGCGGTTACGGTGACCGCAGGGGGATCGGTCGCCTGCATCACGACCGGCCGGCCTGCGTGGGTGGAAGCTCGAACTTGACCGGGATCCTCACGATCCCGCCGGCGACGGGCCGGCCGTTCACGCTCATCGGCTTCATCTGGAATAGCGGCGCCATCTGGAGGGTGGCGTTCCCGAACCCGAGGCCCTGCGGGCCCTCGCGTAAGATCGCGCAGGCAGAGAGCGCGCCGGTCCGGTCGACGCGACATTGTATGACGGCCATCCCCCCTAGCCGCCGGGCGAGTGCTTCGCGGGGATAGAAGCGAACAAGGTCGGAGCCAATCGGTCGCCGCGACCAGTCCGGGTGCGCCACGGCGCGGCCCTGCGGCGGCTGGGCGGCCCACGCCGCGTAGCCGCCGCCCAAGGTCAGGGCTGCGAGGAGCAGGGCGCCACTGGCCCGGCGCGGCGGACTTGGCGCGCGTTGCTTCAGGAACCGGATGCGGTCCCTGAGCGCCGGGAAGCCGCGGGCGCGCCAGGCACAGCCTGCCGGCGGGATCGCGGCCATCACCTGCGTCTTCAGGAGGGCCTCGGCGTAAGGTCGCCGCAGGGCCGGCTGATCGGCAATCACCGCGGCATCGCAGGCGAACTCCTGGTCGAAGCGGATCCAGCGCGCGGCGAGGTGCACGAACGGGTTGAACCAGCATAGGCATTGGATCAAGGCCACGACCGCGTTGGCGAGCACGTCGCCTCGCGCCAGGTGCTGGGCTTCGTGGGCGAGGATGGCGGCCTGCTCGGCGCGGGTGAAGCGGGCCTCGAAGTCACGTGGCAGAATGATCGCGCGCCCGACGACGGCGGGCCCTATGTCGGTCCGCGCGGCGCGGATCACGAGCGTTCCGCCAACGGACGCGGTGCTGCCTCCACGCAAGGCGGACGCGAACCGCATCTGCTGTGCCCCAAGCAGCGTTGCGTAAATGATGGCTCCCAGCGCCCAGATGCCGCCGACCGACGCCGGCCAGAGCGATCCGCTCCTCAGAGAAGCCGCAGCGCGAAGGCCGCTCGTGGCGCTGAGAGCGATCGGCGCAATCAGCCCCCCCTCCGGAGCGGGAACAAGGCTCGCCAACGCCATCACCAAGGGAATCGCCCAGAGACAGTAGCCGGCCGGGGCCCCGAAGATCGAGCGGACGGGCCGGCGAAGCAGCGCGACAGCGGCTATGGCGACGCTCCCGGCCAGGTTCGCCCGGGCGGCGAGAAACAGAGCGTCAACGATCATCGTCCAGCTCCGCGATGAGGCGCTTTAGTTCCGCAACGTCCTCGGACGAGAGCTGATTGGTCTTCGAGAAGTGGCTGACGAGGGGGGCGATCCGACCGTCGAACAGCCGGTCAAGCAGACCCCGGCTCTCCTGCGACACATAGGCCCCGCGATCCACCTGTGGGCGATAGAGATACCGCCGCCCGGCCTTCTCCGCCTCGATCGCGCCCTTGGTGAGCAGGCGGTTGATGAGGCTCTTCACCGTGGCCTCGCTCCAGCGTTGGGGTCCCGCGACTTCCGCGACGATCTCCTCAGCCGTGAGCGGACTCCTCCGCCATAGGGCTTCCATTATTCGACTTTCGGCGCCGCTGATTGACATCGATTACATCCGTTATCAGTGTATCGATCACATTCGTAATCGACAGCGTGATGCGTTGCATAGCTCCGCTTTCCGCTAGTGTCAAAGGGGGCTTGGTAGTGCATTTGATGTCGAAGTGGTTCGCGGTCGCAGGCGCGCTTGCCTCGATCCCGGCGATCGGTCTCGCGCAGCCGGCGATAGAGCCGGCCCAGGCGTCCGCGAAGCCTGACGCCGAGGCGCCGCCAGCCAAAACCGTAGACGAGGTAGTCGTCACAGGCCCGTCGCAGCAGCATGATCGCGTCGAGATCGACCGCCGCAGCTACGCGCTGAGCAAGAACCTCCAGGCCCAGTCCGGCACGGTGGCCGACCTCCTTCGCACGGTCCCATCGGTGGACGTCGACGTGCAAGGCAATGTCAGCCTGAGAGGCGACCAGAAGGTGACCATCATGGTCGACGGCAAGCCGTCGGGCCTCTTCAGCGGCGCCGCACGGGCGACGGCGCTGCAGAGTCTCCCGGCCGACCAGTACGAGCGCGTCGAGGTGCTCACCAACCCTTCGGCGGCCGAAGGCGCGGAAGGCAGCGCCGGCATCATCAACCTCATCTCCAGGCACGCCCACAAGGCGGGCTACTCGGGTTCGGCCAAGATCGGGGTAGGCGAAAGGCGGCAGGCGATCGCCGGGATCAGCGAGAGCTACAACTCCGCAAAGCTCAGCCTTTCGGGCGACGTCAACTATCGAGGGCGCGATCCGGCGTCGGGCAAGACTAGCGAGGAGATCGCGCCGCTCGTGGCAGGCGGATCGCAAGAAGGCCGTGAAGTCGACAACTACGACGGGACACTGAGCAGCGCTGTGGCGCACCTGGCCGCCGACTACGACCTCGACCCACGCACGCGCATCGGCGCGCGACTCCAGGGCGTCACCGCCCGCCTCCGCCAGACCGGCGACGTGCTCGCGACCATCGGCGACAGCAACGGCGGGTCCGAAGTCATTCGTCAGCTGTACAACAGCCCTGTGAACGTCGACGCCCGCCTTGCCGGCGCGAGCTTCCGGCGCAAGCTCGGCGACGATCAGGAACTGACCGCTGACGTGCGCGTCAGCCGCACCGGAATTCGCTCGCGCACACTCTACCATAACTCGTCGATCCAGCCCGCTGCGCCGGACACGTTCGACCTTTCAGCAAGCGCCCAGACAACGGACACCACGGAAATCAGGACCGACTACAAGAACTCGTCATTCGCGAGCGGCGAACTCAAGCTCGGCTATGATGGCGCGATCACCACATCCGACCTCTCGAAGATCTTCGGCGAAGGCCCGACGTCCATCGCTATCGCGGCCGTTCCCACGCGCAGCGGCGCCTTCGCCTATCGTCTGGAGCTCAACGCCGCGTACGCCACTCTGCAGAAGGAGCTTGGCGACCTGACCGTGCTGGCGGGCCTGCGATTGGAGAGCAGCCGGACCACCACTACGCTCGCTGGCGCCAATCAACCGCATGAAAGGGACCTCTTCCAGGCTTTCCCAAGTCTGCACCTCTCCTACCCGATGGGCGAAGACCGCACGATCAGAGCCAGCTACAGCCGCCGTATCGACCGGCCGACGCCGGCTCAGTTGAGCCCACTCATCACATTTGGCGACCCTCGGGACCTAAACGGCGGCAACCCCAACCTTCGGCCGCAGGAAACGGACGCCTTCGAGGTGGCTTACGACGCGCGCAACGGATCGTCTTCCGTCGCCGCCACCCTGTACTACCGCGAACTGCATAACGCCTTCACCCCGGTGGTGCGGGATCAGGGCGGCGGCGTCCTGCTGTTCACCCAGGACAACCTCGGGGAGGCCCGCAGAGCCGGCCTTTCGCTGGCCGGCAACCGGCAGCTCACTTCGACGATCAGCCTCAACGCCAGCGCCGAGACCTATTGGATGGAGGTTCCGGCGAGCGCCATCGGCCTGGGCGAGGCGAGGTCCGGCTCCGTGGTGAGCGGGCGCGGCACGCTCAGCTGGTCGCCCACGGCCCGCGATGTTTTCCAGCTGAACGGCAGCCTATCCGGCCGGACGATCACACCGCAGGGGACGCTTGGCGCCATCGGCCTCCTGAACCTCGGTTACCGCCGGAAGCTGTCGCCCGCCTTGTTCCTCGTCGTCACGGTGCAGAACCTGCTCGACAGCAATCGGCAGACGATCAACTACACCCTGCCGACGCTGCGGGATCGCCGCACCGTGGACAAGATGGGGCGTACAATGCTCGTCACCCTGACCTACAATTTCGGTTCAGGCGCGCAGAAGGCGCACGACCCCAGCATCGACTACAGCTCGGGGCCGCCCGTGCCGCGATAGCTCAAGGATCAATCCGCGAAGCTGTCCTGCAAAATCCGTTCGAGCCATTCGACGTCCACGCCGTCGAAGGCGGCCGGCGTTTCGGAGTCCACGTCGAACACCGCGATCAGGCGGCCCTGCGCGTCCACCACCGGCACCACCACCTCGCTGACCGATCGGCTGTCGCAGGCCATGTGGCCGGGGAAGGCGTTCACGTCATCGACCACCTGGGTCTGGCGGCTGCGCGCCGCCGTCCCGCAGACGCCCTGGCCGAACGGAATCCGCAGGCAGCCGAGCGTCCCCTGGTAGGGCCCCACCACCAGTTCCTCGCGCTTGTCCGGGTCGACCACGTAGAAGCCGGTCCAGAAGAAGTGGTCGAAGCTGGCGGCCAGCATGGCGGCCACGCTCGCCATCCGTGCGACCAGGTTCGGCTCGCCCTCCAGCACGGCGGCGATCTCCTGCGCCAGGGCGGCGTAGCGCTCGGCCTTGGCGGCGGGGAGGATGATGTCGTTGAATGCTTCGGCCATCTTCGAGCATGTAGCGGTCCCGCGCCCGCTGGACAAACCCCCGCGGCGCAGCCTTTCTAGGCGCCGTCAGTTTCGGGGAGCCTCCATGCGTCTTGCCTTGCTCGTTTCCGCGCTTTCGCTTGCCTGCGCGGCGCCGTCCTTCGCCCAGGTCCCGGAGGGGCCGGCCAGGACGTTCCAGGGCCGCGACATCTTCGCCCTGCGCGCCGCCAGCGATCCGCAGGTGCGGCCCGACGGCGGGGCGATCGCCTATGTGCGCGTCACCCAGGACATCATGACCGACAAGGGCCGCCCGTCGATCTGGCTGGTGGATCCCGCGACCGGCGCCCAGACGCCGCTGGCCACCGAGGATGCGGCCGACCTGCACCCGCGCTGGTCGCCGGACGGAACGCGGCTGGCCTATGTGGTGGCCGGCCCCGGCGGCGCGCAGCTCTACGTGCGGTGGATGGCCAGCGGCCGCTCCGCCAAGGTCGCCAACCTGGAGCAGGCGCCCAGTTCGATCGCCTGGTCGCCCGACGGCAAGACCCTGGCCATGATCATGCTGACGCTGGCGCCCACCCAGCCCCTGGGGACGGCGCTGACGCCGCCGCCCGGCGCCAAATGGGCCGAGCCGCTGAAGGTCATCGACCGGGTCACCTACCGCCGCGACGGCGCCGGCTATGTGAAGCCCGGCTACCGCCACCTGTTCGTGGTCTCCGCCGATGGCGGCCAGCCCCGGCAGCTGACCTTCGGCAAGTATGACGAGGGCGGCCAGGTCGCCTTCACCCCCGACGGCAAGAGCCTGCTGTTCGCCACCAACCGCTCGCCCAACTGGGAGCGCGAGGCGCAGGAAAGCGACATCTACCAGGTCGCCATCGCCGACGGCGCGCTGACCCGGCTGACCACCCGCGACGGTCCCGACCAGGCGCCGACCCCCTCGCCGGACGGCTCGAAGATCGCCTACGTCGGCTTCGACGACCACGGCCATCGCGGCTACGAGAACGTGCGCCTCTATGTGATGGATCGCGACGGCAGGAACAGCCACGTGATCACCGGCGGCTTCGACCGCAGCGTCGGCGCCCCGACCTGGGCGGCGGACGGCAAAAGCCTCTACGTCGACTACGCCGACCACGGGGTCACCAAGGTCGCCCGCGTCAGCCTGGACGGCAAGATGCAGACCGTCGCCAGCGGCCTGACCAGCAGCGCCGAGATGGACCGGCCCTACGCCGGCGGCGAGTTCTCGGTCGGCAAGAACGGGCTGGTGGCCTACACCTCCGGCGACGCGTCCTCGCCGTCCGACATCTCGGTGGTGCGCGGCGGCAAGGCGCAGCGCCTGACCCGCCTCAACGCCGACCTGTTCGGCGACAAGACCCTGGCCAGGGTCGAGCCCCTGGCGGTGACCTCGTCCTATGACCAGAAGCCGATCGACGCCTGGCTGGTCACCCCGCCGAACTTCGATCCAGCGAAAAAGTATCCGCTGATCCTGGAGATCCACGGGGGCCCGTTCGCCGCCTATGGCCCCGCCTTCTCCACCGACGACCAGCTCTACGCCGCGGCCGGCTACATGGTGGTCTACGCCAACCCGCGCGGCTCGACCTCCTATGGCGAGGCGTTCGCCAACACCATCGACAAGAACTACCCCAGCCACGACTACGACGACCTGATGAGCGCGGTGGACGCGGCGATCGCCAAGGGCTCGGTCGATCCCAACCGCCTCTATGTCACCGGCGGCTCGGGCGGCGGGGCGCTGACCGCCTGGATCGTCGGCAAGACCGCCCGCTTCCGGGCCGCCGCGGCCCAGAAGCCGGTGATCAACTGGACCAGCGAGGTCCTGACCACCGACGGCTACAATTTCATGGCCACCAACTGGTTCGGCAAGATGCCGTGGGAGGACCCGCAGGGCTATTGGGCGCGCTCGCCGCTGTCGCTGGTGGGCAACGTGAAGACGCCGACCCTGGTGGTCGTCGGGACCGACGACCACCGCACGCCGCCGTCCGAGGCCGAGCAGTTCTTCGACGCCCTGCAGCTGCGGGGCGTGCCGACCGCCATGATCCAGGGGCCCGGCGCCTCGCACGGCGGCCTCGCCGAACGGCCCTCGCAGTCGGCGGCCAAGGCGCACGCCATCCTCGCCTGGTTCGGCCGCTACAAATGAGGACCGCCCGCGCCCTCGCCGCCCTGATCCTCGCCGGTTTGGCCACCGGCGCGGCCCAGGCCGCGCCGCCCCGTTCGGCCGGCATCAAGGACCCCGACACCAAGGCCTGGTGGCAGATCGCCGAGACGCTGTCCTCCGACGCCATGGAGGGCCGCGACACGGGCTCGGCCGGCTATGACCGCGCCGCCAACATCGTCATGGAGCGGTTCCGGGCCGCGGGCCTGAAGCCGGCGGGCGACAACGGCGGCTGGTTCCAGGTCTTCCCGGTGCACGAGGTGGCGGTGGAAAAGCGCGGCACGGTTTTCGGCATCCGCCACGGCGACCGGACCGAGCCGCTGGCCCCTCTGCTGGAAGGCATCACCGTGCGGCCCACCGACGCGTTGCCGTCCCACATCGATGCGCCCCTCGTCTTCCGCGGCTATTGCGGGGCGGCCGCCCTCACCGGCGCCCAGGGCAAGGTCGTGGTGTGTTTCAACACCAAACGGGCCGGCCTGCCGAGCGCTGCCGAACGTATCAAGGCGGCCGCGGCGGCGGGCGCGGCCGGCCTGATTGAGGTCGACGATCCCTATTTCACCATCGAGCCGCCGCGTTGGCCGGCCGCCTATGCGCGAAGCGTCACCATCGCCGGCGCCCGCCCGCCGTCCGCGCCGGCCCTGCCGGTGATGACCATGAGCGCCAAGCTGTTTTCCGTCATGGCCAGGAAGGCCGGCCAGGACCCGGACGCGCTGCTGAAGCGCGGCGGTTCAAAGCAGCCGCTGGCCGCCTTCGACTTCAAGGCCAGCCTGGAGGCGCAGTTCCACATCGCAAAGCGCGACTACACCGCCAAGAACGTCCTCGCTGTCCTGCCCGGCCGCGATCCGAAGCTGGCAAGCCAGCACCTTGTGCTTTCCGCCCACCTCGACGGCTACGGCTTCGGCGAGCCGGTGAACGGCGACAACCTCTACAACGGGACCCTGGACGACGCGGCCTATGTCGGCACGCTGATCCGGTTCGCCGACCGGCATCAGGGCAAGCCCCTGCGCCGCAGCGTGGTCTTCGCCGCCTTCGCCGGCGAGGAGAAGGGCCTGCTCGGCGCCCACTGGTTCGTGGATCACCCGACCGTGCCCAAGGCCTCGATCGTCGCCGACATCAACCTCGACCAGCTGCGGCCACTGTTCCCGCTCGACATCCTGACCGAACTTGCGGTCGACGACACCAGCCTGGGGACGACCGCGCGCGAGGTCGCCGCCGCCATGGCGATCCGCATCCAGCCGGATTCGGAACCCGAACGCGGCCTGCTGCAACGCGCCGACCACTGGCCCTTCCTGCAGGCGCACATACCGGCGACCGGCTTCATCTTCGGCTATCGCCCCGGGACCGAGGCTGAGCGGCGCTACCGGGAATGGTATCAGGTCCGCTACCACCGCCCGCAGGACGACGTGACCCAGCCGATGGACTTCCAGGCCGCCGGCAAGTTCAACCGGTTCTTCTACCGCCTGGCCGAGACCGTCGCGGACGCTGACGCCAAGCCGGTCTGGACGCACTGACCTTCCCTCCCGCTTTGCGGCCCAAGCGCCGCGGAACCTGGGGCCGGTACGGCGGGTTCGCCGCCTGACACATCCCCAGCCGGAGGACCTCCCCATGAAAGCGGTGCGCATCCACGAATTCGGCGGCCCAGAGGTCCTGCAGGTCGAGGACCAGCCACGGCCGCAGCCCGCGTCCGACGAGGTGCTGGTCCGCGTCGAGGCCGCCAGCGTCAACCCGGTGGACTACAAGATGCGAAACGGCGGCTACGTGCCCGAAAGCGCCCTGCCGCTGACCCTGGGCCGCGACGTGGCCGGCACGGTGGAGGACGCCGGCGGCGGCCCCTTCCGGGCCGGTGATGCGGTCTACGCCATGCTGGGCCGCGACCGTGGCGGCTACGTCGAGTTCGCGGCGGTGAAGGCCGCCGACTGCGCGCGCATGCCGCACAGCCTCGACTTCATCCAGGCCGCCGCCGTGCCGCTGGCCGCGCTCACTGCCTGGCAGGGGCTGTTCGACAACGGGCATCTCACCGCCCGCCAGCGGGTGCTGATCCACGGAGCCTCTGGCGGCGTCGGCCACTTCGCGGTGCAGCTCGCCAGGGCCAAGGGCGCCACGGTGATCGCCACCTGCGCCCGCAAGGACATGGATTTCGTGCGCGGCCTGGGCGCCTCGGAGGTGATCGATTACCACGCCGAGCGGTTCGAGGACTGCGCCCGGGACATCGACCTCGTCTACGACCTGGTGGGCGGCGAGACGCAGGATCGGTCCTGGGCGGTGCTGAGGGAGGGCGGCGCCATGGTCTCGACCCTCACCGAACCTGACAAGGCCAAGGCCCGCGCCAAGACCGCGCGTTCCGCCCACTACGTGGCGCAGCCCAACGGCGCCCAGTTGGCGGTGATCGGGCAGATGATCGACGACGGCAAGGTGATCCCCTCCGTCGCCCGCGTCTTCCCCCTGGCGGAGGCGGCCAAGGCCGAGAGGCAGCTCGAGGACGGCCACGTCCGCGGCAAGATCGTCCTGGAGGTGCAGCAGCAGGTCTAACGGCGGCCGAGGTTGCGGAGGGACGTCCGTCCAGGACTGGCGCGATAGGTTGAATTTGCGACACGACGCTTTGCCGAAGAGAGGCGTATCGATCCTACAGGGCCATCCCGGTTCCGTCGCAACGCACGGCAACGCTTGGTGGTCGCCTCTGCTGCGTCAAAACCGTCCGCTTCTCCTGCCAGACCGCAACAAAGGCGCAGTTCAGATGCTCCGCCAGCATCGCGTTCGCGCGATCCGGCGCCTCGACGTCGGACCCTAGTTCAAAGGCTTCGAACGAACTCTCTGAGCCGTCCAGCTTGCAAAGATAAAAGGTGACGACCGACATTGCTGGCTCCATTGCCAATCAGGCGGGAGCGCAGACGGTCTCTCAGCCGCAGGCGCCCATGGAAGCCACGGCCCGCGATCAGATATTCTACACCCGCACGCCCAAGCTGACGAGCGGGGTCACGACGGGTTTCGGGATCTGGACGGGTTGCCCACGAGAGTGATGCGCGCGTCCCGGCGGGCAGGCGCTGGACCGACTCAGCGAGGACGCCGCCGACCTGATTACCGACTGGATGATACCGGTTCTGGACGGCCCAGGATTGCTGCGCGCGCGGTGGCCGCGAACGAAGACCTCCGGCACATTCCCGTGGTGATGATGAACTCGCTGCCCGAAACCCGGGCGGCGGTCGCGGTCGTCGCCTTTCTCCGCATCGCGAGGTGAGCGAATGCGTGGAAAAGGCGCCGCGGAGTTCCGACAAGCGCGCCTAGCGGCCTAAGCACCCGCCTGCGGACGTTTGTCGCT